>JAFGFY010000177.1 GCA_016930795.1 Deltaproteobacteria bacterium
ATCTCCGGCAAAAGGAAACCATGGTCCGTTGAGAGAGAAGACCCAAAACGCGCCTTGATGAGGTCTGACCGCTCAGATGAACTTTGAGATGACTCTCTTAAATCCCGGCAAGGCGTTAACAATGGTGGCGTCATCAACGCAGTAGGCGATTCTGAAATACCCCGGTCCGGCGAATCCTGTACCGGGCACCGTGAGAATGTTCTCCTCCTGCAGGGCCGACACGAAGGCCACATCATCTTCAATGGGACTTCGGGGAAAGAGGTAAAACGATCCCTGAGGCTTATCCGCTTCGTATCCAAATGACACCAGATTTTCCCAGAGGGTATCCCTCTTTTTCCTATACTGGTCGATATCCACGCTTGTTTCCAGGAGGTGGGACACCGCTCTTTGAATAAATGCGGGGGCATTGACATAACCGAGGATCCTGTTACAGAGGGCCAACCCATCCAGGACGGCGGCCTTGTCGGTGAGGTCTGGATGCACGGCGATGTATCCGATCCTCTCTCCAGGCAAGGAAAGGTCCTTTGAAAATGAAGTCACCACGATGGTCTCCCCATAGATATTAAAAACACTGGGGACCTGCACGCCGTCGTAGACGATTTTTCGATAAGGCTCATCCGATACAAGGTAGATGGCGCGACCGTGTTTTTTGCTCATATTAGCAAGAAGCAATCCCAGCCCTTTAAGGTCCGCTTCAGAATAGACCTTTCCGGTGGGATTGTTGGGAGAATTGACCAATACGGCCTTTGTTTTTTCTGTGATGGACGCTTCGATAAGCTCCAGGTCAGGGGAAAAGTCCGATTTGGTGGGCACCAATCTGGGGATGCCCTGGTGGTTGTCGATATAAAAAATGTATTCCGCAAAAAAAGGGGTCAGAATAAGAATTTCGTCTCCAGGATCAAGGATCGTCTTAAGGACGACATTGAGGCCCCCTCCGGCCCCGACAGTCATCAGGATATCATCAAGTGTGAAACTCAAGGATTCCTGTGTGGACAGATAATCAGCCACCGATTTCCTGGTATCCGGTAACCCGGCATTAGGCATATAGGCATGTAGGCCTTTTCTGGAATCATTGGCCAGTTCTTTGAGGATTTCTTTCAGACGAGCAGGGGGCTCCAGGTTGGGGTTTCCAAGAGAGAAATCGAATACATTCTCAGCACCAAATTCAGCCCTTCTCCTGGCTCCCTCTTCGAACATTTTTCTGATCCATGAGGACCTTTCCAAAGACCCCCGAACCTTATCAGAAATGGGCATATTGACTTCTCCTTAAGGCTTCCCTTTTGATGAGTTCCGGTCTTTCATGGGGACATAATCCCGCTCTTTAGAACCCGTGTAGATCTGCCTCGGCCGGTGGAGTTTCCACTGGGGATCATCTATGCTCTCTCTCCATTGGCTGATCCAGCCGGGCAGTCGCCCGATGGCGAACATGACCGTGAACATGTTGATGGGAATACCTAGAGCTTGCAGAAAGATGCCGGTGTAAAAGTCGACGTTGGGATAAAGGTTATGATCGATAAAGTAAGGGTCCTTTAAGGCTATCTCCTCCAGTTTTCCCGCAATATCGAGTAACTCATCTTTCTGTTTCAGCCTATTCAAGACTTTGTCACACACCTTTTTCATAATACGGGCCCTAGGATCATAGGTCTTATAGACCCTGTGTCCAAAGCCCATAAGCCTGAAGGGATCTTTCTTGTCCTTAGCCCTTTTTATGAAGGGTTTCACGTCACCGTTGTTCGCCTGTATCTCCTTGAGCATTTCCACTACCGCCTGGTTGGCTCCGCCGTGCAGAGGTCCCCACAAGGCAGATATGCCCGACGAAATAGCGGCGTAAAGGTTGACCCTTGCGCTTCCCACCAGTCGTACCGCGGCGGTGGAGCAGTTTTGTTCATGATCCGCATGAAGAATCCAGAATACATTGAGGCCTTCCACGAGAACCTCGTCGATCCTATAGGGGAGGACCGGAGAGTCAAACATCATATTGAGAAAATTTGCGGCGTAGGTGAGATCATGCCTGGGATAGACGACCTTGTGACCCTTTGAGATCTTATAGGACATGGCCGCCATGGTCCTCACCTTGGATAGAAGCCGGGTTGACATCACATTGACATTCTCGTCTTCCGAACTCTCGGGGAGTTGGGGGTAGAAGGCGCGCAAGGCATTGACCATGGAAGATAGAATCCCCATGGGGTGGGCGCGTCTGGGAAAATTCTCAAAGAACTCACGCATATCCTCATGGACAAGAGAATGATCGTTCAACAGGATAGAGAAGTTGGTCAGCTGTTCTCTGGTGGGGAGTTCCCCGTTGAGCAATAGATAGGCGGTTTCCGTAAAAGTGGAATGTTCCGCCAATTGTTCAATCGGGATCCCCCGGTACCGGAGAATTCCCTTCTCTCCATCCATAAAGGTGATGCCGCTTTTACAGCTCCCGGTATTTGCGTAGCCTGGATCCAGAGTAATGAGCCCGGTTTCCTGGCGAAGTCTGGAGATGTCGATGCCTCTTTCTCCTTCCGTACCAACGACAATAGGCAGTTCATAGGTTTTGCCGTCCACGATCAGTTTTGCGGTCTGTTCCATCTGTTTGCCTCCAAAATGGTAAATGGCCCTGTTGATCCTCAGGGCACTCTACCCACCGTGACCTTGAACAAAACGAAGCTTCTTTCAAAGGTCTTAATTTGTTGGGGGAAGGATCTAGGTGAAAAGGTTTTCTGGCGGCCTTCTCTCGGGAACGTATTCGTGGGCAATTTTCCCCTCATTCCACTCTTCGGTCACATAGAGATTGCAGTAGCAACTCCCGTATTCACGGACATCGGCCTCCCTATAGACACACGGGCAAATGATATCCCGGTCTTTATCCCGGTCTCCTGAGAGCAGTCTGCAAGGACAACCCATATACCCATAACGCTCTTTGTTGGTCAGAAGTGCTTCAAGGAGATCAAGGGTCCTTCCTTTGTCCTTGTTAAAGAAAAATCCTTTGGGCTCCTGGATCTTCTTCAATGTTTCATAGAGTTTTTCCGCTTCTTTCATAATCCCAAAGCCTCCCTGATTTCGTCTTCTTTAAACCCGACAATGACTTTATCGCCAATGATGATAGTCGGAAACGAGCACTGAGGATTGAGTTTTTTGATATCCTCGAGTATAGCGGCCCTTTCTTCTCCGTAGGTTAGATCCACGTCAGTGAATTCGTATTTCACGTTACACTCGCCCAGAAACTTCTTGGTCGCTTTGCAGTGGCTACATGTGCTGAGGCTGTAGAGTTTTACATCACTTTCCATGCTCGCATCTCCTTTTCTCTGGGTGCAGTTTCCAGCATTTGTCCATGTTTATTTGCTGCTCGTCTCACCGTATCATAGAATAATGCCAAATGATGTCAATATCAAATTCTGAAATCAATTTGGGATATCAAAAAGGGGACTTATCGGATTCAGCGAAATTTATCCAATTCCAGAGGATTTCGTCTGTTTTCAGCTTCGCGATTGACATGATCCCTTTCAGAACCTTTTATGTTATGTTAGACTGATATGGTAAGTCCGGGATGAAAAAGGCTCGACCTGTCAGTGAAAACGTCCGGAAGTGCCTTTCGTGTCATCTTCCAATGGAGCCCCACGGGTAAACCCGTGGTTCCCATTACACGACCCGCCTTCGCACAAGGCTTCGGCGGATTCATCCGTCCCGGTGTCAAGGGCGACATCCGCCGAAGCGGATGACAAGAGCATTCCTCCCCGCATAAATGCGGGGTTTCCTGCGAAGGCGGATGGACAAAGCCGGGACCCGGGCCTCTCCGATTCAGGGGGGCGTTAGCCCGTGTTTTTAGAGGAGAGAAAGGTGTCGCTGAAAATCAACGAAGTCTTCTACAGCATCCAGGGAGAATCATCCTTTGCCGGGCGCCCCTGTGTTTTTATCAGACTTACGGGATGCAATCTCAGATGCTCTTATTGCGATACCCAATATGCCTACGAAGAGGGTAACTCATTGAAAATAAAAGAGATTCTTGCGGAGATAGGATCTTATGAATGCCGTCTTGTTGAAATCACCGGAGGAGAACCATTGCTTCAAAAGGAGACTCCTGCGCTGATTCAGAGATTGCTGGATGAGGACTATGAAGTTCTTCTGGAGACGAACGGGTCTCAGGACATCGACAGAGTTGATAGACGGTGCGTCAGAATCGTGGATATCAAATGCCCATCAAGCGGTGAGGAAGAAAAGAACGACCTAAAGAATCTGAACATACTCACTGACAAAGACGAAGTGAAGTTTGTCATTGGAGACAGGAGGGATTACGAATACGCAAAGCGTGTACTGAATCTGATACCCGTATATTCCACGAGGATCAGAGCGGCGCATTTCTCACCTGTTTTTGGAAAAATAGAACCAAAGACTTTGGCAAAGTGGATTCTGGAGGACCATTTAGACGTGAGACTGCATCTGCAGCTTCATAAGTTGATTTGGGGTCAAGGGCAAAGAAGGGTCTAAAGGCACACAATGGGCGCCACTCAGAAAAAGGCGGTCGTCCTCTCGAGCGGAGGAATCGACTCCACCACGGCCATGGCCATTGCACGCGCCGAAGGGTTCGCGGTCTACAGTTTGAGTTTCCGCTATGGCCAGCGGCATGTCATGGAACTCGATTTTGCTCACAGGGTGAGTAATGCCCTGGAGGCCAAAGAGCACCTGATAGTCGACATAGACCTGGCAAAGATCGGGGGCTCGGCGCTGACCGGCCTTTTCGAGGTACCCAAAGGCCGGGATATTAAAGAGATGGGGCGGGAGATTCCTATGACCTATGTGCCCGGACGGAATACTATATTCCTTTCCTATGCAATGGCCTGGGCTGAAGTTGTGGGGGCCGCCGATATCTTCATAGGTGTAAATGCTATCGACTACAGCGGTTACCCTGACTGTCGTCCGGAATTCATCGAGGCTTTTGAGAAGATGGCGAATCTGGCTACTAAAGCCGGAGTGGAGGGTAAGATCCGGTTCAGAATCAATGCCCCTCTTGTTTGCATGACCAAGGCTGAGATCATCCGAAAAGGCGTGGAACTGGGTGTTGACTACGGCATGACCTTGAGCTGCTATGATCCTTCTCAAGAAGGAAAGGCCTGCGGTCATTGTGATAGTTGTATCTTGAGGCGGAAAGGGTTTCAGGAGGCCGGAGTTCTGGATCCTACATCCTATTTGTGAAGAAGAATCCTGATATGGACATGATGGAACCGTAAAGGGGGGTTTCAATATGATAGGGAGTTTTCACCAGATTATCCTATTACATAGAGCGTGAAAGGAGCAAATATGTTAAAGAAATCTAGAAGGGAAGAGACCTACACGGAACCGAAGGCGCGGCCGATTTCTTCACAGCCGGACACAATTATCGGGGAGAATGTTTTTATCGAAGGAAACATTCGGGGTGAAGGAAACTTGATGATCGAAGGAACTGTCAAAGGCAAGATTGAGCTCGCCAGGCATCATCTGACGGTGGGCCTTAATGGCCAGGTTGAGGCCGAGATTCAAGCCGGTGAAGTCACCGTAAGCGGACATCTGATTGGCAATATTACGGCTTTGGACAAAGTAACGATCACCAGGACGGCCGATTTTAGTGGTGAAATCAGGTCAAAGCGAATATCAGTGGAGGACGGGGCAATGCTTAAGGCCTCTATTGAGCTTGAGAGAGAGTCCCCGGTAAAGGATGTTTCCATAAAAAGGCCGAATGAATCGGGTTTTTCGACCTCTCAAAAAGAGCCTCTCAGTCTGGCAGGCAAAGGTGCAAAGGGGGAGTGATCTTTGAGGTCTCATACTGCTCGGCTAAGAGAGAGCCAAGCCAATGAGCCTAGGCGATCGCGATATACAAGTCACGCCTTAAGACTATTCACGGAGCATCTCGAGAATCAGACTGATGCCCAGTTGTTGGATGTCGGGCCTGTGTGCGGTGAAAATCTTGAGTTCTTTGCTCGGCGAGTGAAGAGGGTTTTTGTCTGTGACATGTTTCTTCGTCTGGATCTGGCCCGCCGCAAGGAGCGTACTCAAAACCAGGCCTGGCAAGATTTGGATTACCCACCAAACAGCTTCGACGGAATTACGCTTTGGGCGTTGTTTGACTATCTGGACGATCAGGGAATCTCTGCGCTGGTCGCGCGGTGTTCCTATATGATAAGGCCATCCGGAATCCTGTTGGCTGTCGTTCAAGATGAACATCACATCGTTGATCCAGGGATCCAATCCTATGTCATTGCAGAAGACTTTGATGTGTTCCGACGGCCTCAGCCGCATTTGAGCCTTCCCTCGCAAAGGCGCCACAATAGGGCCTTGCTGGGAATGGTGGAGCCGTTCATTCCTTTAAAGTCATTTATCTACCGCGGCGGGATAAAAGAACTTCTCTTGCAGCACAAATAGACGCATCGACTCACGGCCTTTCTTCGGCAGGTACACTGATTCGTTTGGGAGGTTCTTTTGCCCGCCAACCTTACGATTGTCAACGCCCGATTCAGGCTTATCTTTTGAACACTCCTAAGAATAGAGGTATGTCCTTTGATGAAAGAGACTACATGATGATACATATAATGGTAACCCTACAAACGGGATCAGAGGAGGTTGGGATATGAGGAATTATGTGATTATAGGCAATGGTGTGGCCGGAACCACGGCCGCGGAAAATATCCGTAAGCAGGATAGCGAGGGAAATATTAACGTATTCTCTGACGAGGACATCCCTTTTTACTATCGTTTACGACTTAGTGAGTTCATATCCGGAGACATATCCGAAGCGGAACTTGTTGCTAAAAAGATGACATGGTACGAGGATCGGAATATCAGTCTCAAACTCAAGACACGCGTTGAGGATGTAAAACTCCGGGAGAAGACTGCTATTACAGAAGACAATCGGAGGTTTGCTTTTGACCGCCTCCTTATTGCCACAGGGAGTCATTCATTTATTCCACCCATTCAAGGATCTGAGAATAAAGGCGTGTTTGCACTTCGTGACATTCAGGACGCCCGCGATATCTCGGCCTACACAAAGAAGGTGGAGGATATTATTCTGATTGGCGGCGGCCTGCTTGGTCTTGAAGCGGGTTATGCACTGAAGAAATTGGGAAAGAGGATCATGGTCGTTGAGTTTTTTCCAAGGCTACTGCCGAAACAGTTGGATGTGGATGGAGCCCGGAGACTTCAGGAGATCATGGAAGATATGGGGTTCTCCTTCCGTTTAGGGGCCAAGACCCAGGAGATCACAGGAGAAGGTCAAGTCAACGGAGTTCTGCTGGAAGGAGGAGAGTCTATTTCGGGAGGGATGGTCGTTATCTCAGCCGGAGTGCGCCCTAATATGGTATTGGCTGAATCTTTGGCCCTGAGTATTAACAAAGGCATTCTGGTGGATGAGCATCTGCAGACTAGTCAGTCAGGGATATACGCGGCCGGTGATGTGGCAGAGTACAAAGGGATACCCTACGGCATCTGGCCGGCTGCGATGGAACAGGGAAAGATCGCGGGGATCAATATGGCCGGAGGCGATATGACTTATGATGGAACGACCATGGCCAATACCCTCAAGGTGGCTGGTGTTGATCTGGCCTCGGCGGGCAACATTGACGCTGAAAATGAGTTTGAAGCCAGGGTCAAAACCGAAGGAAGGATTTACAGGAAGATCGTTATCAAAGACAATCATATTGTTGGCTGCATTATGCTGGGTGAAACAAAAGGGTTTAATCAGATCACCAAGATGATGGCTGAGAAGACGGATATTTCGCAGATCGGGGACCTCCTGTAGCCACAAAGGCGGAAGGAAGAAATCGTATTCTCTCGATGTCCATTTCTTCAGATCATATCGAACAGATCTTGGGTCCTGACGGTTTGGTTTCCCAATCGCTTGAGGGATTTGAATACCGTGCCGCACAGGTTGAGATGGCCCGTTTGATTGAAAAGGCCATCAGGGAAAAGACTTCAGCCATTATTGAGGCGGGCACGGGAACCGGAAAGACCCTCGGGTATCTTGTTCCCCTTGTGCTTAGCGGCAAGAAGGCCGTGATATCCACGGGGACCAAGAACCTCCAAGAACAGGTTTTTTTTAAAGATATTCCCCTTCTTGAAAAAGCCGCGGGCCTCGATGTGGATGCCATGCTCATGAAGGGGCGGAAGAATTACCTTTGCCTGTACCGATATCATCAATATTTCTCCCACCTGTCCTTTTTGAAACCTACCCAGGAAGTCACACAAAAAAGGATCGAGAAGTGGATTGGAACGACGGATTTCGCCGATCGTGCCGAACTGGAATGGATGAGGGATGACGATCTGCTCTGGGATTCCATATCCTCCACGTCGGAACAATGTCTTGGTTCCAAATGTCTTCATGCAGAGGATTGTTATCTGAACGCTCTTCGAAGAAGAGCGGCTGAAGCCAGAATCATCATCGTCAACCATCACCTCTTTTTTGCTGATCTGATTGTCAAGAAGGGAGGGTTTGGAGAAATCATTCCTCGCTTTCAGGTCGTCGTTTTTGATGAAGCCCACAGCATAGAGGAGATTGCCACTGACTATTTTGGCGAGAGCTTCAGCACGAATCAATTGACTGAGCTGGTAAAAGATCTCGAAGAGGAAGTGAAGGCCCATGGGAATGACGTGGAGAAAGAGCTAAAGAGACATCTGGATCTCATGAGATCAAGAGCGGAAGGCCTTCGAGACCTATTTACCGGCTCTGAGGAGAAAGGACGGCTAGAGGATGAGATCCTCGATAAGATCCATACGGGTCTTGGGCGTGATATCAGGAATAGCATGAGATTTATTTCTGAAGAGTCTGACTTGAAGAGGTTGAAGAGTGCTGAGTTTCAGGCCTATGCGTCCAGGGCCGGTGAGCTGGAGCAACGTCTTGAGCATGTCCTGTCTTCGACAACCCCTGATTGGCTGCGATGGTATGAAATACGAAGGAAAGGCGTGGTGCTTCATGCCTCGCCGCTAAATGTTTCGCCGTACTTGGAAGAGTCCCTCTATTTGGAGGGGAGAAGCATAATTTTTACCTCAGCAACCCTTTCTACGAACGGAGATTTTTCTTATTATCGATCCCGAATGGGGATCTCTGAAGATGTGTTGGAAAAGATTTACGCTTCCCACTTTTTTTTCCAGGAACAGACGCTCATGTATATTCCAAAGGATTTGCCTCTCCCCAGTCATCCCGATTTCGGGCTCAGGGCGGCCAAGAGGATCTTGGACATTTTGAGGATCACCTCCGGGCGGGCGCTGGTCCTGTTTACCAGTTATCAAAATCTCAACCTTGTCCACCAACGTTTGGAGGGTGAAGTCCCCTATACCATCTTCAAACAAGGCACGGCTCCCCGGTCTGTGTTGCTGGAGGAATTCAAGCGCGACACACACTCGGTACTATTGGCAACGGGGTCTTTTTGGCAAGGCGTCGATGTTCCGGGGGAGGCCCTTAGCTGTTTGATCATTGACAAGCTTCCCTTTGACTCGCCGGGTGAGCCTATTGTCGGAGGTCGCATAGAATCCATTCAAAGGCGCAAAGGGAATCCCTTCATGGAATACCAACTCCCCTCTGCCATTATCTCCCTGAAACAGGGATTAGGAAGACTCATCAGAAACACTTCCGACCGAGGCGTTTTCTCCATCCTAGATATCAGGATGATCAACAGCCGATACGGCCGTTTCTTCTTTGACAGTCTCCCTCAAATCCCATTAACCCATGAGCTTTCCGACATCAAACGGTTTTTCGGCCAGTCAGCCTAAGTCATTTGAAAACAACGGTTCTCGTGTTTATGCATACCTATTGATGACCCTTACTCAATACTCCAAGACTTAAGGTGTTTTTACTTGAATGTTCAGAGCTTTTTCCCATATATTCTCTTCAACTAAGAGGAGTAAATGATCAGCCACTGAGTCACAAAGGCAGAAAAGGGGAAAAAGGACTTATCAAGATGCCGCTAAAACCATGGAAGTTGATCTCCAGTCAAACCAGCAAATCCTTCCCGATTTTTGACCTGCGCAAGGATCGCGCAGAATCGCCCCGTACCCTTGAGGATTACGATTTCTATATTCTAGAATCCAGAGATTGGGTCAATGTGATTCCCTTGACCTCAGACAATGATGTTGTGCTTGTCCGTCAATACCGCCACGGGACAAGAACAATCACGCTGGAAATCCCGGGCGGGATCATTGAGGGGAACGACTCCCCTGAAGAGGCCGCCAGGCGGGAACTTCGGGAAGAGACGGGATATCAGGCATCCGGCATGCAGCTATTAGGCCACGTGCACCCCAACCCAGCTTTCCTCGACAACATATGCTTCACATATCTAGCTCGAGATATCTCCATACTGGGAGAACAAGAACAGGATGAGAAAGAAGACATCGAGGTGGTGCTCAGGCCTGTGAAGGAAATACCGCGCCTTATCCGGGAGGGGGAGATTACCCATTCTCTTATCATAGCGGCATTTTATCGTTTCTTCATGGATTTCTCCAGTTACACCGGATGATCAATGAGGACACGCCGGGCCTTTCTTCGGAGCCCCGTGATAAGATCATGACGGCCGAAGCCTGAAAGTGCCGCACAGATTTAAGTCGACATGACCATCATTTGAAAACAGGCGATGATATCGGAGGGATAGATGGCAATAAGCCATGGGTTTAAGAAGATATGGGAGCGACACATCTATGAATTGAAAACAGAGGCAGCGTTTTTTCGTCATGTGAAGACCGGCACGGAGCTGTTATCTCTGAGCAATGAAGATGAGAATAAGGTTTTCGGCATCACCTTTCGGACTCCGGCCAGCGATTCCACAGGACTGCCCCACATCCTAGAGCATTCCGTGTTATGCGGCTCCAGAAAATATCCGGTCAAGGAGCCCTTTGTAGAGCTTCTGAAAGGCTCCCTTCAGACATTTCTCAACGCGATGACCTACCCTGACAAGACCTGTTATCCCTTGGCCAGCCAAAATGTGCAGGATTTCTACAATCTCATCGACGTCTATTTGGACGCTGTATTCTATCCCAGACTCACCCCTATGATACTTCAGCAGGAAGGTTGGCATCTTGAACTAGAGAAAGCCGATGAACCGCTTATCTTTAAAGGGGTTGTCTTCAACGAAATGAAGGGAGTCTATTCGTCTCCTGATTCTCTTCTATCAGAGTATTCCCAACAATCGTTATTTCCGGATAATACTTATGGTTTTGATTCAGGTGGAAATCCCAAGGAAATCCCAAATTTGACCTTCAAGAAACTTAAGGCCTTTCATAGGAAATATTATCACCCCTCCAATGCCCGTATCTTTTTCTACGGCGATGACGATCCCGAGAAGAGGGTACATCTTGTGGACGAGTATCTTAAGGATTTTAAGCGTCTGGACATCGATTCAGCTATTGAACCGCAACGACCCTTTAAGTGTCCCAGAGAACTCACACGTTCTTTTCCTGCGGGAGAGGATGAGAGTTCAAAGGGGATGGTGACACTGAACTGGCTCTTGAAAGAGAGCGCCGACGGGGAAGCTAATCTGGCGTTTCATGTGTTGGAGTATATCCTTCTCGGTATGCCGGGGTCTCCCTTGAGGAAGGCCCTTATTGATTCAAATCTGGGTGAAGATCTTTGCGGCGGAGGGCTCGGCAGTGAACTGCGCCAGATGTATTTCTCCACCGGGCTCAAGGGGATTGATCTGAAGGATATTGGAAAGGTCGTGCGTCTTATTCAGGAGACTCTGTTTCACCTGACCAAAGAAGGCATTGATCCGGAGACGGTTGAAGCAGCCTTGAATACCATTGAATTCAGTCTCCGGGAAAATAACACTGGGGCCTATCCGCGCGGATTGGGGCAGATGCTGAGAGCTTTGAACAGTTGGTTATATGACAAAGACCCACTCACTCTGATTACTTTTGAAACCCCTTTGGAGAGTTTGAAAGCCCGACTTTCAACCGGAGAACCGGTTTTTGAGGGGATGATTGATAACTGGTTTATTGGCAATCCTCATCGTACCACCCTCATCTTAAGACCGGACAAAGAACTCGCTCAAAAGGAGGAGGCTGCTGAGCAGGAGAAATTGAGCGAGATTCGCGAGGCCATGACTTCGAAGAACCTTCAAGATGTGGTCAGACAAACAAGAGATCTCAAGCAGTTCCAAGAGACCCCTGATTCTCCGGAAGCCCTGGCGACTATCCCCACCCTGAGTATTGAGGCATTGGACAAAAGAAACAGGACGATTCCATCGTCTGTCTTGGAACAAGCCAAAACTCCCATATTATATCATGATCTTTTCACCAACGGCATCATTTATCTGGATGTAGGCTTTGACCTCCATGCCCTGCCTCAGAGACTCCTCCCGTATGTTCATCTTTTCGGCAGGGCCTTGCTGGAAATGGGAACAGAGACCGAGGACTATGTCAGCCTCTCACAACGGATTAGCCGCAAGACCGGCGGGATAAGACCGTCAATATTGACATCAGCTGTCAAAGAGGAACAGAAAGCCGCGGCTTGGCTGTTCCTCAGAGGCAAGGCCATGAAGTCTCAGACCATGGAGTTGATGGACATCCTGAGAGACATTCTGCTTAATGCGAGACTGGATAGAAAAGATCGGTTTCGACAGATGGTCTTGGAGGCAAAGGCGAGGCAGGAACAGAAGTTGATGTCTATGGGACATCAAATGGTGAGTCTACGTTTGAGCGCGCAGTTTCACGAAGCGGAGTGGGCCGCTGAACAGATGAGCGGTGTGACCTACCTGTTTTTTCTCCGCAGGCTCGCAAAAGCCCTGGATGACGACTGGTCCGGCGTTCTTGCAGATATGGAAGAGATTCGCAGTTTTCTGATCAACCGTAATGCCATGCTTCTCAACATCACCTTGGAGGAGACCGGATGGTCTCATTTCCGATCCCAAGTGAATGGATTTTTAGAGGTCTTACCGGTTTCGATGAGAAGACAAGCTGTGTGGTCACCTGAAAGACCCGCTGAATGCGAAGGGATGACTATCCCGAGTCAGGTCAATTATGTGGCAAAAGGTGTGAACATCTTCGAAGGAGGATATCGTTTCCATGGTTCTTCTCTTGTGATATGCCGATACCTGCGGAATACATGGCTTTGGGATCGAATCCGGGTTAGGGGTGGAGCATACGGAGGTTTTTGCCATTTTGATCGATTTTCAGGTGTCTTATCCTTTGTCTCATATCGGGACCCGAACCTATCCAAGACTCTTGAAGTATTTGATCAAACGGCTGATTTTCTCAATACAGCCACGCTGCATGAAGATGAAATCATACGGAGTATTATCGGGACTATCGGGGATATAGATCAATACATGTTGCCGGATGCCAAGGGATTTGCCTCCATGCTTCGTCACATCACCGGTCAAACTGAAAAAGAACGCCAGCAAATCCGGGAAGAAGTATTGAATACCACAGCGTCGGATTTTCGGAGCTTTGGGCAAGCCTTGGAGATCTTGAAGGAGAGAGGACTCGTGAAGGTGCTTGGCCCTGAAAAGGCGATTCAGGGCGCCCAAACCGGCCGTCAGGAGAGACTGCGCATTTTGAAGGTCATCTAACTCGACAGGACCTAAAAGCCCGGTCTTCCCTTTTTAAAAAACGGAATGAGTGAGTGTCGTGTCTCAGAATGAATTTGAATAATAAGAACCTGCTAAAATGATGGAAGGTATTTCTGGGACACGACACTGCTCTATTTTCGCTTAAATATTTCCCCCCTCCCTGTCAAAGCGCCTATGAACTCCAGAATCGAAGAAAATCCCGCCATGCGGGCGACGTCCCATCATTTCGCGGTGCTAGGGTTTGTTCTGTAGTTCAACATTCTTGACGAATACCGTGCGGCCCTGTAAAATAGTCATAAAATACCGAAGTATAGTATTCATTTGGCATGATGAAGCCTTTACACTACGCTCGCAAGACTCTCTTATGATGTTCAGTACCTCAGGGAGTTCCCATCCCGGGAGGACTGCGTGATATACTTCCCGTTCCAAGGGGATCGTGCATTCAGTCTTTTTTGAGAAGTATGTAAACCTAGACTCTTTGGATTGGAGCCATGATATGGTGTCTCCGGAAATAGATGGGAAATCGGGCAAGGATGCAGTGGAAATCGCAAGGCACGTTATTTCGTCTTTGCTCCTTGCCGTAAAGATGTCATCTCTATACCCAGAAGACCACCCTCTCTACAAAACAGCCTTGACGAGCCTCCAGGACCACCTGGATGCGTTTCTGGAAGAGTATGACGAGCTTGAGTTCAGGGTGGAGAAAAGCCAGCTGTTTTTTGAAGATGAAGTCGTGTATAAAGGGGAGGCGAAAGACGGCGATCTGGCCTTTGCCCTTTTCCGGGATGGCATCACAGCCCTTGTCTTTCAAAGTGAGTGGGAGCCTTGGGAAGTCAGACTATTTGTTGGGATCTTCAGTAAGTATAAGAGCATTTCCGAAGAGGCCGAAGGGGACATCGTGACGGCCATGTGGGAGGCTGAATTGCCTCACATTCAATATGAATCTGCAGAACATATCCTGGAGGCTGATTTAGAGACAGAATTTTCTCTATCAGAAAGCGAAGACAGAACTTTGGGAAGGCTGCCTCCGATGAGAGAGGGCAATGGCCCCAGCCTCTTGGATACGGCTGGTGGCGACCCAGATACAGTGGATCGTCCGAGTCCTTTGCCGACTATAGATATGGCATCGACGGCACTGACACATGAAGAGATCGGGGCTCTTGTGGAGATGACCCGCCGGGAAGAAGAGCGGGATGCCATCCGTGAAATTCTAAATATTTTATCCGATCTCCTTATCGGGAAGCAAGATGAGCGGGTGTGCGATGTGGTCTTCCAATTTTTGGAGGAAGAACTCCATTCCTGTTTTGCTCGAAAAGACTTCGAAGTGACTCTCCGAATTTTGAAAGGTCTGCGCAGGATTTACAATTTATATGAAGAAACGCAGCCTTTGTCTCGTGCTCGGATCAAGGAGCTCTTTAGCACTGCATCAAGCCCGGACTTTCTTTCGCCCCTGAGCGATGTGTTCCCCACAATGAGCGCGACGGATATCGAGCAGGCAAAAAAGGTCCTGCTTCTCTTGCCTTCTAAAGCAGTTTACGCCCTCACTCCGATGATCACAAAGAGCGAATCTACCCCGGTGCGAAAGATGCTCTCAGATGTGGTCGTTGCACTTTCCGCGGGAAACACGGATCCCTTCGTGGAAGCACTGAACAAAACAGATGAAGATCTCCTACATCTTGTCGTTCCCATACTGGGCCGCTTAGAAGATGATAGGTCTTCGGAGGTGTTGATTGAGTTGGCTACTCATAAGTCAGAAAGGGTCCGGATTGAAGCACTCAGGGCGATCATGGCTCGAGATCTGTGGGTTCCTGAGAAAATTGGTCCACTCAGGGATGATGAGAGTGAACTTATTCGTGAACTTATAGTCGAATATTTTGGGTCTCGCCGAAGCGAATCGGCGGAAGCCGTCCTTCTCTCTTTTCTTCAGAAGCAAAGAATTCGTGACAAGGAAAGTGGCCATCTGTCTCCATACATCAGGGCCCTTGGAAGATGTGGCTCGGCCAAATCAGCCCCTTTCCTCAAGAACATCCTTTTTAAGGGCGGATTGATTTCCAGATTCCGCGGGTCTGCACTTCGAGAGGCCGCTGCTTATGCTCTCTTGGATCTGGAGAACAAGGAGTCTGAATCGATTTTAGAGCATGCTTCACAAAGTCGTTTCGCTGGGGTCCGAAGTTCCGCTCAAGCAGTCTTAGAGGGTCGGGGGAGTCAAGGAGATAAACCATGAGTATGTCTCAAAAGCGAATGAACACTCCGACATGGGAAGAAGCCCTGTTTTTGGCTGTGCATCGTATGATACAGGCTGTCAGAATACACAAGGATAATAATGAATTGGTTAAGGCCTCCCTCAAACAGTTTAAAAAGGTGCTTTCGTCGCGAGAATTAACGGATGATTTGGCAGTCTTGATTTTTGAGGAACGATTTTTCGTTGATGGAGAAAAGATAAGATTCCGAAGGGAATTGGCTGGTCTCATTCAGGTGCTGGTGGAGTTCTTTCGAAGACGAGGCCTCGGGGGATTAAGTTTCGGTCCTTCTGTAGGAAACGCTTCTGAGACCGAAATCCTGCGTTTCATGCGATGGCTTGTCCAATCCGTCGAACAGGATAATCCCTATACCTGGCTCAAAGAGAAGCTTGAAACCACGGATTTTTCCTGGATAGGCATTGTGCAGGAGGTTAAATCGCAACATATTACTCCTGAGGATGATCTTCGGGAAAGGGGGCGCCTCATTTACATGCATGCCTTGACTTCGGTGAAGCAGATGGCAGAGAAAATATCCACGCAGGGTCATGCCGGGGTACGAAAGGCCAAAAGGATGGTCCAAGGGATGGTGGACATTGTCACCAAAGACGATGGAGTCCTCGTCGGATTGAGTTCAATCAAGGACTATGACGATTATACCTATACCCATTCGGTCAATGTGGCCGTTTTGTCATTATGTCTGGGGAAGCGCATTGGGCTCTCTCGCGTTCCATTGGAACACTTGGGCATATGTGGACTTCTTCACGACCTTGGCAAGGTGGAGGTCCCTTTGGAGGTTCTCACGAAGGCGGGTGCCTTGAACGCCAAGGAATGGGAAGAAATTCGAAAGCATCCTATAGTGAGTGCGAAACAGATTCTTATGTTGAACGCTTCCAACGATCTGAAATCGAAGATATTTCTTGCACCCTTTGAGCACCATATAAGGAACGATATGACGGGATATCCATACACAAGTGCTAAGCAAGAAGTGAGTCTCTTTGGAAAAATACTTCATATTACCGACGTGTATGACGCCATGACCTCTCCAAGGGCCTACCGTCCTTTTGCTTTCAGTCCCGACCAGACGCTGAGCAAGATGATGGAAGGGTCGGGATCGGATTATGATCCCACACTGCTGAAGATATTCGTCAGAATGATGGGCACCTATCCCGTGGGAACCCTTCTGGAGTTTAATACTGGGGAGATGGGACTTGTGATGGAAGGTCCAAAAGACTCTTTTGGCTCTCATCCCCGGATACTCCTGTTGGAAAAGGATGGACAGGGAGGAGTCAAGGGAGGGGAGGCGGTAGACCTGTCCGAAAAAGACCCTCGAACAGGGACCTACCGAAGGACTATTGTGAGAAGCCTTAATGCGGCATCCTACGGGATTCAACCCGTAGAGTTTCTTTATAACTAGCATTGTGACTGTCCGAAAAAAGACAAAAAACGCATTTATGGCCCTTCTTTTAGTTGGAGCCGCTTAGGCGGGTGCCCATGGTATGGGGAAAACAATATCAGACTGATGTATAAAGCCGTGGGGGTGCGTTCTACAGGGGCTGGGAAAGGATGCGCCTGTTAAAGCAATATACAAGAATTTGCCTGTGAAGAAGCAGATCCTTCAATACACAGGTCTATGAAACGGAGCGCTAATATGAACAAGGGGGAACGGGTAAAGGTGATCTTTCAGCCCTCTGGCAGGAGGGGTGAGGTTGAAAAAGGCACAACGATTATTGAAGCATCAAGGCAGATCGGTGTGGATATCGAAGCCCTTTGTGGAGGGAAAAAGGCTTGCGGGAAATGCAAAGTGAGAATAGAGGAGGGAAGTTATGAGAGACTTGGAATTTCCTCTTCCCTAAGACACGTTTCCCCATGGCAGATGGGGGAAGAGAAATTC
Source organism: Deltaproteobacteria bacterium (assembly GCA_016930795.1). Taxonomy (GTDB): domain Bacteria; phylum Desulfobacterota; class DSM-4660; order Desulfatiglandales; family HGW-15; genus JAFGFY01. The sequence continues at coordinate 17,634 of JAFGFY010000177.1, forward strand.
ATCAATGAAAAAGAAAGGGCGGAGGGTTATCGGCTCGGATGCTGTGCCAAAGTCCAAGGTGACGTCCTCGTTTTTGTGCCTGAGGAATCAAGGGCCGGAAAACAGGTCGTGAGTAAAGCCGCGAGAGACATCCATATAGACTGGAATCCTGCGGTCAAACTCTATTCTATAGAAATAGCGCCTCCTACCTTCGAGGACACTACAGCAGATTTTGAAAGGCTTTGTGAAGAGCTTGATGACCGATATGGTCTCAAGAACCTCACTATTGACTTTCATGCCCTCAAGGATCTACCGGATGTCCTTCGCAGCGGAGAATGGCAAGTGACCGTGAGTGTCTGGATGGATCAAGAGATCATCAGGGTGAGACCGGGCAAGAACGATCAACACTACGGAATGGCCATTGACATCGGGACAACTACGGTTGCCGGTTATTTCTGTAACCTGGATACTATGGAAGTGCTTGATACCCAGACTCTCATGAACCCCCAGTGTAAATACGGTGAGGATATCATGAGCCGCATTACCTACGCCAGCATGAATTCGTCAGGCCTTCAGAAGATGAGCTCCGACATTATCGAGGGTTTGAATACCATTCTTCAAGGCGCAGTGGATTCAACCCATCCTCCGAAAGTGAAAATAAAGGAGCAAGAAGGTCAAACGGAGGAGAAACGGTTTAAGGTTTCGGAGGATGAAAAGGGATATGCCGGATTGGGGATAGAGGATATCGAGGATGTGACTATTGTCTGTAACACTGCCATGCATCACATCCTGCTTCAGCTTAATCCCAAACATGTTGGAATGGCCCCATTCCCACCCGTGATCCATCACAGTATTGATGTGAAGGCGCGTGACCTGGGAATCCGTATCAACAGAGGGGCCTATGTCCACATTTTACCAAACGAGGCCGGGTTTGTGGGCGCGGACAACGTAGGCGTTCTTATTACAGAAGAACCCCACAAGAGTGAAGAGGTCCAACTTATTATCGATATCGGAACCAATGGCGAACTGGTCCTTGGGAATAAAGAAAGACTCATATCCTCCTCTTGCGCCACGGGGCCGGCGCTGGAAGGGGCTCAATTGAGTTGTGGCATGCGGGCGGCACCCGGTGCTATTGAACGGATCACCATTGATCCTGAGTCCCATGAAGTAGATTATAAGGTTATCGGTAGGGATGCCTGGAAACGCTTTTCTAAGCCCGAGGAGATGAAAACAAAAGGGATCTGCGGATCAGGGATCCTAGACCTACTGGCTGAGTTATTCAAGGCCGGAGTGGTCCTGAAGAGCGGTCAATTCAACAAAGAAGAAGAATCTAACCGCTATCGTATGAACAGCGGAAACAATCAACCGGAATTCGTGATCGCCTGGAAAGAGGAGACCAGCATCGGAAAAGACGTAGTGGTTACCCAGCAGGATATTCGACAGATTCAACTGGCAAAGGGCGCCGTTTATGCCGGCTGTAAAGTGATGATGAAACGGTTGGGTCTTGAAGGCGTGGATCGGGTCAAGATCGCGGGGGCCTTTGGAACCCATGTGGACAGGGAAAAGGCCTTGATCATGGGACTATTCCCGGATTGTGAGATCGAAAGGGTATCTTCCGTGGGGAATGCGGCAGGCGATGGCGCAAGGATCGCTTTGTTGAACCGGGACAAGAGAAAAGAGGCCGACTGGGTTTCAAGAAATGTGGAGTATATCGAACTGACCATTGAAGAGGATTTCCAGAGGGAATTTATGGCTGCCATGCACTTGCCCCACATGAAGGATCGATTTCCTCATCTGGAAGGGATTGTACCCGATCACATCCTCAACCAAACATAAGAACATATTGCCACAGATCCGTATAGATCTGCATATCTGATATCTCGGGTTGTGTCCTCGTGTCGTTTCTCAGAAATAACTTTCATCATCCTGAATAGATCCAGGGCGAATAGAAGAAACCCCTCTGTTTCTCACGGATCTATGGCGTAAATGTAATGATGTGATTTACTTCTGAGACATGACGCGAGGAATAGCTTCCATTACCCTGAATAGCTTCAATCCCCCTCTATACTTCGTAGGAACCTTACCAGGTGTTCAGTTTGGGATTGCACGATACCCTACCCAAAGTAGGAATAATCCCGGCTTGTTGCTTAATGGTATGGCACCTGTATTACAAGCAATAGTGTTCGTGGTGATATACTTCTTAATAGCCGGCGTGCTCAAACGCCTTAGGAGGTCCATCCGTGAACATGTCTAGCAACCGCCTCATGTCTATCATAGCCGCACTGATCATCTTTGTATCTATCAGCAGCCTGTCTTATATCTTCAGTTACAAAACCCCGTCCGCGTACTGGTACAGTATTGTCCCCGCTCTCTTTGCCATTGTCTCGGTGTTTGTCTTTCGAAACGTTGCCCTCTGTCTGGGGATGGCCGTTGTCATTGGGAGCTTTCTTATCGATCCTGTTCGGGGGTTGCTTAAGGCAGGTGAAACGTTGGGAGGAATCTACCTTGAATGGGGCAACCTGGAAATCCTCTTAATGGTCATCTTCTTTATGGCATTCGTCAGTGTCCTTATTGGAAGCGGGGGATTTCGGGCCATTATCAATCATCTGGAAAGAAGAATCAAGGACGCTCGTTCGGCCCAGCTGGTCACGGCACTCCTGGGTTTCGTGGTTTTTATTGATGGATATGCCAATACCATGATTGTCGGGTCTATGGCTTGCCCGTTGACCGATCAATATAAGATCAGTCGTGAGAAGATCGCTTTTCTGGTGGATGCCACCAGTGCCCCTGTCGCCGGCCTGGCCGTTGTCAGCACCTGGATCGCCTTTGAAATCGGTCTTTTTGAGCAGATGAACCAATACCTTGCATTGGGGAGCAATGGATATGCCATGTTCATCAGTGCCTTGCCTTACCGGTTTTATTGCATTTTTATGCTGGCCTTTGTGTTCGTCAATATTTTATCGGGAAGGGATTTCGGCCCCATGAAAAAGGCACAAATCAGGGCTCAGAGACAGGGACTGGTCAGCGCTCCGGATGCCAAGCTCTCCACGACCAAGTCTTTCAGCGTTCTCAAGGCAAGAGGCGATATCAGATTGAGTCCATGGACTGCCATTATTCCCATTGCCTGCCTCTTTGTCTTTCTTATCTCAGGCTGTGTGATTTGGGGAATGGAAAGAGCTATGACCGTTCTATTTTCCGCCTCCGTATTAACCCTCGTTTCGTCCATTCTTTGTGCCCGAGCCTTAGCAGGTATGAATCTCAAGCATTGCCTTTTGTCCACATGGGATGGGGTCAAAGGGAGCGCTCTCCCCATCGTCATTTTGACTCTGGCTTGGGGTTTAAAGAATATATGCCAGGATTTGAATAGTGGGAGATACCTGATCGAAACTCTGGGGCACCTGGCTTCTCCTTCCATCTTCCCGGCAACCGTCTTCGCCTTTGCCGCCTTGGTGGCCTTCTCAACCGGCACCAGTTGGGGAACCATGAGTATTCTGATTCCTATCCTGGTCCCTTTTTCCCATGAACTAGATGGTGGACAACTGGGAATCACAACCATCATCACCCTCGCGGCCATACTGGATGGGGCTGTGTTCGGCGATCACAGTTCGCCCATTTCGGACACAACGATCATGAGTTCTGTGGCCACCAGCTGTGACCATATCCATCACGTCAGGACGCAACTCCCTTACGCCTTGGCAATTGGCGGTCTTGCATTGCTATCTGGATACCTGCCCGCGGCATTCGGGCTCCCCCCCGGCATTTCCTGGTTGGCGGCGATTATCGTCATGATATCTTTTGCCCTGTTGGCCTCTTTCCATGAGTCATCCGTAATCGGTTAATCCTAACAAAACTGAAGGAACTATCAGAGTGGGGGTGGAATTAGAAAAGGTCGGACATTGCAACCATAGGCGCACTCTGCGCATTCCTGCCTAATATCCGCGGTCTGTCCGGGACCTGGAGGTCAGGAGTCTGGATTTTCCTCCGTACTGCCGATGGGGATCTCCGGTACCGTGATGATGATCAAAAAGGAGAACAGCATGAGTATGGCCCCGATCCAAAACACACTCCTTAATCCGGCCAGCATTGAAGTCCGAAGGGCATCGACGGTTTGATGAAAAAGGGCCTCTCCTTCTTCCCCCATCTGCTTGAAAGTATTCTCAAGAGCCGTCATATCCGGTTTCGAAAGAAGCACCTGAGAATCGACCCGAGATGCCATCGTCTTTTCGCCAACCACCTGATCCAGTCCATCGGGTATTGAAGCGGCAAGGGCTTTTGCATAGGCCGTTCTCTCTGCTGTACCGAGAATGGCGGGAGCAACCGCCAGAGCCATCATCATGCAGAAAAAGGAGGCGCCCATGGCCGCGCCCAGCAGCCTTTTAGGGACTGTATTCTGGATGACCATCGTATTTACTGTCGGAATAGCGCCCAGTCCCAGACCGGCCAGTGTTGAGACAATTACGCTGAATAAGATAGGCGTATCTTCAGATAATAAAAGGACACAGAACATGGTGATTGTGAGGATGCCGAAGCCTGCAATGTACATCCATTTGTATCGTCTATACCTGGCAAGCATGAATCCGACGGGAACTCCGACAAAGGCCATCAGTACACCGTAAGGCGTGAAGATCCATCCGCTTATTGTCGCACTGATACCTTGAACACCTTGCAGGAACATGGGGAAATACATCATCATTCCCATCTGTCCGAAAAAAGAAAAAGAAGAAGCGACCACAACCGTGTTAAAGCAGCGATTGCGGAGCACCAGCGGATCCAGAATCGGCTCTTCTACACTATATTCCACACGGAAGAAGAATATCCATGAGATCAGAGCAATTCCAAGCAGGCTGATTCTCGGGGCCGATGTCCATGGATAGGCTACTCCGTCAAGAGAAATGCCGATAATGGTCGTCGATGAAGCCACGATGACCAATAGACATCCCCAAAGATCGATTTTGTATTTGGTGCCGCGATGGGCGAGTGGAGGGACGCCAAACGGTACCAGTATTAGAGACAGGATAAGAAGGGGCAGGAGCGACCAGAAGAAGTAGCGCCAACCCGCAGTATCTGCAAAATATCCCCCTAGTGCGGGCCCAAAAAGAGCGGCAATCCCCATGGGTAGTTGCAGCATCCCGACCCACTTGCTGCGCTCGACAGGCGGAAACATATCCCCCACAACCGCGAAAACGAGGGGCATCATCGCCCCGATTCCCACAGATCCGATGGCTGTGGCAATGATAAAGAAGACAAATGTGGTGCTGAGGATACTGAGGATGGATCCGGCCAGGGCGAAGGCGATGGAAATCAGCAACATGATTCGGCGCCCGTAAATGTCGGAGAGTTTGCCGAAGATGAGGGTTACAAAGGCGCCGACAAGCCCCGCTATTGAGACAGACCAGGCATATATGGACATGCCGTCCAGGTCGGCCGCTATTTTGGGACGCGCGATATTGAGGGCCTGCATGAAATAGGCCATTGTCCCATAGATAAGGAAAAGGACTACCAAACCGATGACGATATGTCTACGGTCATAATTGTACTGCGGGGGTTGTTCTGGGGGCATTCCGATTTCTCCTTTTAACACATCTTCTGACTGGAACCGGCGACCGCGGGGATATTGTATTCTTTCATGATCTCTGTAAGTCGCAGCAGGTTCTTTTCCCAAACTGATCTTTCAGGAGGGCTAAAATCCCCCATAGGGTAGGGAAGGTTTAGGGTGGCGTACTTTTCTGTTCCTATCTTTCTGAAGGGTATAAGCTGAAGTTGAATGACATGATTTCCCAGCACATCCCTTATGAATTCGCCGGTAGCCCTGATGTTTTTCTCGCTGTTGTTATGATCCGGAACAACCGGTATTCTAATCACAAGCGGTTTTTTCAGTTCAGCAGTCCTCTTGATGTTCTTGAGGATGAGTTCATTGCCTACCCCTGTATATTCCTTATGTCTTTCAGTGTCCATATGTTTTATGTCCGTGATAACAAGATCAGTCGCTTCATACACTTTCTCCATATGTTCAGTCGGACAATAGAGTGAGGATTCAACACAGGTATGAATTGAAGCATCTCTGCATGCTTTTAGAAGCAACGCGGCAAACTCCCATTGGAGCATGACCTCACCGCCTGAGAGAGTGACACCACCTCCTGTTTTCAGGTAAAAATTTCTGTCTTCAAGAATGACTTTCATGAGTTCCGGTACAGACATCTTTTTGCCCCATATCATAATGGCCCTTGAAGGACATTCTTCAGCACACCTAAAGCAGTTTTTGCATTCAGGAATTTCCTGTAAACTCAATAATCGGTCATCTTCAGTTTTTATTGGAGTATCCGTTCCTCTGGGGCATGAGTTTATACACAGAGAACATTTGCTTAAACCTATACATTTGGAGGGGTATATGCCTATCTGCTGTTCATAAGACTGGCCTTCCGGATTGCTGCACCAGATACAGCGCAGAGGGCAGCCCTTGAAAAATATCTCTGTTCTTATTCCAGGGCCGTCATGGATTGTATATTTCTGAATGTTGGTGATAAGCCCGTAAGGTTCACCGTCTTCTGTAATTTTCATTTTTAGTCTAAGGCCGATCGGTTTATCCCATTAATGAGTATGCAATAATATGAGGTTACACCTCATTCAATAACGAGTGAATGGTGAAGAAAAGAATTCATCGCCATACAATTCGTGTGCGGGAATATCTCTCAGAAATTCGTACTCAATAACCGGATTAACCTGCCAATCAATCAAAAGACAGCACTGTTCTGCCTATTATGTCGTCCTGAAGCTCTTTTGAGAGCTCCACAAAATAGGCGCTGTACCCGGCCACCCTGACCAAGAGATCTCTATATTCATCCGGATTTTTCTGCGCTTCTATCAGGGTCTCTTGGTTTGCCACAGTGAACTGGCTGTGCATTCCCTTTCGCTGTATGTATTCATCTATGAGCGCGATGAAGCTGTCGCGGCCTGTATTGCCGGTGAGAGACGTGGGTGAGAATTTCCAATTTAGAAGTGTGCCATTGGTTGCCCTGGCATGATCCAATTTGGTGACTGAACGACAGATCGCCGTAGGGCCTGATATATCATGTGAACCGCAATGCGTATGTACAGCCCCCATGCAATCGGATACAGGTTCAAAAGCTTTACGTCCTTCAACTGATGCCCATTGCTTGAGGCCGAAAGCCACATTAACAGTGACAGAGTAAGCGCCGGGTTGATAGAATCCTCCGCGAGTGTTTGGGCGTTTTTCAATATGCTTACACCATGTATCCATCGCGAATTTAGTCAGCTCATCGGCATAGTCATCATCATTTCCATAATGATGTACTTTTTCGCTGTTCACGTAAGCGTACAAAGGCTCATGGCCTACCCAATTATCGCGTACGGCATCCAGAAGCTCTTTACCAGATATCCGTTTTTCTTCGAAAACAAGCTGTCTGATTGTCGCAAGTCCATCTCCTGTTGTGCCGATCGCGACACCTTGAGGGCCTGAAAAGTTATATTTTACACCGCCCATTGTGATGTCTTTTCCATTTTCAATGCATCCTTCCATTAGGGATGACAAATACGGAAGGGGCTTGAGCTGTTGATGAGCGATATCTACGGCATTCAGGACGGAAACATGTCGATCGCACCAGTATTTCATTTGCCTGTCATAGGCTTCGAGTACCTCATCAAAAGTTTCAAAGTTCTCAAGAGAGCCTGTGGCGACTCCGAGCCTTTCGCCGATTGCTCCGCATTTTTGCCATCTCATGCATTCAGGTCCACAATTGATACACCGGCCGTCATTTATCGCCAGTTCCAGAACCTTTGCCATATTCATGTGTCCGCAGTCTTTCCAGCCATATGATTTTCCTGTCGCATCAGGTTCAACGCAGCCTACGACCTGGTAATCGCGAGCGTCCTTCACTTCGACGTTTGACGAAAGCATACTCGGGATCGTGACATCATCGTTGAATATTTTGGGTTCTCCCGTGCCGACCCGAATAGTATTGACCGTTTTGACTTTGAGTTCCCAGGGGGTGCCTGCGTGTAATCGTACGGCTAGCCATGGCGTGGGTATGCGAATGTGAACGTGGGCATCAAGTGCCATATAAGTCAATTCGTTAGTCGCGTCTTTGCCATCCTTTGTAATGCCACCAACTGTCAGGGCCTGCCCGCCGATACCTCCATTTCCAAAGGTCTTAATCAGAATATGACTGCGCAGTTTATTCAAATCCCATATTTTAATATAGAAATTCTCTATCAGTTCCTGCATGAATTCGCGGGTTGATGTACCATTCGCAATGTCCTGTTTATAGAATGGATACATATATTGGTCAAAGCGGCCATAGGAAATGGAGTGGCCGTTGCACTCGATATGGACCATGCAATTCGCGAGATGAACCATCTGAATGGCTTCCCAGAAAGTCCGAGGTGGATTTCTGGATATCCATTTAAGGTTTTTATGTATCTGGAGGAGTTCTTTCTTCCTGGTTTTATCTTCTTCCGAGCCTGCCTTTTCCTTTGTCAGGTCAGCATATCGCATAATATGGTCTGTAGCCGCTTCATTTACGATCAACTCAGCTCTTAAAAACGTGTATTTCTTTATGCCATCCGGCAGGCTTTTATCAACATTCTCCATGTGATCAAGAATGAGTTTTCTTATACCTTTGAATCCGAGTTTGAAAAGCCTGTCGTACCCGATGCCGAGATGCCCGGCTCCGCAGAGTATGTACGCATCCGCGAAAAACACGCCTTTGCCGGCGTGTGAACCTTTAAGCTCATCATCCGTCAGAATGGAATTGGCGTAATCTTCAATAGTGTTCCCATTCCAGAAGTCACGAATGGATTCAAGTTTATCCTGTGTTTCTTTGCTGAAACTGAAATAATCGTGAGTTCGTTCTTCGCTGTAATCCATAAGCCCGTCGCGCATTTCATCCACCACCCAGTTAAGGCCGAACTCAGGAAAGACGGGTGTCCCTTTCTTATCACAGCCAAGACCTCCGACTATGAGTTCATCGTCGTATATATAGATAGGCGTGTTCCTGAGGACATTGGCCATGCCTTCAGCGCATTTAATGATCTGGGGGGCCCCGGGGTTTTTCTTATATGCTTCCGTGACAAGTATTGCCCTGTCTGGAGAAACAAAGCCATTGGTTGTCTTAACTGTTTTGCTAAGAATTCTGTTAATTCGCGGGAATGGTGATGGCTCAGGTGTGTTTCCAGAGATGCCGACTCCCCATTCCTTGTCAAACGGTTCAACGGGCAATGGCTCTACCTTTACCGCGTTATGGTATGTAAGTTCTCTTGCCAACATATTATCTTCTCCAAATATGCCTGAAGGTTCAGTCAAAGGACAGTTCTGTCCTGCCTATAAGATCGCTCTGCAATTCTTCACTCAGTTCTATAAAGTAAGCGCTGTAACCTGCTACGCGCACAAGCAGATCTTTGTACTGATCGGGATTTTTTTGGGCATCAGTAAGAACTTCCTTTCCGACAATATTAAACTGGCTTTGCATGCCGTTATTTTCAAAGTAGATGTCCATGAGGGAAATCAGGCTATCTCTTCCTGTTTCGCCGGACACGGCTCCAGGAGAGAATTTCCAGTTAAGGATTAAGCCGTTCCCTATACGGCTGTGATCCAGCTTTGCCACAGACTTTGCCACCGCGGTAGGTCCATTCCTGTCATGGGATCCCATTTGAGTGTGTACAGGTCCGATACAGTCTGACAAAGGTTCACCCGCTTTTCTGCCGTCCGGAGTGGCGGCCACATAGAAACCTGCCATCACATTCTGAGAAACGGAAAAAACTCCAGGCATATATTCACCGCCATGTGGCGTAGGCCTGTGTTCAACGTGTTTGCAGTACGTTGCTGTTACAAATCTAGCTAGATCGTCAGCATAGTCATCATCATTGCCATAACAATGCATTCTGTCGCTGTTTACAAGTGCATAGAGTGGCTCGTGGCCTTGCCAATTAGCCCTTATGGCATTGAGCAAGGTTTTCCCGTCAACCTTCTTTTCGTCAAATACAAGCTGCTTGATCGCCGCAAGGCTGTCTGCTACTGTCCCTATGCCAACACCCTGAGGTCCGCTGTGATTGTACAATGCTCCGCCGGCAGATACGTCTTTGCCCTTGCCAATGCAGTCTTCAATCAAAAGCGAAAGGTAAGGCAACGGTTTAAGCCTTTGATGCGCCAGGTCCACCTTGTTGATCTGGGAGATCATCAAATTACACCAGTATTCCATTTGTTTGTCAAAAGAGTCCATGACTTGGTCAAAAGATTCAAAAGACTCGAGATTTCCTGTATCAATTCCCAGCCTACCTCCGATACCCGCGCATTTGCTGTATCTCGGGCAATGAGAGCCGCATCCAATGCATCTGCCGCCGTTTATTGCAAGCTGCATCACTTTGGCGATATTAAAAGAGCTGGAATCATGCCATCCGTATGTCTTACCTGGCACACACGGCTCAACACACCCTATACCGACATAGTTTCTGGCATCCTCAATGGGCTTGTCATAGTTCTGCAATGCCTTGATCATGGCCGCATCATTAAAGATCTTGGGTTCACCTGTGCCGATTCTTATGACATTAAAAGTCTTCACCTTGAATTCCCAAGGCGAATTTTCATGAAGACGAACTCCCATCCAGGGATTCGGTATCCTGGTATGGGCATGAGCGTCCAGCACCATATAGCTGAGATCATTGGTGGCATCATTGCCGTCTTTGTCCACCCCACCCACATCCAGGGCCGTCCCTCCCATAAAGGTGCCGCTTGAAAAGACAATAGCCGTTTTATTACGAATCTTGCATAGTTCGTGTATTTTTAAAAAGGACATTTCAATCAGTTCCTGTATGAACTCCCTGTTGAAAGTCCCTTTCTCGATATCTCTTCTATAATAAGGATAGAAGATCTGGTCAAAACGACCGTATGTTACGGAATGACCGTTTGTTTCAATAATGATCATGTTTGTTGCAATATGCCAAAGCTGTATGGCTTCCCAGAAATCTCTTGCAGGGCCTTCAGCTACCTGAAGACAGTTGGATGAAATACGAAGGAGTTCGGCTTTCCTTTCGGGATTGGTTTCCTTTTCCGCCATGTCTGCGGCCAGATGCCCATAGCGGCTTATGTATGATGTGACTCCATCCAGAATGATGAGCTCTGCATCGTAGAATTCCTTTTTTGTAAGATGGTCCGGATCGGATGTATTTACCTTGTGGATCTGATCCTCTACCTGCTTTCTGATTCCTCCGAATCCGATGCTCAGCAGTTTGTCATAATCTGCACAGACGTGACCTGCACCGGCTGATACATATAGATCGAAAAAATTAACGCCCTTTTCAAGATGTGATCCCTTTAGCTCCTCTTCTGTCAGAGTGCTGAGGATATGCTCTTCAAGTGTATGACCTTTCCAATAGTCCTTGATCTCAAAAAGTGCTTTTTTTGTTTCCTCACTGATGACATAGCGGTCATTGCGGCGCTGATCCAGGGGGGCATTGACCATTTCATCGCATAACCAGTCAATGGAAAACTCGGGATACACTGGTGCGCTCTTCGCGGGCGCGGCAATCTCGCCCACAATCAATTCATCCGGCCAGATATTGATGCTTACATTCTGAAGCACGTCACGCAAAGTCAAGGCGCATTTGAGTATTTGAGGATAGGGCGTGTATTTTTTGAAATATCCATCCGTATAAATGACTGCTCGTTCATGATCAGCTGTATGGTCTCTTTCCTTTAGCCATTTCAATATCTTATTTATTCTTGGAAATGGAGAGGTATTCTCCGTTAAGCCGGAAACACCAACTCCCCACTCTTTGTCAAATGGCTCTATGGCCATCGGCTCTGTGGATTTGACTTCTCTTTTAATCGCCGATTCCATCATAGGTACCCCTCATCAGCAGAATATAGGCATTTTTAAGCAAAGCTCAATGTGATCTCAACATCTTTCTCTTTCGACTTGAAGCACAAGAGCTGGTTGATTTGCTATAAAACTCATAAAAAGAACGGTCTATTTGCCCTCAATATCTCCAATATAAGCCGATTTCAGCGGAAAATCCAGCAATTTTCATATTCTTTCTGATTGACGTGCTAGACCTTCCCTTGAGGTGGCCTCTATTCCATTTCATCAGCTCGTTGCCGGGCTTCCCGTCGATGCCGGCGGCGCTCTTCTTCAAACACTTCGCGTTGGGGGTCCAAGGGCTCATCGGGCAGTGCGGCGATGATCTCGTCAAAGGATTCCTGGAACTCTTCCTTGAATTCGGGGTGGGACATAATGTAGAACTCATTGTTGCAAATGCCGCGCAACACTTTTTCTCCGACCTCCACGGGATCCATACCGGTGGGGAGTACCTGCTTGAAGAGCCTACCTGTTAGAGACCGCTTCTCTCGCAGTATATTATCCGCTGCCCCTATATACCGATCGGGACGATTCTCTTCACTCTGGTGCAGGTTGGTGGCCACGGTTCCGGGGCAAAGTACGGACACACCGATAGCGTGAGGGGCCAGATCATAGCGCAGTGACTCCGACAATCCCCGGATGGCGAATTTAGTCGCCGAATAGATCCCATTACCGGGCCCAGCCACGATACCGGCGATGGAAGAGGTATTGACGATATGACCCCCCTGTTCGTGGGCTTTCATGCGCGGGATAAAGGTGACCAAACCGTTAATCACCCCACCCAGATTAACGCTGAGCAGCCAATCCCAGTCCTCGAAACCGGCCTGATCCAGAGGGCCGATGATATTGACACCGGCGTTGTTGCACAGGATGTGAATGGGGCCGAAAACTCCTTCGGCCTCTATGGCGGCCCTTTCCATGGCATCGCGGTCGGCCACATCCAGTGCAATGGGATGGACGGATTGCCCGGTGCTCCCAAAAAAGGCCATGGCCTCGTCAAGGTGATCCTTCCGCAGATCGGCGATAACGACCCGCATACCGGCTGATACAAACGCTTTGGCCATACCCAGACCGATTCCGCTGGCACCCCCGGTGATAAAAGCGGTTTTTCCGTTGACTTCCTTCATTATGATTCCCCCATTGATCCTATGAGCATATCACGGGGGCTGTGATTGGATCAAAAGGAAATGCGTATGAAACATTGAAGATCCCGCTCAATATTGTTGAAATTATAATAGATATATTATATCAGTAGTGTCCCAACGTTAGTCAAATAAAGTCAACTGGTTAGAGTATTGGGGACTCTGAACAGACATACGATTTTCAGAAAAGGC
>JAFGFY010000178.1 GCA_016930795.1 Deltaproteobacteria bacterium
GTAATTCCCAAACGGGTAATTTCGGCGGTTGTTCCGGCGGCTCCGGGAACCAGTTTCTCTGTCAGTGCTACCGAGGTTGCTCCATCCGCACCCGGCATGTTCCTACCGGTCCCTACCACAAGGGCGGCCTTTTCTTCCAGGGTCATTTCGGCCACAATCGCGTCGATCTTTTTCCGATCGGCTTTATCCGGTGACCGCGTGCAGGAAGCCAAGCACATACCCAATATGATAGGAAGAACTAGACAGATAAACTTGCTTCTCAAGTCCATGATGACCTCCTTCATGTAATACAGTTATCTCTTTATTCAATACGACACTATTTGAAAGCAGGGGTCGCCATTTTCTGAAAGGCAGATGCGCCAATAGGCCCAGGTATGGCTCCCCACGTGGTTGATAAGGACTTCCTTTCTTTGATGTGAGTCTAGAGAAATTTTGGGCAGTATGTCAATAATAAATGGCCCAACGATATGATGGGGGTATCTGACGGGGCCAAGATTGAGATCCGGTGATAATGTGACTATCTACATTAGATAGAAGCATGTTATAGAGAAGATATTATATTTCTGAGGGAGTATTCATCATGGATTATGAAAGCCTACTCAATCTGGTAAAGAAAAGAAGGAGCATCAGACGTTTTAAGCCCGACCCCATCCCCGATGATGACATCACAAAGATCATTGATGTCGCCCGTTGGGCACCTTCGGGCTTTAACATGCAGCCATGGGAATTTCTTGTGGTCAAGAATCCGGACCTTAGGGAAAAGATTGTCGAACTCATCAGTGATATCAGGCCGCTTACGAGGCGCATGGAACAGACCAGGGAGACGTGGATGGGAAAGCCCTGGAAGATGACGGGCCTGACCGAGAAAGACATGGATTATACCACGGCTCCGGTCTATATTATTCTCCTGGGAGATCCCCGAACAAACGTAGGCCTGCCCATGTTCATCAGGTATGATGGGAGCAGCCGTCAATTGATCTATACTTCCGGTCTTGCCAATGCCTTTATTTATTTGCATCTGGCGGCAACGACCCTTGGCCTGGCGACTCAGTGGGTATCCGCTACCCATACCGGCTATGTGCAATGCATGATTAAGGAGATGATGGGAATTCCTGTTAACCTTGAGATATTTGATATGATCGCACTGGGATACCCAAGCATGGAACCGAGGCCGAAACTCATGCGTGACCTGAAGGAAATGATCCATTATGACGACTGCGGTCCGGATGGTTTCAGGACGGATGAAGAGGTCGAGGCGTTCGTGAAGCGGGCGAGGAACTGGAACATAGGGTCACATCGTAGAAAACCTGAAACCCATTGACCCTGCCCTGTCAATACTTTTTTGCTTTCTCAGCATGAAATCCCAATCACCAGGTTTAATGAAGACTTCGCGATCTAAAGAATAAAATCCTCATACTCGGCTTCGAGTACAAGACCGAAATGTTCGGCAAGGGCTTCCATATATGAAGGGCCTGGAGATAGTGTTCTGCTGTTGCTTAGGCCGTCCCGGTGGAAGGTCAGTTCCATATCGGCAAGCGTAATCCTCCCCCATGTCTTGGGAATCGCGCACATCTTTTGAGCCCGGAAATAGGAGCCGGGCCAAGTCGATGTGAAGTGGTTCGACATTTCAATGTCAGCATCTAGGGTCAGCCGGTCCTTGATGGTGTAAAGATCGATGAATGACCCCCTGCTTTCCTTCTGCAGAACCCATTCATAATCCGGATCCTTCCGCAGCCTGTAACGGTCCCCATATTGTTCAAAAGTCCGGTCCGGGATCATGGGAATTGGGAGGCGCAATCCCGGTCCGCCGAATCCTACATCGGCGAGCCAGTCCTGTCCGAAAATCGTCACAATCAAGACCTGATGGGCATACGGCCCCAGTTCCGTTCGATTATAGAAAACGCGCACCAGCAAAGGGCGGACGATGAAACCCAGGGTCTTCAATGCCAGGTGCAGCATTCCATTGAGTTCAAAACAGTAACCACCCCGGTTCCGCCCCAGTATTTTTTCCACAAGGTCTTCGGGTTTCAGAGAAATCGCCCGACCCAGATGAATCTCCAGGTTTTCAAATGGGATATTGAAGGCCTGGGCCGCATGTACTTTTTTCAGCCCGTCTTCATCCCTGCTAGGAGGGCTGTTTAGCCCAATTCTCTTCAGATACCTGGAAAGAGGAAAATCAATTGAATCCATAATGGTTGAGCTGGATAGGTTTATAGAGAATTCCTTATTGTGGAGTGAGTCTAGGGGAATTCCGGCTTGCATGTCAATAGATGAGTCGCACATAATCAAGTGAGTGGTTTTGACAAGGATATGATTCCTGACTGATATTGAACATTGGCTATTTTACTGTATCCAGCCTCATTTATGATCCTGGAAGATGGTTTGACATCGTATCTCTATTTATCATATTGTGAAAACATGCCCACATTTAAGTCAATTTTTTTCATGAAATATCCAGAATTCTCAACGCGTTGTATGGATATGGAGGGACATGGTGATTGGGGGTTGGAAAAAGTATCGGCCCTTGGTTAGGGTTCCTTCACCATAAAAACCTGCGAAAAACAGATGAAGAGTAATCTTCGGGATATTACAGGAGGCCAATACATTGTCAAACAAATACCCGCATTTGTTTCAGCCTATCAAGATAGGGAATTTAATCCTTAAGAACCGTATCACCAATGCACCCACCTATAATTTTCTGGCTTCTTATGACAATCATATGACCAGGGAGGGAATCGAGTCTTCCAAACCCGTGGGCAAGGGAGGCGCAGCGACCGTTACCCTGGGCAGCGGATTCATCAACAGAGTACTGCCCCCTGCAGCGCACCACATTATCGGCCTGAACGATCATTGGATTGTGACGTATCTGTCGGAATGGTGTGAAGCGGTAAAACGCTATGGAGCAAAAGCCTGTGTGGAGCTTGTCCCCATGGCCTCGTATTTTGGGACCCATGAAGTTGAAAGCTCTGTTGGAATTCCAATGGAAATTGACTGTAATCTCCTAACGACTGAAGAACTCCAGGATTTTATCGAGGACTATGCAAAAGCGGCGCGTCATGTTCTGAATGCTGATGGTGATATGGTTTTGGTACATGGCGCGCATTGTCAATTGCCGGCCCTGCTTTTTTCAAAGGTATTTAACCGTAGAACGGATCAATATGGCCCCCAATCCTTTGAGAACAGATGCCGTTTCGCTGTGGAAATCCTTGAGGCCATACGGGCTGAGGTCGGGAATAACCTAGCCATTGAATACCGCATCAGCGCGATCGACATGATCCCAGGTTCACCGGATATCGCGGAAGTCATTGAGTTCGCAAGAATAATCCAGGATAGAATCGACTTATTACATATTTCCAGGGGAAATCTGGCCGTCAATAAACTGACTCCCTTCATCTTTCCACCGACCTACATGGATCACGATATCAATATCGAATACGCCTCACAATTTAAAAGGGCTCTGCAAATACCGGTCAGTGTTGTTGGCGCTGTGACTCTGGAACAGGCGGAAGATGCCATTGCTTCAGGCAAAGTGGATATGGTTGCCCTATGCCGACAGCTCATTGCCGACCCGGAAACTGTGAATAAATTGGAACGAGATCAGGGGATTGAGATCCGACCGTGTGTTCGATGTAATACATGCATCAGCCGAAGCCATTTCGGATCAAAGCCGCCAAGATGTGCCGTCAATCCTGTATTCGGACGCGAACTCGATTATAGCTATTACCCTGCGCCAAAAAGAATGAAGAAAGTGGTTGTTGTTGGAGGCGGCCCGGCCGGTCTGGAAGCGGCAAGGACTTTGGCTGAACGTGGCCACACTGTGGTTCTGTTTGAAAAAAACTCTCAGTTGGGAGGGATTTTACGGGCAGCAGTCGTAGCCCCTTTTAAATCTGATCTGAGAAAATATCTTGATTGGTCTGTCCGGATGACAACCCGTAGCAAAAACATCACTCTGAGACTATCTACTAAAGCAACCCCCGAACTCATAGCCAAAGAAAAACCGGACGCCCTGATTTTGGCGATCGGTAATCGACCCATTATTCCCAGTCTAACCTGCCGGGATCAGTCACGGGTTATTCTGGCTCATGAGATCAGCAATCGGGAAACGGAACCAGACGACCATATTTTGATTGTAGGCGCCGGATTAACAGGCTGCGAAATCGCTTTACAGCACCTTCAGCAAAACAAAAAAATCACTCTCATTGATGCTTTATCAAGACAAGAGATAGGATCAGGCTCATCACCTATTAATGCGTATGCAATTTTCAATATGCTGGAAGAACTCCACGTTGATTTGAGGTGCCGGACGAAACTGATAGACATCACAAAGGATTTTTCCCTCGTTGTCCGGGACGGCAAAGAAGAAAAGCTGTTCTCCGACACGGTAATTCTTTCCCTAGGAACACGGGTAAATACTGAAGCGATTAATCACTTAAAGACCGCAGTGAAGGAGTGCTACACTGTTGGAGACTGCAACGGAAGACAAGGTCTGTGGAACGCAACAACGAGCGCTTATGATGCGGCTATGGTGATATAGGGAAAAACAACTCATGTACCGGAATCTTCCGGATTACTCCCAAACCAGTTGGTTTGAACCACGGGTTTGAACTCTCTACATGACTGATCCACCGGAAACGTTATATACATGGCCGGTCAGAGAACTCGTGTCGTGTCCCAGAAATACCTTCCATTATTTTAACCGGCCCTATGACATGTTGAATCTTTACAGCAGGCACTTATTATTCAAGTTCATTCTGAGACACGATACTAGCAACATCCGAGGCAAGGAAAACCGTGGTACTCGGCGTACACCGGGTGAAGTGCATATATTAACGCGTATGGGTCCCGAAAGCGAAACTTGACCGTCCAATCTCTTTGGGATACTGGAAATTCATAGCCACTATCTGAACCATCTGCCGTCCAAGATCATTGCATGCTCGCATGCATTTCTCCAAATCTTTTACCTCACCTTCAGCACCGCCATAAGCAGCCACGTAATTAGCCGGCAGCATCTGGCGTGTGATAAAATAGAAATAGAGATCTTTCAAGGCATCAACAAGCCCAAGGCTACCGGCAACTGCCACAACACTGCCAACCTTGTTTGCCAGGTTTCGTTCCGGACGGCTCAACGCGATTGTCCGGTCTACAATAGCCTTGGCCTGCGCCGTCATATTATAGAAATAGATGGGTGTCCCAAAGACAATACCATCGGCTTCGATCATTCGGTTGCCGAGACCGTTCATATCATCCTGGATAAAACATTCGCCGGTTTCCCAACACGTTCTACACCCCTGACAAGGTTCTATAGTCTTATCGGAGACACTATACAACTCGGTTTCCGCTCCTTCCTGCTTTGAGCCTCTGAGTACTTCTTCAAGCAAAGCAACCGTGTTTCCCTGTTTTCTCGGACTGCACGCAATCCCTAATATTTTCATGTGTATCCTCCTGATTAAAATATGAGTTTTCTTTAATTGCATACCTATCATGTCACAGAGCCGCCAGAAAAGGAAGATGTGTCTTCCTTCACACAAGAGCAAGCAAAAATACCGGGAAGAATTGGGGCAGATCATTTCAGACCTGGTCTAAGAGGCTGAAAATCCGTAGAAAGATCTTTTAGATATGGTCTTGCCCTATTCTACTTGACAAGGAATGAAGAATCTGTATTCTTATTTGATAGGATAGGGGAAAAGGTGCCGATTCAGGAAAGGCGATCATTGCACTCCTTCTCTGACGAAACAATTGCTTATCACACAAAAACCATGAAAATCTGCTTTTGACTTTGTTTTGACCTTTGTTGATTTCTGCCTGGAAAGAACCAATTCTTACCCTAAAGATTTAGTGATGCCACAAGAATTGCTGATTTGAAGGATTTACCAATCTGAAGATATAAGGCTCCTCCGCAACGTATTGATATATCGATCAAAGCGAAGAAAATCCATAAGCAGAGGGTCAAAAAATCCTTATCCGCGTGAGGGATTTTATCAATCAGTTTCTTACATATCATACAAGGCCATCATGTCTAAAAAGATCAACTATATTTCCTTTGCAAGAGAAGACCGGAAACTGAATAATCCTGAGGTTAGAACCGACCTGCAGGAAGAGGACCTCGGCATAAAAAAGCAGATCTGGCAATCCTCCTTCAATATCGTCAGTTATGCTATCTTCATTCTGAACGATGATCAAAGTGTGCTCTCCGCAAACAAGACTGCGGAAAAATTCTTTAAACTCCCGTCCACAGAAATGACAGGTAAATACTGCCATGAAATCCTGAGATGCAAAGTAAACCCAGTGCGACAATGTCCCTGTATGCTTGCAAAAAGGAGCCATTCCCGAGTAGAGACAGAGATCCAAATGGATGATGAATGGTTACAGGTAACGGTTGATCCCGTTCTGGATGCCAGTGGCCATTATACCGGTGCTATTTATAGCGCCAGAAAAGTGACCGAACAAAGGCAAGCAGAAAAAGCACTTCTGGAAAGTGAAAACAAATATCATACATTATTTGACAAAATGCTTAATGGTTATGCTCTTCATGAGGTTATTTTTGATGAAAATGGGAAGCCTGTTGATTACCGCTTTCTTGATATAAATCCTTCCTTTGAAAACATAACGGGATTCAAAGCGGGTGATTTATTGGGTAAGACTGTGCTAGAGATTTTACCTGACATGGATCCCTTTTTGATTGAAACATATGGGAAAGTCGCACTGAAGGGAGAGCCAATTTCTTTAGAATATCACAATACAATGACGGACAATTACTTTATTATTACTGCTTATCAACCGAAAAAGGGACAGTTTGCCTGTATATTTCAAACAATCACTGAGCAGAAGCAGGCAGAGAAATCACTTCAAGAGATCGAACAAAAATTCAGGATCCTTGCGGAAAATCCCATTGTCGGGCTGTTCATCAGTCAAGACAAAAAAATAAAATATGCCAATGACCGTTTTGCTGAAATGCATGGTTATCGAAAAGAAGATATTATCGGTCAACCCTTCGATGTACTCCTTCACTCGGAAGATATGGACGCTCTTAAATTGGAAATGGATGAACTCATGACGATGGGAGAGAATTTTAAGAAGCGGTTTGAAATGATTCGTGTTAAGAAGAACGGAGAGACATTTTGGGGCGGTGCAATGATGACCAGGGGAATCTATAATGGTAAACCTGCCGTCATGGGATCCATTGTTGATATTTTAGAATCTATACGAACAGAAGAGGAGTTAAGGAAGAGCGAGGAGCAATACAAAGAGATAGTTGAAGGGACAGATGATTTGATAATAAAGGTAGACCATAGTGGGCATATAGTTTTTGCGAACTCTATGGCAAACAGGATATTTGGATTGTCTCAGGATGATATTATTGGTATGCATATTTCGGAATGTATCCATCCTGACGATAAGGATCATACTCGAAAATTGATTGATGACACTGTTGCAAAGCAAGCAACCAGCACAACATTTGAAAACAGGCAAATTAGCCAAAAGGGAGAAATACGCCATTTATCCTGGACCAGCAATTTTCACTATGATTCTCTCGGAAGCCTGACCGATGTCACGAGTATTGCCCGGGATATCACCAGACGAAGGAAGATGGAAGAAGCTTTAAGAAAGGCCCGTGATGATCTGGAACAACGTTTACGCAAACGTACGTTAGAGCTAGAAAAGGCCAATGAAGATTTACATGAAAAAACAAAGAATCTTGAGGACGTCAACACCGCCCTTAAGGTTGTGCTTGAAAAAAGAGAAATAGATAAACAAGAAGACGGAGAAAGAATTCTGCTTAATGTGAAAGAGCTTTTACTTCCTTACGTCAATGAATTAAAACAGGGTCCTTTAACCGATAATCAAAAGGACTATATAGAATTGTTGGAATCAGGGTTACAGGAAATTATCTCACCTTTTGCACAGAGAATGACTTCCAGATATATGCATATTACTCCGAGAGAGTTACAGGTAGCCAATCTGGTGAAGGAGGGAAAGGCTTCCAAAGAGATCGCTGAAGTTCTGCATACTACGGAAAGAACCGTTGTTGCCCATCGCGTCAATTTGAGAAAAAAGCTTGGGCTCATGAAAAAATCCAACCTCAGAACTCACTTGTTGTCTTTTCAGTGAGATATCTTAAGTAGAGACAAACAGAAACCGAAAACAAACGATGTGATATTCTTATAAAGAGTAATCATTCCCCCATACTCGTTACTGCAATATATTATTGTAGTTATATTGTATTATTTATGGTGTTTACATTCCTTGATTTATGAATTAATACACAGAAACCTTACTACCTTATGAAAGCCAAGAAATATAAATCTGTAAAAAATCATTTTCTTCAAGTGCTTGTGCTCATAAAGGACGAAAGGAATCAGTTCCAATAAGTGAATGATTGAGTGACATCCTCGCTCACGATTCGCCAATAAAAAGCGGTCTGTGCGCATGGGCATTTATTCGAACAAACACGATAGCAAAAGGGAATGCGCTCGCTGTGCATTTTCAAACCCAATCTTGAATGTATCCTTTTTATTTGAACCGGCTAATCCACCTGTTTGTTGCAGTTTTGATTTTGCTTAAATACTGGAAAACGAAATACGAAGCAATACCCAAGATAGAGATAAAAAGACCTGAACACCAACTAATCCTTACATTGTGAATCTGCTTCTGTTTTGGTCATCGGCAAATCTGGAAATCCGAATTGGTTTCGCGTTTTGAGAATCAGGTGTAAGACTCAATCTGTTTTGCCGAGCCAAATACCTTTGCCCCCCGCGAAAGGCCGCGCCCTCTTGAACTGATCTTGAGGCCCAGGTTTCCTCAAACCAAGAAATGGGGGGGGAAATAGTGGGAACACCATAAACCCATTTTCATTTGATCTGATTTAGGAAAGGGGGGATGCCTGGAGAAAAGAGATAACGAAGTTTTTTGACCGAGTGATTTTTTCACCTTATCGCAATAGCCGGCGCACTCGGCGCCAATAAAATGAAAAAGGAGGGAAAAATGACCCATTGCCATTCCAACAAAACTCAACATTCATTATTGGCCGTTTTGCTTGCTGTACTGCTCGGTACGACAGCAATAACGATATCCTTCGCCACGCAAGCTCTGGCGCAAGATGACGAAGAGGAGTTTCTTCTTCAAGATATCGTGGTCACCGGTTCGCGCATCGTGCGCAATAATGTGGATTCGACCAGCCCCATAGTGACCGTTGACGAGGATCTGTTCGATCAGTCCTCCACATTAGCCATCGAAACCCAGCTCAACAAGCTGCCGCAGTTCACGCCGACCATAGACATTCCAACGTCGGGCGGCGACATTCAGCCGACCGCGCGGAACACTCCGGGTGAAGCCACCGTCGCGCTCCGCGGCCTCGGAGCTAACCGCAGTCTCGTTCTTGTCAATGGTCGCCGCGGTACGCCGTCGAACGGCGTGGGGGTTTTGGACATCAATACCATCCCGATTGCAGCGATCGAATACGTTGAGGCCATCTCGGGTGGGGCGTCCGCGGTCTACGGCGCCGATGCTATGGCCGGCGTCGTCAACTTCATTATGAAGGATGAATTCGTAGGACTGGAGATCGACGCGCAATCGGGGATCACCGAGGAGGGGGATAATTTCGAATACCAGATTTCCGGCGTTTGGGGGGCCGATGTCGCTGACGGCCGCGGCAATGTCATGATGGCCTTATCCTACAACGACCGTGGTGATGCACTCCAGGGCGACCGTGATTGGTACCGAGAAAGCTGGGCCGATCCGTCCAAGGCCGGGACACAATTCTGGGCCCCGTATACCGCTATCGGTTTTGGATTTTCCAATCTCCCTGATGCGAATGTCCTGAACGACGTCATGGGACTCCCGGAGGGGGAAGGTTACACAAACCCAGTATTAAACCTAACCGTCTACGATGACTTCAAGGGTAATGCCTTTACCGGTTTTGGTATGGCTTGCACTCCAGTTAGCAGTACGGGTGTACCCGCTGCCATTGATGCCGGCATCGTCGACAACTATGCAGCCAAAATGCAAAACAACGGGTGCCTTGGTTATAACAATATCAGGAACTACCTGATCTTCCCGATGCAACGCTATAATATGTACACGCAGGGGAATTTCGAGATCACCGACTGGATCGGGGTCTTCGGTCAGGCCTATTTCAGCACTGTTGATACACATACGATACAGGAGCCTGGTGTAATCACTACTACCGGTGAGAATGTTCCTATCTATCCTGAGTACAACCGCGAGGCGATTCCCGACGAGCTCCTGGCCATACTGGACTCCCGGCCTGATCCGAATGCGCCCTTCGGTTTACAGTGGACTCTGCCCGCAAACCGCGAAACCCTTAGCAACACCCAAACCTCCAATCTTACAGGGGGCCTCGAAGGCACGATTCCGGGTACCGGGTGGACCTGGGAAGCCTTCTATTCCTATGGTCAAACCTCGACCTTTACGCAAGGGTTAGGCTATGCCTCACTGGAACGTACCAGAATAGTCGTGGGCGGCGTTATCGACTACGCGGATGACGGAAGCCCTATCTTCTATGATGGCTACCATAACTTCGGCCAGGGATTCATAATGACAGGCAACGAGGAAGGGGGTGGTGTCGGCGGCGCGACAGCGACATGCACGAGCGGTTTCAATCCCTTTGTCGATAGCGGCATAACAGAGGACTGCTGGGATGCCATCAAGGCCGATATCAAGACCCATATGATTATGGAGCAGACCATTTGGGAGGCGAACACTCAAGGTCGTATCGCGGATCTGCCCGCGGGCGAGTTGCGCGGTGCATTGGGTACCAGCCATCGCAAGAACGTCTTTAATTTCATAAGCGAAACTGTAAACAGTGAGGGTGTCTCTTTCCACGATCAAATCCTGGGCCTTAATCCGGCTCAGGACTCTTTCGGAAAGATTAGCGTGTGGGAAGTTTATGCCGAACTCCTTGTCCCGGTACTGTCGGATTTACCCGGTATCAAGGAGCTCAATCTCGAACTCGGTGGCCGTCGTTCCGACTATAATACCACCGGGATCAGCGAAACCTACAAGATTCTGGCTGACTGGCGGGCCACTGATTGGCTTCGTTTCCGTGGAGGCTATAACCGAGCGGAACGCGCGCCCAACATCGCCGAGCTCTTTCTGAACCCCGAGATGACCTTCGCGGCATATAGTGGTGGTGATCCCTGCTCAACACTGAACGTTAATTCCTATTCGGCCAATCCGGATTTGAACCCAGACTATTATGACGTCATTACATTGTGCGGCGAGACGATGGAGCGGACCGGCAATCCGGACGCCGACTTTGAATATTACGGTGATGACTATAGAGTCATCAGGGAAGATCCGTCATTGGCAACGAATCAGCCCACGGCCACCTTTGGTTTTATCTGGCCCGAGATCGTTGGCAACGATGCCCTGGAGCCGGAAATTGCCGATACCTGGACCGTGGGTGTCGTGATCGACTCGCCTTTGCATGATCCATGGCTTTCGGACTTGCGGATCTCCATCGACTACTATAGCATCGAGATTGAGGATGCGATCGGTCAGCAATCGGGCGGTTTGGTGATGCGGCAGTGCCTCGATCCAACGTTCAATCCTACCTATGATGTCAACTCGCCCTATTGTGATGGCATGCCCCGCGACTTCAGGAACGGCGGCGTCGGCCAATTGAGGACGTCATTCTATAATAACGGCGCCTTCGAGACCTCCGGAATCGACGTAAATATCAACTGGGGCAAGGATGCGGGCCCAGGCCGCCTGAGTGTGACTTCGAATATCAACTATCTGATCGATAAAAAATCGACCGAGCTTGCCACTGTTGATCCTATGATCGATTACGCTGGCACCTTTGGCCCGAATCAAAACGGCCTCAACGGCAACAGCTACGAATGGCGGGCACTGACCCAGATAGGTTACTACTGGGGTGATCTCAACCTTTCTCTCCGGTGGGATTTCAAGAGTCACATCGAGCAGGCAGTCGTCGCCCAGGGGCTCCCGGGATCGTCGGGCGCGCCTAGCTACCACTTGTTCGACGTGTTGGGGAACTATACGCTAACCAATAACGTGTGGCTACGCTTTGGCGTTGAGAACGTGTTTGGCAAAGAGCCGCCGGTTATTGGCGTGAATCCAGATGATCCCAATGGCATGTATGGCGGAACGTTCAACGCACAGAATTACGACACCAATGGCCGTCGTTTCTATTTGGGCGCGCGGGTGAATTTCGACTAGGCTTTCTATCAGGATCGTAATACAAAATTGCCAATAGCCAGATCGGGTCTTTCAAAGCCCGGTCTGGTTTATTGGTTTATTTGAACTATCTATTATATCCCAATTGATTCGGCCATTTTTCCTATTTTTCATCCCTAAGAATACGAGCAACTCTGTTGCGAAGTATCGCAATCTTCTTAGGGCTGAGTTTAATGCCCCTTGTCGTCCGAGGAGATCCGTTGTGAGCCTTTATTGATTCTGGGGCTGTTTTGTGATAGTGAAATAGATGATCATGATCAGATTATCTAACCATATCACAAGATTCGAAAGGAAAGACCGCATGAGACTACGATATGGCATCGCCATGCTCCTGGTATTTTTTCTTTGTGATACAACCTTCGCCGCTGATACGGGCGAACCTGATGAGTCCGAAGTCTA
>JAFGFY010000179.1 GCA_016930795.1 Deltaproteobacteria bacterium
CTTGATCTTACTCCCCCTCAGAACGATACATTCCGAGAGGTCCCTTTTCTGACCATACTGATTGTGATAATCCTTGTTAAGCACCCCTCCGAGTTCGGGCATATAGGTCGCGTCCCTCACAGGAGCCAATCCCCTGGGATTCTCCTGTCCAAAGGAGGTAACTGCGAAGCATATCAAAAAAAAAGGCAATAAAGTGACCGCTGAAGACCACCTCAATCCATAAGAGCGGGATTGACGGCATTTATCCACTCGATTTAAAGGCACATGAACCTCCGATCAGCATTTGGACGGTGCCAGAGGAATATCTTCGTCATCTTCTTCATCTAGATCACCCTCTATTGGGACACAGAAGAGATCACCTTCAGATCCCGTTTGAGGATTCATTTTTTCATATACATCCTTTGTTATTCCAGGAACATTAAGAAGATCTTCGGGCTTTTTAAAAAAACCTGTTTTTTCACGATATTCCAAAATAGACTCGGCAATATCATTCGTCATGCCTTCAATCTTCATGAGCTGATCCTTGTCCGCGATATTCAGGTGAACCTTTTTCGTTCCCAGGCCTCCTTCATGCTGTGCGTAGACATCGCCCATCATGAGTAAAACCAGGGCTGATACGAATAACAAAAAGAGATATTTTGAATTTTCCCTAGAATTCATGAATTACAGCCTCCATTATGTATGATTAGATTTTTCATTGCATATTATCGTCAACCTAGTCACCGGTGGTCAGGTCCTTGAGCCGAAGAGTCGAATTTTCAGGGGGAATAACAGGTTCCTCAACCGGTTCTTTCAACTGGGGCACATAATCATACGGAACCCTGTATGCCCTGTAGACCAGGTTGAAATTTTCCGTCTTTTCATAGTAAGGAGACACATACTCCCATACGGTCTCATAACCCGGAGTCACCTCAAAAATTCGACCAAACGCCCCTTCCGTTATCAGGGTGTTTCCGTTTGGGAGCCGCTGCGCTGAACTGACATAATCACTGTAGAATTTCACTCTGTCCCTGCTTCCCGCCTTGTTCGCGTTATATTCCCATTCGATCTCAAGGTTAATAGGATTGATTTCGATCACCCTCGAATAATCTCTTTTCACATTGTTCACACCATTGGGTGCTCCAGGATTGGGAGCGCCGAATCCGCCGTAACCGCCGTTATCAAAAATAAGGATATTCCCCTCACCGGGCAGGCCTTTTGGAATCATATGGGCGTGATGGAGACCGATGGTCGGTCCGATTTTTCTCAAGGCCTTTGTCGACTCAAAATCCGGTCCCAGATGCCACACTATTTCACCGGTTTTCCGGTCAATAATTCCTGTTGTATTGGTCTGTCGGCCGTCATAAATAATATTGTCCGGATGAAAACGAGTGTCTCCCTTATCATACCATTTATTGGGGCCGAGCCAGGACGCGGTATTCACATGGATCCAATCTCCCCCGACCACGCCGGGTGTTCTGGTCATGGTGTAATTCGGGTAGCGGTACATAACAATTCTGGCCATATTATCGAAACCCATCTCATTGATGTGTTCGCTTGCCAGCCACCTGAATATCTCTTTTCCATTATAATCCACTTCAATAATAATATCGTCATAGAGCTGCTTATCGCTTATTTTCTTATTTTCAACGATCACATGCGAAAGGATAAGGGTTTTGCCTTTATTTGTATGCGAATCCATACCGGGTACATAGTATCCGACAGGATTTCCTTCTCTTTGAAAATCATGATGAGCACCGGCCAGTTTGTAGGTCCAGATGATATTTCCATTCCAATCCACCACGGAAAGGTCATTGGATTCCTCATGACCCAGAATCCGCCCTCTCTTTCCTGTCGCCCCCATGGCATACCCTCCCGGGAGTAGCTTAGCGGGATGTTCTTCGTTACACAGGTTTTCCCAGTGATGGACGACATTCCCGTTCATGTCAATCAGGATGGTTTGATTTCCTTTTGTGGTAAGGATTGTATAGCCGCTAAAGGTCTTGTCAGGTTTATATATGGTTGTGCCATGGGGAAAAACAGAAGGAAAGGCAAACAATGATATCGGCATTATTAGACACGATAGAAACAGGATAGAAAAAAATACTCTTTTCATACTGATCTCCATCTTTAAACAGATACGGTCAATAAACATGAAAACCCTCATTTTCTTCAATTTCAAACCATTCTTTTAACATTTCAAACCATTCATCCCTGGAGGATTTCCTTGCCTTGGTCACGGCTTCCGGATTCGATCCAAGAAATAGGATCACTTTCTGGCCTACATTCCAGGCCTGAGGCTTGAAAAACATTTTTCCTTCACTGTCATTTGAAATAGCCTGAAACTCTTCAGCCGTTAAGGCCTCTTCTGCGATCTCTGCAATTTCTTTTGATTCGTTGATACTGCCCAAAACAACAATATACAATTCTTCTTTGTACTCAGAAAAGGAGTCCGGTGTGATGATTTTCATCGGTATTTCTTTTGACTTTAGAAAGCCCAACCAATCCATTGAAGTCTCCTGGGTCGTTTTGCTTGCTACAATAATAAGATCTCTGGCTGTCGCGTTTTGAACAAAACCTGCTGTTAGGATCATTACAATGGCGATCACCATATATTTCCAATTTGTGTTCATCATCATTCCCTCAAATGTCCTCCATTTAAAAAATACTCTGCCTCGGTAATGCCGAGAAAATTACCGGTAATCGCTGAAAGCGCGACCACTCTCTTAAAGGTACGGGCCCATCTGATTACTCAAACGGACCCGTACTTGGCGCATCTAGCCTAGATAAAGGAGGAAGCTAGAAAATTAAGCCCTAAGAAAACTACATATCACGCTCGAACTGCACACCAAATGTGTAGATACGACCGCGTCGATCTTGGTTCGGAGCGGTTCCCCAATTGGCGTTACCAAAGTCACCGCCAAAAATGGCTGAGTATTCGCCTGCGTCCAACTGTTCCGGCCACTTGTCAAACACGTTATTGACGATGCCGAACAGATCCAGAAAACCGCCGAACAGATCAAACGTGTAATTCACTCGGGCATTGAGAATGATTCGTTCGTCTATAGTGTTATCTAAGACATCCCAGCGCGTGCTTGTGCCGTTGTAGTTCCAGTTTCGGTTGAGGAGCATCTCGTCCGTGTACCTGGCCGTCGCGGTCAGTCGCAATGGTCCGCGTCTGTAGGCGCCGGTAAGAACGCCTGTCCACTCCGGAAAGCCGCTGGAGCCCTCGTATGAAGTCTTGACACCCGCGCTGCTTAAATCATAACGCTCATGGAGGTAGCTGCCGACTAAACGCAGA
>JAFGFY010000180.1 GCA_016930795.1 Deltaproteobacteria bacterium
CCACTGGATTTTGAGTCCAGCGCGTCTACCAGTTTCACCACTCCGGCACGCTCAAATTCTGCTTGTAAAACCTAACGGATGCCTCTAGTTTGCAAACTGCACCTAATAAACATTTTACGAAAATTTTCAGATAATTTACCTGACATTCCTTCCTCTTTGCAAGCATTTTTATATTTTGGATCGAATGGAAAACCTGTTTTTGGTTAATTTGGCGTTTAAGGCATTTGCTCTTTATCTAATCCAGTATTGTAGCGGATTGCTTGTCGAGCGCAAGGGGGTAAAGGTAAATTACACGCGCAAAATCAATCATTTCTGCCTTTTCATTGTTCCCATTTACCTGGACAAGGTGTTTGTTTTTAAACAGACATTCGGCCTGTTTATCCTTGGTATGGCGTTGGTCATTGTTTCGCTTGCAATCTATATCCGACCCATCAGGGAACGGTGCAGCGTCATTAATACGATGTTCCTTTCATTTGACCGCCCGGAAGATCGACCTCATACGCTGGCATGGCTTTCAACCCAGATAATCGCAGGATTTCTGGTCATTATTCCTATGATTATGCTTTACGCACATTATGAACTTCTGGACCTGATGTTTATTCCCATCCTTATAAACGGCATTGGCGACGGCCTCGCAGAACCTGTAGGCGTCCGCTTCGGCAGGCACAGGTACAGTGTTCATGCTCTCTTTACGCGCAAAATTTATGTCAGAAGCCTTGAAGGAAGTGCATGCGTATTTATTACCGGCGCAGCGGTAATCGCAATTCACTACCGTGCCTTCACCTCCTTCGAATTTCTTCTTGCGCTGATCTTTCTGCCGATCCTGATGACCCTTGCCGAAGCATTTTCGCCACATACGTGGGATACCCCTTTTCTATTCCTCGTGGGGTATCTGGCCTTGCTGGGTATTACGAGACTCTGAGATTTTCCGGTTGGTGTGAAAGATCGACCGGCAAAAAGTGGGCTACCATAGGCGAATGCACAGAAAGGTATCTGCGGTAGTTTGTGAACCCATCACAAAAGATCTGAAAACAGGTAACTTGGCGAGTGGAAATATTTAATGTTGACATAGACAAGTTGGATTGCTAGTATTTTGAAACTTTCGGGGCTGTAGCTCAGTTGGGAGAGCGCATGAATGGCATTCATGAGGTCGTCGGTTCGATCCCGTCCAGCTCCACCAGAGATTACAAGGGGTTAGCTAAAGAGGCTGGCCCTTTTTTGGTTTTTGAGGGGTAATTTGTGACATTCTGTGACATATCGGAATTGACCGAAGTGGTAAGCCCGTTGAGAATCTGAATTTCTTCCTTTGCAAACTCCTTCGATAGGTGAGCATACCGCATTGTCATCCTGATATCCTTGTGTCCCAGAACTTCCTTGAGCCCTTGACCGACGTCAATTATTTTTCCCGGTCAGCGACAATTATAATTCCCGGTTCTCCCTTGCCTTCAAAGCCAGCTCCTTATCCGAAGCGGGTGAAGCGGAGGGAGCCCGTAGGGCGACCGGAGATTCACCTGCCGCCGAGAGTTGATCCGTCCGGTGAGGTCAAGCCAATTCAGGAAATGGAGACACTTCTCACCGTTCACTGATCACTGGTTCCCTTGTTGCCTTCTTCCTTTTCATCATTGGGCACACTCTTGTATTTTTCCGTCTGCCGGTCGACGATCTTTCCAATGTCTTTTGTGGATTTGTGATACTGCTTCAGAGCCCGGTTCCCGGTGAGCTCGTCACGGGCTTTTTCGCCGCTGTCACACCCGGAGAAAAGGACCAGGGCAGACATCATCACCTGCATGACCAAACAAAGGCGTAAGAACCATTTTTTCATAGCTTTTCCTCTAGGGATGACAAAGAAAAATCAAACCCTCTAGATTCACACAATAAAAACCCCTTCACTCCCCAGAGGGAAAGAAAGGGTTATAGACCTTCAACCTTTTGGCGCGGCGCTTGATCTCTGTACTTTCACCTTTTGCAAGCACAAACGAAGTTTACATGATCCGGCTTCCCTGGTCAATGGTGATGCTCAAGAACTCACCATTTGACTTTCTCTGTGAATTGGTGCAAGAGTTTGAATGGAGTGCCGGCGTTTCGCGCGCGGATTCTCATCGGGAGAAGATCCATCCAATCCGTAACCCTTTCAGGAGAAAACACCATGGACATTTTCGAAAGAGTCAAGAACATCATCATGACCCCGAAGACGGAGTGGACGGTTATCGCCGCTGAAGAACCGAACACCGCGAAGATCTTCAAGGGGTACGTACTCCCCCTAGCCCTTATCCCTTCAATCGCCTACATCATCGGACTGGGCGTGATCGGGAGAGGTAGGATGTCTTCCTTTTCCTGGGGTCTTGCCATGGGGCTGATCCAGTTCATTCTGGCCTTTGTGGGGGTCTACATCTCGGCCTATGTGATCGCTTTTCTGGCTCCTAAATTTGGTTCCCAGCAAGATATGGGGCGGGCTGTTCAACTCGTTGCGTATTCCTACACGCCGGCGTGGGTGGCCGGCATTCTGTCCATTGTCCCCGCTCTGGGCATTTTGGCATTCGTGGGCGGCCTCTATGGTCTCTACCTCATGTATATGGGACTACCTCAAATGATGAAGACCCCGCAGGATAAAGTCGTCGGGTACCTGGTTGTCTCGATCATTGCCGTGATCGTGACCTACTGGATCATCACTCTGCTTCTGACATCCATTGTATTGAGTATTTTTGGCCTGAGTGCGATGACCATGATGAGAGGTTTGTAGGGTCCTGACTCGAAAAAAAACGGCACAAGTCTTGAAAGAAAACAGAGACGCCGTAAATGGGGACGTTGTTTCTTGTTGTACTTGACAAGTCTGCTCGAATTCTATATTGGTCTTTTATGCCTAGACAGACGAGACTTGATGCCCCCGGCAGC
>JAFGFY010000181.1 GCA_016930795.1 Deltaproteobacteria bacterium
ATCATTCTGATTTATAAGGATAATGAGCTTAAAAAGCACATTGAGGGAAGCCATCAAGCGCCATATAAAAGGGTCATATATGACCACTTGAACATATATGACCCTTTTTGGGCCTCTTTGGTGTTATGGGTGGGAAATATGATAGGGGTGGACTAAAAATGGTCGCTATATAGCATCTTTTAGGTGGAGCTGCTTCATCTGTTTCGCATTTGCAGGTCGATATCCGTTGGGATGAGAATTTATGGTTTTTGAATGCCGTATTTACGCATACGAGCGCGCAAGGTGCTGCGGTTGAGCCCAAGGATCTCGGCCGCACTGTTTTTTCCGCTGACCTTCCATTGAGTCTGATCGAGGATTCGCACAATATGTTCACGCTCAACCGCTTCGAGTGTTTTTTGCGTAGTCGATAGATCCTTTTGCTGAGCCCTCAGTTCATCCACCAGGCGCAGCTTGGGCCCTGAGGAGTTGATCACCGCGCGTTCGAGGACGTTTTCCAGTTCCCGGACATTGCCGGGCCAGTGATAATTCTGCAAGGCATCCATGACGCTTGTCGGAATGATTTCAATGGCCTTGCCCATTCGCTTGGAAATCTGTTTGACATAAAAATCCACAAGGAGGGGTATGTCATTTACGCGATCCCGGAGCGGCGGCATAGTAATGGGAAAAATATTCAGCCGGTACCAGAGATCTTCACGGAACCGGCCCTTGCGGACTTCCTCTTCCAGATGGCGATTGGTAGCGGCAATAATCCGCACATCGACCTTGATCGTATGGGAACTGCCCAAGCGTTCAAACTCACCGTTCTCTATTACCTGGAGCAACTTGGGTTGCAACTCCAGCGGAAGCTCGCCGATCTCATCCAAAAACAGGGTGGCGCCGTCGGCAATCTCAAATCGCCCCAACCGTCTGGAATGAGCACCGGTGAAAGCCCCTTTTTCATGACCGAACAGCTCGCTTTCGATAAGGTTCGAAGGCAGTGTGGCGCAATTCACTTTCACCAAGGCCCGCTCTTTGCGTAAGCCCAAGTGGTGAATGGCCCGGGCGACCAGCTCTTTCCCGGTGCCGGTCTCACCGAGAACCAGGACGATTGTATCGCTGCCGGCAATTTGTTCAACCTTATAGAGCACGTAATTGATCCCGTCACTCTGACCAATGATGTTCTCATGGTTGTATTCCAGCTTGATTTCTTCCTGCAGATACGCTCTCTCAGCTTCAAGCTGGTCTTTTAACTTCTCTATTTCACAAAGTGCGTCTTCAGCGATTTGTCTTCCGTTTTCCGCCTCTTCCCTTGCTACTCTGATTTCAGCCGTTCGCTTTTCAACGAGTTCCTCAAGATGTCTCTTATAATATTCACGCTCCGTCACATCCTCAATGGATAGGAGGATCATCTGGGTTTGATTCGACTCTCCGTGAATCCGTCTGGCGTTCAGATGCATTATCTTTTGGCCTATGGTCTCAAAGTGATGTTCCACCTCAAAGTCATTAAATGTGGAATTCTGAGGAAGGATATTTTCTAGTAATTCTCTAAGCTTTGGGATGTCCCACTGACGATTGCCAAGATCATATATCAACATCCCCTCTGTTCCCTCCGGTTTGACCCTGAAGGTCTGGTAAAAGGAATGATTGGCCTTTACCACCTTCAAATCAGAGTCAAGCACCACCAGGGGTTCACGAACCGAACCCAAGATGTCATCAAAACCTCTTATGAAGGCTTGTAGCATCCGTTTATCGTATTCCAACGCCTTCACCCTTTGTTCGAATTCTTTAGATGATTGCTTGTCGTCCATTGGGAAAATCTACACCCTGCATCACGCCAAGCCCTTGCCCCGAGGCTATCAATATCATGAAATCCGGAAAAGAAAAAGTATTCCGCTGGAAATTCAGCAATCGTTTTATGGTCCGGCTTCAGGTTCTTCATCAACCAGATAAAGGACAAATTGTTATGCAGCTCTCTTTCAAGTTTCCTTGAGCTTTTAATGCCATAACTGTAAACATATAAAAGCAGTTTGAGCATCAAGTGAGGATCATACTGACTGTTTCCTACTTTGCAATCATCAATATCTATGCCCAACAGTCGAAAGTCTAGTGCGTCAACAAATGCATCGTAGGCACGCACTGGATGATCCTCTAAAACATATTGATCTAGACTTTCTGGAAACAAAATCGTTTGATTGCGATCATCGCCATATCGGTATGCCATAGCTTGCTCCTTTTTGTGGCTTTTCACTATAACATATCGATATTATTAAATAAAAGCTTAATATATGCACAAAAACAAATCAATTACGACACAGTCTCGAAAGCCGGAATCGCAGCAACGCCGCAAGCGGCGGGGAATTGAACCCAGAGTCATTAGAGTAACTGTGATTTTTCTCTGTGTTTTGGCGGTGTATTATGTTATTTTTAACATATATTATCCTTGACATATAACAAAATTTGTTGAAAATGATCAACCTTTCAGGAAACACGGTTGAACGAAGTATTATCCAAGCAAAAAGGTGCCCTCTCAATGAGTAAAGGACATCTTATTCTTCTGAATAAGACACATGAGAAAGACCAAACTATAAGGTTCTATGCACTTCTATTACATTAAGGTTATTAAAATTATGAATCGCCTTGAAAAAAATTTGAGTCAAAAAATTATTATGAAAACAAAAGGGGCGAATGAGTTCTTCAGAATAAAATGGCTGATTTCAATTTGGACATTAATATTTGTGATATATCCTTCTCACCTCTGGGCAACTCAGATCAATGATCAATTACACATCGATGGAGAAGTAAGACTGCGTTATGAGTTGATGGACGGTTTTAATGACAAGATTTATGGTGAAACGCCTGCTGTTGGCGAAAGCCATGATGGATACCTTCTGAGCCGTGTGCGGTTGTCCATGATATATAGCTTCACTCCCAGTCTTATCTTCAAGATTTCCATGCAGGATGCTCGAACAATCGACTGGGGATTTAGTGACACTGGCTGGTACAGCAAAGAGTTTGGAATAGAGAACAATCCGCAAAAAGATTTTTTGGAACTCTATCATACCTATATACAAGCATCTAATATTGGAGGATCTCCATTCACACTTACATTGGGACGTCAGAAAATCGCATATGGCGATATGCGGATTTTCGGACCAGGTGAATGGAAAAACTCCGGTAAATGGATCTGGGATGCCTTGAAACTCTCCTGCTCAAAAGGAAAATATTTTATCGACCTTTTTTATGGTGCCACAATGCTGCATGATCCCGGTGAGTTTTCACTATCTCACAGATGGGGTTATGAAGGATTCGGAATCTACGCACACTATGCCTGGGAAACAGGGGCAATTGAGCCTGTCCTGGTATACAAGCACAATGATAACGGAAATGACAGCTATCACAGTCTCACTCACTACTATACTGGGGTGCGCCTCTATGATGATATCGGAAAGATTTCCTATAATGCTACCTATATCAGACAATTTGGTGAACAGGTATCTATTGGGGGTATAAAATCCGACGTTGATGCATATGGATGGCATCTTGATACTGGATACAATTTTATGCTCGGCAGTATAAAGATGAAAACAGGGGCCGGATACAGTTATGCTTCAGGTGATGATTCTTCTACTCCGGAAATCGAAAGATTCGACGGTATATTCGGAGCGTCGGATAAATACTACGGAAGAATGAATCTTATGAGTTGCTCAAATCTGAAGGACGCCGAGCTGTTTATAATTGTTTCGCCACTGAAAAATATCAATGTAAAAATTGAGTATCACAGATTCAAATTGGCTAATAAAAGTGACAAATGGCGTAGCTATAGAAATCAGACAGGTGTCAATGAGGATGATCTGGGTTCCGAAATAGATGTAGTCTTTGAATATGATATCAAGAAAAATATCAAATTCCAGACAGGTTTCGGACACTTCAACCCAGGTTATTTCATCAAAAAAAATGTCCCTGCACATAACCTGTCTGACTGGTGCTTTATTCAGTCGACCATACTTTTTTGATTCAAGTTACCGGTGGATTTATTGCTTTTAGTAAGGAAAGGATTAGCACGATATGAAAAATAAAAGCTTCAACCGTAGGAATTTCCTTATCAAATCTTCTATTGGGGCAGCGGGATTGTTTGCTGCTCCATATCTCAACTTAAATATATGGGCAGAGGAAAAAACTTCGCCCATCAGGATAGCCGTTGAATTCAACAGTCATGCCGTACCGGCATATGTTTCAATCGATAAAAATTTTTATGAAGAAGAAGGTCTGAAATTTTCCGCCTATAAAAGTTATGCTACAGGTGCATCGCTGGCAGCCGGATTGACAAGAGGAGATATCGATGCGGCTTATATATGCCTTATCCCCGCTATAAACGCATTTGCAAACGCAGGCGTTCCCATAAAAGTAGTGTGCGGAACTCATCTATACGGTTATGGTCTGGCAGTAAATCCGGAACTGATAAAGTCTGTTAAGGATTTGGGGGAACCAGAGATACGATTGGGAGGATTAAGAGAAGGAACTTCAGTAGATACAATAATCCACAAAACCATGGAGAATTTTGCCCTGAGTAAACAAACGATTTTATCAAAAATCAGACGGATGTCTCCACCAAAAGCCATTTTCGCCGTAAGAGCTGATCAACTTGATGCGGTTTTTCTTCCAGAACACTGGTTAACCATGACAGAGCGTTATGGTTTTAAGGTATTACTTACTGCCCGTGATCTATGGCCAGATATGATTGGAAGTGTCCTTGCAGTAAAAGATGAACTTATCCGCGATAATCCGTCGATTGTTAAAGGCCTGGTTAAAGCAACATTGAGGGCCACTGACTGGATGAGTCAGTACCCTGAAAAGAGTGCGAACCTTGCTGCAAAATATCTCTCCTTTGAGGGCAAAAAGGCACCTCTTTCGGAAGTTTTTGAGAATAAAGATGAACTCAAAGTATCAGGAGAGTATATACTGCGTTCAATGAAAAATCTCGAGTATGTGAATTTAATTCATATCAACGGGGTCCAGAAAACCGTGGATTATATCGCCAGCCTGGGCAATATTAAAAAATCGTTCTCTGCTGACAAAATAATTGATTTACACTTTTTAAAACGGGGGTAAGCATTTTGCATTTATTTACAATTGGTTTGCGCAAAACAATTTGGAAAATTCTCCCGGTTTTAGTGTTTTTTGCATTATGGGAATTTACTGCACGTTTTAACAGATTTTCTACATCCATGATTTTTCCTCCATTCAGCACAGTTATGCTGGAAATGATGGAATTAGTCAAATGCGGATTAATGATTAAAAACCTTGCGGATACTCTGTTCAGGGTTTTTACAGGTCTTTGTGTGGGAACTATAACGGGAATGATTATAGGTATAGCCATGGGATGGAGAAAAGTTATCGGCCACTCCCTGTCTCCAGTTATAGGTATCCTTTATCCCATACCGGCGCTTGGATGGTTGCCACTTATGATGCTCTGGATAGGCATTAATGAGATGCTGCCAATTATGGTCATTACTATCAGCGCTTTTTTCCCTGTGTGCTATAACACGGCATCAGGAGTACGCAATGTAGACCGGATGACAGTAAAAGCTGCTCATATGCTGGGGGCATCAGAGAAACGTATTCTTTTTGAAGTTATACTTCCCAATGCAGCTCCGCAGGTGTTTGCGGGACTGAGACTTTCTTCCGGAATGGCATGGAGAACTGTATTGGCGGCAGAAATGGTGGCAATTCCAACCGGCATTGGTGCTCTGATCATGAAGGGTGAAAGTCTTGTAAGGGTTGACATCATATTGTCCTGTCTTTTTGTTCTTTCTATCCTTTGCCTCATTTTTGAAAAAATCCTGGAAGCATTAGAGGAAAAATGGGTGGGAAAGTGGAAAAACTGTGCCTGAAATTAAGCTTGTAAATGTAAGTAAATATAACTGCCTTGACCTTAATCTTACCATTAACGACGGTGAATATTTTGTAATTGTTGGTGAAACCGGTGCAGGAAAGACAACTTTATTGAATATGATAGCAGGAGTTTTGGAATATTCCGGTACTGTTTTAATCGACGGGTTAAATATAAATCATCTTCCGCCCTTTAAGCGAGGTGTAGGCTATCTCCTACAGGAATTGGCTCTTTTTCCGCATTATTCGGTGGAAGCTAATATCTCTTTTGGTTTGAGAGCGCAGGGATATGCTAAATCCATGATAAAAGAACGGGTTTCTTCTTTAATGAAAATGATGAATATTGATCATCTTGCAGGACATTACCCTCATATGATCTCAGGTGGCGAAAAAAAAAGAGTCGCTTTAGCCCGTTCGCTTGCACCTTCACCCAGGATACTTTTGCTTGATGAACCGACCTCTAACCTGGATGCGCAGACAGCAAAATATTTGCGCAGAGAGTTGCACTTTCTTTTAAAAAATTTGGGAGTAACCACAGTTCATGTCACCCATAACCTTAGAGAAGCCGAAGAAATTGCAGATCGAATAGCATTAATCTCAAACGGTCTTATTGAACAGGTCGCGACCCCTGTTGAACTTTTTTTCAATCCCGCAAACTCCTCGGTCGCTGAATTTCTTGGGATGCCAAATATAATGGAATGTAATCAATCTCGATCACTTTCTTCCGGGCTGGTAGAAATTGTCATGGGAGACCTGAAGATAATACTGCCATATGATGGGAGAGCTATCAAAAAAATTGCGATACCGCCTGATGCTGTCCACATTTACGATGAACACCCTGTACAACCCCTGTTAAATAGTTTTATAGGAACAGTTGAAGATATTATACAGAACAATTCAGTAGTGATACTGATACTTTTAATTGGGAAAATCAGACTTATCGCGGAATTACCAACGAGCATCTTTGATAGCATGTCCATAGAAAGGGGGGGAAAGGTATTTGGGGCGATAAAAATCGAACGGTTACGTTATATCGGATCATAAAAAGCACATATAACTATTCTTTATAACGCATGATGAAATGGTATAGAAGAAAAGACAATGCTAAACACAAAGCATCTGGTAAAATTTCTTCATATCCATGAAAAGATGGTTTGAAGAACAAGCTTGTTAATATTGAAGAAAGTTGATGATGTACTTTAAGGCGGTGAAAAGAATTATACCCATCAACATCAGTGTTATGCCTTTGGCAGGTACGAATTTCTGGCAACGCGCGCCAAAGTACATTCCAGCCATTCCACCCACTCCAAATAAAATCCCTAACAACCAATCGGGTGAAACAGATATATCCGGGTAGAACGGCGCTATTGCATGGTAAAAGACAACTCCTGCAACAGATGTAACGAAGGTTCCCATGAGCGTAGATCCGGCGACTGTGTAAACCGGCAGGCCGAAAAAGATTACTAAAAAGGGAGCAATAATCGATCCTCCCCCGATACCGTAAATGCCTCCAACAACACCAACAATAAAACTAAGCGTGAAAATCCCCCAAAATGAAATATCAAATGATTCATCATAAAAAGTATATCCGAGTCTTTTCATATTGAAATGGGTAGCTCTGACAGGATGGAATTCCTTTTTCGATTGTGCTGCTGGGTCATAATTATTCTTTAAACTGTAATTCTGAACTGATTCCTGAAATTTTTGTTCGCTTTTAACTTTATTATCAATGCCCCTATTTTTCTTCAAAACGTCGCGCATCATTTGAAGGCCCATATAAAGCAGAATAAGAGAAGCAAAGAATTTGAAATGGACAGGATTTGGGAGACAGGTAACCCGTATTATGGCACCTATGAAAACTCCCGGTAAAGTACCTGTTACAACAACCCGTGTTAAAGGCCAGACCATCCGACCTTCACGCCAGTAGCGATAGACCCCACTCGGAATTGCTACTATATTAAAAACTTGGTTAGTGGCACTGACTGATGGATTTGTGTATCCGAGAATTGAAACCTGAAATGGTAGGAGCAGAAAAGCACCGGAAACACCCCCCATAGAGGTAAAAAAAGAAATAACAAATGCTACAACTGGAGGTACCCATGGTGTTACCTCAATGCCTGCAGTTTGAAAAATCATTCAGAACTCCAAGTTTACACATACTCATAGATATGATTAGATTTATTTTGGTGACAATATATTGATTTGAAAATTTATCTGTCAACTGAATTAATTAGAACAACGATAAAGTAAAAAAGGAAGAAATCACAAATATCTCCTTTCAAGACTCAAGTATGAATATTCAGAACCAAAATAGTCTTTTTCCAGTGCCGTTGTTATATAGGTTTGATACGGGTACGGATGTTCAATCCGCTGCTAACCTATGGAACTTGTGGGCTTCTTATAGGATTTATTTTTTTCTATCTAAAATTTCTACTGATTGTGATCCAAGAGGTTGTTTGCGGATTTCTTTTATGTCTATTGTATTAAATTCAGACTTGTGATCTGTTTTAGTCTAATCGCATACGATTCGAGGTGTGGGAAATTTGCCCTTGTGTGTCAAGCAACACTCTTTCTCAGAAGGCTTTATATCGAGGGACTGGTTTTTCCATCTCTGATTCTGAATTTGCATCATTCACTTATGACTACTAGATATAACCTTCATTTTTGCCGAAGTAAAGACAAGTCTAACAAGTCATAATTCGGACGATATGTCTTTGTAAATGCGCCTATGATTGACCAAAATTCATCTCCGGCTTCAGACATATCAGTAGTTTTCCGGAGATTTGATATCCTGAGGGTTTTTACGGATCACGACCTGGCCTAATCCTGTGATACGATAATATCTACCGTAAGCATTATGCTTATTGAGAGCTGAGATACCTAAGCTATTAACCCACCTCATTGAAGGGTTTTTTAGTGTCTGGAAAAAGAGGATAAGAGGAAGAGATTTGAGAAGCGACGGTTACGTCAAGACCAGAAGTGGCGGTTAGCGAAGGCTCTTCCCGATCCTGTCTTCAGATACTTCTCAAACTCCATTGCTTTTTCTGTGTTTGAAAAGGCAAAATAGAATACGAGCTTCCACGGTTTATATTTTGAAGTATGGGGAGATTGACCTGCATTATGCGCTAAAATACGTTTTTTAACGTCAGATGTCGTTCCAATGTATTTTTGGTTAGGATTGGAAATGCTTTGAATGAGGTAGACATATTTCAAGGTGAAGGCCCTTGATCTGAGTTTGTTTATATTAAACAGAAAGTCCGCCTTCGCTCTTAATACCAAACTTATGTTAAATATGAGTGTTTTCTATCCGTATAGCCGGCCTGCCAGCCGTAGCCTTGGCGAAGGCTGG
The DNA here is from genome assembly GCA_016930795.1 of Deltaproteobacteria bacterium. Classification (GTDB taxonomy): domain Bacteria; phylum Desulfobacterota; class DSM-4660; order Desulfatiglandales; family HGW-15; genus JAFGFY01. Next base: position 9,218 of record JAFGFY010000181.1, read on the forward strand.
TGGAGGCGGGGGGAGTCGAACCCCCGTCCGAAAATATTCCGCTTAAGCTTCTACATACATAGCCCGATATTTGTGTTTCGTCCCTTGGTTCCCTATCAGGCGCGGTTGCCAAGGGACTAACCTATTAAAAGTTTCACCTCTCCGCTCATAGGTATAGCGGAGAAGCTATCCCGCTGAGTCGACGACCTTATCAATCTCGCAGGAGTGATTGACAGGCCGTTAGCCTTTAAGCGGCTAAAGCATACGAATAATCGTCTGCGTTTATGTTATCTCCACCTGTTTTACGAGCAGATAGAACCTCGGTATGCGACTTAAGCTTCCTTATCCCCGTCGAAGCCGTTTCGCCCCCACGATATGCATATATACTATTATAGGCATCCTCCTCTTTATAGTCAATATTCTCCCTTTTTCCTGACCTGATCCATCTCCCTCTTCATGTCCTTCTCTTTGAGGGCCTGCCGTTTGTCATACTTCCTCTTACCCTTTGCGAGCGCGACCTCCACCTTGGCCCAGCTCCCCAAAAAGTAGACTTTCGTAGGAATCAGTGTATATCCCTTTTGCTCGGTTTTGCCGATCAAACGCTTTATTTCCTTCTTACCCAAAAGAAGTTTTCTGACTCTTGTGGGTTCCAGGTCGACGTGATGAGCAAAGGGATAAGCGGTGATGCTCATATTATATAGGAAGACTTCGCCCTTATGTAACCTTGCGTAACTGTCCACAAGGCTGGCCCGCCCTTCTCTGAGGGATTTTACCTCCGGCCCCTTGAGAACCATACCGGCTTCAAAGACTTCATCTATGAAATAATCATGGACTGCCTTCTTGTTCTGGCAGACGATTTTCTTGGTCATATTGGGTCATCCTCAAAAGGATTCATTGTTCCATAGGGGCGAGGAATTCTGGAACCGAATGCAGTTCTTAGGCCAAGGGTACGAGGAGTCAAAGGGCCAACCCTACGAAACCCTTATATAGTACCCCTTTTGATCCAGTATAGAGATGAGGGGTCTCATTCTCTTTACAATGTATTTTCGAACCTCCCTAGCAGTCTCCAGCTGCATGATATGCTCCAGGTCGGCCTGAGCTTCCTTCATGGAAATGGTTCGAATGATTTGCTTGATGATGGGAATGGATTGCGCGTTCATACTCAGTTCATCAAGACCAATCCCCACAAGGATGATAGTGCAAAGAGGATCTCCGGCCATTTCCCCGCACAGGGCGACTTTGATCCCGGCGATCTTGGCTGCGGTCACCACCTGCTGAATCATCCTCAGAATGGCTGGATGAAAGGGCTCATACAGATGAGCCACATGCTCATTGCCCCGGTCAATGGCCAAGGCATATTGAATCAGATCATTGGTCCCAATACTAAAGAAATCTACATGTTTTGCGAAGACATCGGCCATGGTTACGGCCGACGGGATCTCGATCATGATTCCCACTTTGATATTTCGAGCAAACCTTATCTCCTTCTTGTTCAGATCTCGTTTGACCTCCCGAAGGATCTTCTTGATCTCCAGGATTTCGCTGAGTCCTGAGACCATGGGGAAAAGCAATCGGATGCTCCCGTGGGCACTTGCCCTGAGGATGGCCCGTAATTGCATTTTAAAGATCTTTGGCTCTTTTAGACAAAATCGAATGGCCCTCAATCCTAGAGCGGGGTTCATTTCCCCTGCCAGACTGAGATCTGATGAAAATTTGTCCCCTCCAAGATCAAGGGTTCGAATCGTTACAGGATCCGGGGCGACAATCTCGGCCAGTTCTTTGTAGTCTTCATACAGCTCTCTCTCCGTCGGAAGTCCTTTTCCTTGACTTCTTAGAAAAAGAAATTCTGTCCTGTAAAGGCCAATCCCTTCAGCCCCATGGTCTCTGGCTGGAACCACTTCTTCCAATAGCTCTAGATTGGCCTTAACGGCTAACGTGTGACCATCCACCGTTTCTGCCGGGAGATGGCTGATCCGTTCGATACCTGTCCGATACTCTTCGAGGGCCAGCTGTTTTTCCTGGTAGAAAATGATCAGATCGTCATCAGGTTCTAGGACAATCTCCCCTGTATGCCCATCCACGACCATAAGCATGCCGTCTCGAACCCGCTTCGTGACCGATTCCAATCCGACTACAGCGGGGATCTCCAATGCCTGTGCCATAATGGCCGTATGGGACGTCGGCCCCCCCACATCGGTGACAAACGCCATCACTCTGCCTGTATTCATCTCAGATGTGTCCGCGGGCGACAAATCGTGGGCCACGATGATAACGCGCTCATTGATCTCGGACAGGCTCTCCTGTTCTATCCCGGACAGGTTTCTTAGAATCCTCTCAGCCACATACTCCACATCATGGATTCGCTCTTGAATATACCCATTATCCATTTGCTCAAAGAGCTGTCTGATTTCCTGAACTGATTTCTTTAACGCCCATTCCGCGTTCATCTTCTCCGACCTAATGGTCTCCACGGTAGATTCGGAAATCTTAGGGTCGTCCATGATCATCAGCTGTGTATCAAGGATAAAGGCGTGATCCTTGATTTGCGCAGGCATCTTCTTTTTGAGAGATAGCATCTGCTTTCTCGTGGAACTGAGGGCCTTTTTGAACCGTTTGACCTCCCTGCTGACCTGTTCATCACTAATCAGATACTGGTACAGGATCTTCACCCTCGACCTGTCCACAAGGCGGACCTTACCAATGACAATACCTGGAGAGACGGCTATGCCTTTGAGTCTGTTTCCTTCTTCTGATCGGGGATTGGTCATTTTCCCTCACCGAATTTCTGTTCAAAAAGGTCCGTTAGCTTGGTCATCAGCTCCTCCGAGTCCTCACCCACAATCCTAACCCCTATTTCGGTCCCCCTGGGGCAGGCCAGGGTGAGTATGGACAGGATGCTCCCCCCATCCACTTCATGGCCATCCTTGCTGAGAAACAGCTCGGATTCATACTCCCGGGACAAGGCAACAATCTTGGCCGCTGCACGGGCGTGCAACCCCAAATTATTATCAATTATTAGTTTCTTTTTCAACTCCATGTGTCAATCCCCTGATCCACCATCAAGGCGTCATCTGCCATTCGACAGGCTCATGGCCCTGAGTAAGTCGAAGGGCTGTGTTACCTTCACAGTCGCTTCTCCTTGCGACGTATTGCTTATACGCCTCTGTCGGCGCTCCTCGGTGCCTTGCATCTAACACCTTGCTGATGCCCAGGGCTCTTCTCTCCCAAGATCGACTCTCATTATTGTATAAACGGAAATATTATGATGAAGAGTTTTTGTTAACTGTAATATCTATAAACATCCCAAATCCTTCTTCATAGAGAGACATTCCTTGTAAAGCCTCCGATAAGGCAATCCCTCTGTCTCAGAGAGCCGTAGGGCAATCTCACGGACACTCATGTCCCTCTGTCTCAGCCAGTCCTCTATGGTATTCCGAGTCTCCTGGTTCAATGACTCTTCATCCGTGCCCTTATCTTTCCCGGCGACAACCAGGGTGAACTCTCCCCTGATCTCTTTTGAGCCAAGATGACTTAGGATCCTGTTGATCGATCCCCGCGTCACCTCTTCATACTTCTTGGTCAACTCCCTCGATACCACTATCTCGCGATCCCCCAGTATATCCTTGAGATCCCTAAGCATGGACTGAACCCGGTGAGGAGATTCAAAAATAACCATTGTGGCAGGCTCTGACTTCAGATTTTCCAATTCCTTTCGTCTCTTGCCCGGCCTATTGGGCAAAAATCCCAAAAACAGGATCCTCTCCGTTGTCCGAAGCCCTGACACGGAAAGGGCGGCCAGAAGGGCTGACGGGCCCGGAATGGGGGACACCTTGATGCCTTCCTCCATGGCTTGACGAATCAACACCCCTCCGGGATCGGAGACGCCGGGGGTCCCCGCGTTGGTCACAAGGGCGATATCAGACCCGGATTTCAGTTTCTTCAAGAACTGAGGGCCTTTTGTCTGCTGATTGTGCTGATTATATCGGGTCAGTTTTGTCTTAATACCAAAATGCCGGCAAAGCCCGCTCGTATGCTTTACGCCTTCTGCGGCGATAAGATCCACACTCTTCAAGATCCTCAATGCCCTCAGGGTCATATCCTCCCGATTGCCGATGGGAGTAGAGACCACATAAAGGGTTCCGGATTCAGGGGGCTTTGTGTTCTCTTCTTTCATGTTTCATTCTTCTCCCAACCATCCGCCCCTCAATTAATAAGCCAGGTCAAAGGCATTTTGAATCACTTCAATCTCTTCCTGGCCACCCTTTAGGCTGATGACCACTACATCAAATCTCGATTTCACGTCGCAGCAGTTGTTGGATTTCATATAGGCAAGGGCGACCTTGGACATCTGTCTCATTTTCCGGCCGGTTATGGCCTCTTTTGCATAGCCGGTCGTTCTTCCCCTCCTCGTTTTAATCTCAATAAACACAAGGCAGTCCCTTTCTTTGGCGATGAGATCGATTTCACCCAGGGGGCACCGGTAGTTGCGGGTAATGCACTTGTAACCAAGTCGCTTGATCTCTTTGAGGGCTAGATCCTCCCCAAATGCCCCCAGATCCTGCCTCTCTTTCGTCATTTGCCCTCCAGGACCCCCTTGAAAGTCAACCGGTGAATAGGGCAGGGGCCGTACCGCCGCAAAGCCGTCATGTGTTTCTGGGTACCATACCCCTTGTTAGTTAGGAATCCATACTCTGGAAACCGTTCATCATAGGACCTCATGATCCGATCACGATAGACCTTGGCTATGACGGAGGCTGCGGAGATACTCATGGACCTCTGATCTCCCTTCTTAAGGCACTTCTGGGTGATAGGAACGGAAATGGTTTGAATTCCGTCAACCAATAGATACTCCGCCGCAGGTCTCAGGGACAAAACAGCCCGTTTCATGGCCTCCAAAGAGGCCTCTAAGATATTAAATTCATCGATAAACCGGTGGGACACCACACCAACGCTGACCGCAAGAGCCTTATGATGAATCACTGAAAAGGCCTTTTCTCTTGTCTTCTCAGTCATTTGCTTGGAGTCTTTAATGCCCGGCAGTATCAACCCTTCCGGCAGAATGACCGCAGCAGCAGTCACAGGACCCGCCAAGGGTCCTCGCCCCGCCTCATCAACGCCGGCTATGAGATCAAATCCGGTCTTTCGGGCATCTGTTTCGTGGAAAAAAGGATCAGAAACCGAGGGCATGTTGCTCTCGGTAAAAAGAGGTAAGTTATGAACAGAAGTCATCAATAATTTCTGACAGAAAACAGATCGTTCAGGTTCTTTTTTCTTTAATACGTGCAGCCTTGCCTCTCAACTTCCGCAGATAATAAAGCTTCGCCCTTTTCACTCTGCCCCGAGTGATGACTTCAATCCTGTCAATGTTGGGCGAGTGAAGCGGAAAAATCCTTTCAACCCCAATTCCATAGGAAACCTTGCGGACTGTAAAAGTCGCTCCCGTGTTTCCCTTCCTTTTTCGCAGGACAACGCCCTGAAAGGTCTGTATTCTCTCCTTCTCCCCTTCCTTGATCCTGGCGTGTACTCGAATGGTATCCCCTGGTTTGAAATCGGGGATATCCAACCTCATCTGCTCTTTCTCAATCATTTCAATCACATTCATTACCTATATCTCCTTCACTTTATCCCCTTGCCTCACATTATGCCTGTTCTACAGAAAACGGCAGGGGCTTTATTTCATAGTTTTTCTCCCAAATGGTTGGGAAAGAGGAGTCAAGGATTCAAGGGTTCTAGGGTTTATTTTACCATGATTTCGCCTATTCCTGGAATCTCCTTCTAACCTCGAAAATCTCTTCATTTTTCCATCATCAATTACACACTGCGTGAAAAGCTGCTCCTTCACAGAGCTGCACGTAGGTTTCAATGTTCAGGCTCTTTCGTTCCTTTGCTTTTTTCACTCGGGTCCTGGAATCCTTGGGTCCGCGAACCCTTAACGTAAGAATCTCACCAGGACCCAAGGCTTCTTGGTGTTACACAGTCACCAGATAATTCCGGGATGACTCGAATAATCGGTCCTACTCGTATTGCCCAATCAACCGATCCAAAATGATCGCAGCTGCCGTCCGCACGGAGAGGTGGTTGTAACCGTTTTTCCCTTTTGCCTCAATGGGGTCCAGAATGTAATCCGCCTGGCCCATTATTTCCTCATCCAGACCCCACGCCGTGCCGAATATGAGGAAGACGACCCTATCAGAACCTATGATATTCGCCGCCTCAGAAAATGTGAGAGAGGTCTTTCCCACCCGCTTGGAGGCATCCGTGACCATGAGAAGAGGAGATTCTCCCTCCAATTCCGTGATCTCCTCCTTAGAAGTCTCAAGCGTGGAAGAAATCCCGATAAGCTCTATGGCTTCCTTTCTGTTTCGGTTATAGGTGGCTCCGAAGCCGCTGATCCAGTGTCGCAGAATGCGCTCGGCAAGCATTTGCTGATCTTCCAAAGGGTTTATGACAAAAAACCGCTTTACACCATAGGTGCGGGCCAGCCGGGACAAGTCATGAAGATCAACAGTGGTTATGGCCGACGCTATTCTCTGCCGATTCTTGTTGTACACAGGATAATGGAGTAGCCCGATGTATAGCCGCATAAATAAGCCGTTCTATCTTGCCCTCCTTCAACTCTCAGACATTATCCTTTTCTCTCAATTCCTGTAGGATCGTCCTATCCTCCTCACTCAAGCCGGCCTTTTCCAGAAGTTCCGGTCTTTTTTCCAGGGTTCTCTTCAAAGACTCTCTTCTTCGCCACAGACGGATCTTTTCATGATCGCCGGACAAGAGAACCGGAGGAACACTCCTGCCCCGAAAAATCCTGGGCCGAGTATATTGGGGATACTCAAGAAGGCCGTCCTCAAAGGAATCCTCTTTGTTGGAACACTCGCCCCCCAGAACCCCGGGAATGAGGCGGCTGACCGCATCCAAAAGGACCAACCCACCCAATTCTCCATTGCTCAGAATATAATCCCCAACGGAGACTTCCATATCGATCTGGTCGGATCGTATTCTCTCATCCACACCCTCATAGCGCCCACACACCAGGATAAGTTGACCCGTTTCGGACAACTCCCAAGCCATAGACTGTTCAAAAGGTCGACCTTGAGGCGTAAGAAGGATCACCCTGGAGCGCCTTTCCACACGCTCGACGGATTCCAGTGCACGAGCGATAGGACCCGGTTTCATGATCATCCCGCTGCCCCCCCCATAGGGGCGATCATCCGTGACCTTATGGGCGCCGCGCGCGTAGTCTCGGATATTGATCAGTCTCACATCTACCAGCCCCTTCTCTACGCCACGCCCTAGAACTCCGGTCTGGAGAAAAGGGTGAAACAGCTCGGGAAAGAGAGTGAGGATGTCATACCTCATTCAGATCCAGCAATCCCTCCACGTCCGAAATAATCATTCTCTTTTTTGTGAGGTCGATTTCTTGAATCACATCGTTTATGGCTGGAATCAAGACCTCTTTTTTACCTTCATGGACCACATAAATATCATTGCTTCCGGTGGGCAAGATATGCTTTATCGTCCCCACATACCCTCCCCGACTCAGGTAGACTTCAAGACCGATAAGCTCATGCCAGAAATATTCATCACGGCTTTTGGAGTTCAAGGTCTCTTTTCCGATCAGAATTCTAGCGCCTCTCAGTTTTTCGGCTTCTTCCAGAGAATCGACCCCTCTCAGCTTCAGGAGATGAACGTTTTTGTGCGGTCTTACTGAGGTGACATCATATCCGCGCGGCTCGGCTGAGTCCTTTTGGATAAAAACCATCTTCGCACCTAGGAAAGATTCCTCAGCCTTTGCATAGGATTTAATTCTCAGAAGACCTTCCAGCCCGTGGGGCCGAATCACCTCACCCATAAGCAGTAGGTTTTCAGGGGGAATCGGGCTCAAGATTACTCGATGATCTCCAAGACGGATCTCTTCTTCAGTTTGGTGGAAGCTGCACCAAGAATGGTCCTCATGGCACGAGCCGTTCGTCCCTGCTTGCCAATAACTTTGCCCAGGTCTTCCTTGGCTACCTTCAGTTCGATTACAGAGGTCTGTTCTCCTTCGATTTCGGTGACAACGACTTCCTCCGGCTTATCTACCAACGATTTGGCTATGTATGAGATCAAGTCCTTCATAATGATCACCTCCCCGTCCTTGAATTCACCGCCACACCACTCCAGTCTGGATAAGAAGGAACCTATAGAATCCCTTGCTTCTTTAATATGGATTTTGCCGATGCTGAAAGGCTTGCCCCCTGCTTTAACCAGTAATCCACTTTGTCCTTGTGAATCTCTATCTTAGCCGGATCCGCCATGGGATCATAGGAGCCTAAGATTTGAAGGAATCTTCCGTCTCTGGACGCTTCAGAATCGGCCGCTATCAAACGATAGAATGGCTGTTTCTTGCCTCCCTTTCTCGTCAATCTGATTCTCACTGCCATTTGAGTCTGTTACCCCCTCATAAAAAACGTCTCTTAATGAAAGATCGATGGCATATTCTGATACCCTTTTCGGGCCAGATTCTCCACTATCTTCTTGGTTTGAATAAAATTCTTCAGAAGGCGATTGACATCCTGCACATTCGAACCGCTTCCTCGGGCGATTCTCTTCCTTCTGCTTGCATTAAGGATCTTATGGTTCTGTCTCTCTTGGACGGTCATGGAATTGATGATGGCCTCTATTCGAATCAACCCTTTCTCGTCCGGCTTCAGTTTCTTCAATTGTTTGAACTGTCCTATGCCGGGCAACATCCCGACAATCTGTTCAAGTGATCCCAGTTTCTTCATCTGTTTCAAGTGTGTCTGAAAATCCTCCAAATTAAACTCACGCTTCCTGAGCCGCTTCTCCAGTTTGACGGCCTCTTTTTCGTCAAACTCTTGTTGTGCCTTCTCGATAAGAGAGACCACATCACCCATGCCGAGGATGCGGGAGGCCATTCGGTCCGGAAAGAAGGGCTCAATGGCATCTAGTTTCTCTCCCACCCCTACGAATTTGATGGGTTTTCCTGTCACCTCTTTAATAGAGAGGGCGGCTCCTCCCCTGGCGTCGCCCTCCATTTTACTAAGGATGATCCCGGTAATGTCCAGGCGCCGATTGAATTGCTCGGCCATGTTGACGGCATCCTGTCCGGTCATGGCGTCTGCCACAAGCAAAATCTCCGTGGGGTTCGTCTGCTCTTTGATTCTCTCCAACTCGGACATCAGCGCATCATCGATATGAAGGCGGCCCGCCGTATCAAGGATTAGGACATCCGCCCCCACACTGCCCGCCCGTGACAATGCATCACGACAAATGGCTTCGGGCTTCGTTTGGCTGTCCCCGGGGTAGACAGGGACATCCAGCTGGATGCCTAATTTCTTCAATTGTTCAATAGCGGCTGGTCTGTAAATGTCTGCCGGGACCAGATAAGGGCTTCTGCCCTGCCCTTGAAGGTGCTGGGCCAGTTTACCCGCTGTCGTGGTCTTGCCGGAACCTTGCAAACCCACCAGCATCAACACAAAGGGCGTTTTGCCGACGAGCTGAAGATCCGCCCTGGTCTCACCCATCAGCCTGGTCAGCTCTTCATTGACGATCTTGATGACCTGCTGGCCCGGCGTCAGACTCTCGAGGACATCCACACCCACGGCACGCCGGCGGATCTCTTCAATCAGCTTCTTAACAATCCTGTAATTGACATCCGCCTCAAGCAGGGCTAGCCGAACCTCCTTGAGGGCCTCCCCGATGTTCTCTTCGCTTAACCTTCCACGCCCGGTCAGTTTCTTGAATGTGGTATTCAGTTTTTCCGACAAACTCTCAAACATACCCGGACCTTGGACACTTTCTGTGCCGCAAACTTTTAGATTAATTTCTTTATGTGTTAGCTGTCAAGGAAAAAGCCTTGCCACAAAAACACAGAAATATCAACAGACTCCTTCCCCAAGCCGACTTAATAATCCTCCCTAGTGGGCCTTCTGCATAGAAAACTTGAGAAATACGCAGTGATTTTAGAAAGAATAGCATATTTTAGGACATTTTTCTTCAAAATTATTGAGCCACATGATTTCATCTTTATCGCATCACGGTGTCCCTTTCTTCCAACCCGAGGTGATACATGAATATCGTTGATTTCTTCTTAGATTTTGAAGTAGATATCTAATAAGTGTGACCCGCACTCAATAGCTTATCCCTTTCATAAGTCTTTAAGGAACCTTGACCCTTGAACCACGAGAAAGAACTGAATGATCTCCGGGAGCAGATCCGATATCACAATCATCGGTATTATGTCTTGGATGACCCGCAAATATCGGATACCGCCTATGACAGGCTATTCCGGCGATTACTGGAACTGGAACGGGAGCACCCTGAATGGGTGACCCCGGACTCCCCCACCCAACGGGTTGGAGACAAACCCCTCAAATCTTTCACCCAAGTCAGACACCGCAGGCCCATGCTCAGCCTGGAGAATGGTTTCAACGAAAAAGATATTAGGGATTTTGACGCCAGGACCAAAAAATTCCTGGGAGGAGACACCGCCCCCCAATACGTGGTAGAGCCAAAAATCGATGGGGTGGCCGTGGAATTAGTCTACGAAGGCGGAAAACTGAGTGTGGCCTCCACGAGAGGAGATGGTGACGTGGGAGAAGATGTGACAGCCAACATCAAGACCCTCCTCTCCGTTCCCCTGGTTCTGCGACCCCTTACCCAGGACATACCCATCCCCGAACTCATGGAAGTGAGGGGTGAAGTCTATATGGAGACCGAGGCCTTTGAATCTTTGAACACGCAGAGGGCGAACAAGGGCCTTCCCGGCTTTGCCAACCCGAGAAATGCGGCAGCCGGCTCCCTGAGGCAACTGGACCCCAGAATAACCGCCACAAGACCCCTGGACATGTTTTGCTACGGATTAGGAGAAATCAGAGGCCTAAACTGTGAAACCCACCTGGAATGCATGCTGGCTATTCAACAGATGGGCCTGCGAGTGAACAGGCCCCACATAAAAGCCTGTCAGAATCTGATGGAAGTTGTTGATTATTGTCAACAATTAGAAGAGAAAAGGGATCAGTTTTCCTTTGAGATCGATGGAGCGGTCATCAAAGTCAACCAGCTTGCCCTTCAATCCCGTCTTGGCCAGAAATCACGCAGTCCCAGATGGGCCATGGCCTATAAGTTCAAAGCGACCCAGGAGACCACGAGGATCATCAAGATAGACATACAAGTTGGGCGCACCGGGGCTCTCACCCCTGTTGCTCATCTTGAACCTATTGAAATTGCAGGAGTTACAGTTTCGCGGGCGACTCTGTTCAACCAGGAGGAGATCGAAAAGAAGGATATTCGCGAGGGTGACACGGTGATCGTCCAGAGGGCGGGCGATGTCATCCCCGAGGTGGTCAAACCCATCACATCCATGCGAACAGGAAGGGAAAGCCCCTTTGTGATGCCGACCCAATGCCCGGCCTGCGGTTCACAGGTCTTCCGGAAAGAAGGAGAGGTGGTACTCAGGTGCCTCAACCCCGAGTGCCCTGCCCAGATCAAAGAATCCTTGAAACACTTTGTTTCAAAGGGGGGGATGGATATAGACGGCCTAGGAGATAAGATGGTCGCCCAGTTGATGGACAAGGGCTTGGTCAGAGAGGCCGCTGATCTCTATGATCTGCGTTTTGAAGACCTCATAGGATTGGACAAGATTGCCGAGAAGTCTGCTCAAAACCTCCTCGCGGCTATTGAGCAAAGCAAAACCACTACTTTTTCCCGTTTCATCTATGCCCTGGGGATCAGACATGTGGGAGAACACGTGGCTGAACGGCTTTCAGAAGAACTTAAGAGCCTTGAGAGTCTTCAGCATGCTGATGAGGATACACTCAAAGCCATCGACGAGATCGGCCCTCAGATCGCCGAGAGCGTGGTCTCATATTTCGCGGACAAATCCAATCAAGACCATATTCTGCGTCTGCTGAAAGCCGGGGTTCATTTTCAGGACCTTTCTCCTGTAAACGACACCCCTTTCCAAGGCAAGAGCTTTGTTATCACCGGAACCCTTCAATCCATGAAGCGTTCTGAGGCCAAACAACGAATCGTCAGAAAGGGAGGGAAGGTGGGCTCTTCTGTCACCCAGGGCACGGATTACCTGGTGGTGGGCGAGTCTCCGGGTTCTAAACTCCAAAAGGCCAGGGATCTGGGTGTGGACATCCTTGAAGAAGAGGTGTTCTTGAGATTGTTGGCGGAGGAATAGAATACTTGAAGAAATGAGACCGCAAAATCGCCAAGAAGGAGGAGGCCGTGGATGAAATCAGGGTTAGACTGATTATAGAAGGGCGGGTTCAAGGGGTCTGGTTCAGGGATTCCACCAGACGAGAGGCCTTGGGCTTGGGCGTCCGGGGTTGGGTCAAGAACAGAATGGATGGAGGGGTTGAAGTCCTTGCCGAAGGGCCCGAAAAGCAGGTGAGACAGCTGGTGGCATGGTGTCATCACGGCCCCTCCCACGCAAGGGTTACAAGGATTCACGAAACCGCAGAGGATCGGCAGGGGGAGTTTGATTCATTTGACATTATCTACTGATTCTGGGAGTCTTAGGGCGCTCTTCATGCCCCTATCTGCCTCACCCACCAGAGGACGAATCCCGCCGGAAGAAGTGAGGAGTTCATAAGGAGGTTATTCAATGATCCGGGTTGTTTTGAGAAGTATGCGTCTCACTCTCATATGGCTTCTTCTGATCCAGGGGATCGGTTGTGGAACAATGGGATCCCTATACAACAGGGTGATGCCGCGGGACGAGGATGAGTTGAAGAAACGGGTTTGGGTCATACCTTTCCTCGACCAGGCCGGTGTAGGGGATAAGAAAATGGAACAAATAGCGGCTGATCTTGAGGGTTTGTTGGAGAAAACCGGACGTTTTCTTGTAATAAAAGGGATGAAAACCACACCATCATCTCATATCATTCTGACTCCGGAATCCATCTTCCTGATTAATCCAGAACTCATCAAAAGCGTAGATGAAATGGGAATAGACATCATGATCGTGGGGGCCTTGGTCCCTTTTGAAACAGAGAGCAAAAAAGAGGGAATATGGCCCTTCCGGAAAGCCAAAAAGATAGTGGACATTTCCATGCTTGTCAATGCCGTTGACGTCATCAATGGCGGTTTTCTGTTCTCCCATCTGGAGACTGTAGAAAGCGAGACCTCATCAAGCAGCGAAGGAGAAGAGCGGAAGACCACGCTAAAAAGAACGACTCTCGATGAGGCACTCTCTGAGATTCTCGAAAAACAGGCTGAACTGATTACGGAAAAGCTGAGGGTTCATCCTTGGCGCAGCAGGGTCCTTTCCACCGATGCGGGAGCCCTTATCGTCGATGGGGGAAGAGATATCGGTCTTGAAAATGGGAGTATATTCGAGGTCTATGGGATAGAAGGATCGATTCAATCCTCAGACGGCAGAGACCTCCCCCTCCTAGGGGAGAAGGTGGGGGAAATCGAGGTGGTCAATGTCCTGGACTCTTCTGCTGAGGCCGCGCCTTTGTCCGGAGGACCATTCGAGGTAGGGCAGGTGGTGCAGTTAAAAAGATAGGGCAGATGGCCCAAGGCGCAAGACTCACGGGAATAGGCTTCTAAATGAAAGACTGGCCTAAGAGGGATAATTCCTTCTCAAAAGGGCGAGAGCGCATTCCTTGTGCCCTGCGCCTTG
>JAFGFY010000182.1 GCA_016930795.1 Deltaproteobacteria bacterium
GCGATGGAGAAGGAGTTGCGATTTGCCATCCGTGAGGGTGGACGCACTGTAGGCGCGGGCGTCATTAGTGAAATCTATGAGTAAGGATCTGAAACAAGGACTTAGAGCGCCGGGATGTCGGATAAGGATTGGGTGGCCCCAAATTCAAGGCCCGGGAAGAGGTTTGCCATATGCGAGATATCATAACACTGGCCTGCGAAGGCTGCAAGAATAGGAACTATACGACTACAAAGAACAAACGTAAGACTCCGGACAAGTTGACGTTCAAGAAATACTGCCCGTTTTGTAAGACGCATACGCTTCACAAGGAGACTAAATAGACTCTGGGAATACTGTAGGCCAGTAGCTCTAACGGCTAGAGCACCGGACTCCAAATCCGGGTGTTGGGGGTTCGAATCCCTCCTGGCCTGCCAGCCTTTTTTCAGTTGCCGGGGGTTGAATTGATTGTAGAGGGAAAGGATAAGGGTCGGGTGTTTCACCAAAGTCCAGATGAAAGGGCATATGAAGAAGCAGACTAAAAAAAAGAGAAAAAAGGGGACCCGAAAAAAGGCGCAGACTGCATCTCTATCCAATGGCGTCTTGAATTCGGATAATGAATCCGTTTCAGCGGAACAAGAAATCAAAACGAAGTTCTATCAAGGCCTTCAAAAGAAGGAACCGGAAAGGAAAACAAGGGACAACAAGGGATCTTCTGTCAATTATTTTCAAATGGCGGGGCAATTTCTCCGGGAATGCAAGGTAGAACTCAAGAAAGTCAAATGGCCGACTCGCAAGGAATTGCTTGCCTCAACCACCGTGGTTATCGTTCTTGCCTTATTGGTATCCCTTTTCCTTGGATTGATAGATGTCGGTTTAATTAGAATCATCAGGAGCATCGTGGGATAAGAGGGGGATGATTTGAGTTTGAAATGGTACATAGTCCATACCTACTCGGGATTTGAGAATAAAGTAAAGACGAACCTTGAGGAAAGGGTTAAAACGCTTGGACAGGAGGCCTATTTCGGCAAGATCCTTGTGCCTGTTGAGCAAGTGATTGAGCTGAAGCGGGGGAAAAAGAAGACGTCTTCAAGGAAATTTTATCCCGGATACATCATGGTCCAAATGGATGTAAATGATGAAACCTGGCATACGGTTCGAAATACGGCCAAAGTGACCGGATTTGTGGGAGGCGGCACTAAACCATCTCCTATCCCTGATGAGGAAGCCGAGCGAATTATTCAACAAATGGAAGAGGGGATCAGCAAGCCCAAGCCAAAATATCAATTCGATGAAGGTGATGAGGTTAGAGTTATTGACGGGCCCTTTAATAATTTCCAGGGTGTTGTGGAAGAGGTGAAACCGGATAAAGAGAAATTGAGGGTTTTGATCACCATTTTCGGACGCGCAACACCGGTTGAGTTGGATTTCATACAAGTCCACAAAATATAGAATCGTGCCTTTGGCACTCCAAGCTGGAAGTTTTCCAGAAGGGTCAGATATAGATGAGGTGAATTATGGCCAAGAAAATTATTGGGAGTATTAAACTGCAGGTGACGGGAGGACAGGCGAATCCGTCTCCCCCCATCGGTCCCGCGCTGGGACAACACGGGGTCAATATTGCTGAGTTTTGTAAGGCATTCAACGCACGAACCCAGGACCAAATGGGAGTAGTTATCCCTGTCATCATAACTGTATATGCGGATCGGTCTTTTACCTTCATCACAAAAACACCCCCTGCCGCTGTCCTTTTAAAGCAGGCGGCAAAGGTGGCCAAAGGTTCTGGAGAGCCGAATCGGGAGAAGGTTGGAGAAGTGACAAAGAAACAAGTGGAAGAAATCGCAAGGCTCAAGTTTGAAGATCTGAATGCGTATGATTTGGAAAGTGCCAGCAGGATCATAGAAGGTACAGCGAAAAGTATGGGGATTACAGTCATTCAGTAGAGTTCAAGAGGATTATAGACCATGGGGAAAAGAGGTAAAAAATACACGGAAAGTCTAAGTAAAATAGACAGAATGAAAAAATATAGTTTTCAGGAAGCTGTTCAACTTGCGCTTGATTGTGCATATACAAAGATGGATGAAACCGTTGATCTTGCCATTCGGTTAGGTGTGGATCCCAGACATGCGGAACAAATGGTCAGAGGTAGCGTCGTATTGCCAAACGGTGTGGGAAAAGAAGTGCGAGTTATGGTTTTTGCCAAAGGAGAAAAGGAAAGAGAGGCACAGGAAGCCGGCGCGGATTATGTGGGCTCTGATGAATTTGTTGAAAAGATACAGAATGGTTGGCTCGAATTTGACAAGGCGATCGCAACTCCGGATATGATGAGTACCGTGAGTAAACTGGGGAGGATTCTGGGACCTAGGGGCATGATGCCCAATGCAAAACTCGGAACAGTGACTTTCGATGTCGGAAAAGCTGTCGAGGATGTTAAGGCAGGAAAAATAGACTTTAAGGTTGAGAAAGCGGGTATTGTCCATGCGCGTATGGGTATGGTTTCATTTGGTCTTGATAAGCTTCTTGGCAACATTTCCGCTTTTTTTGATACCATCATGAGACTCAAACCGGCTTCGAGTAAGGGAACTTACGTGAAAGGTATATCCATATCCACGACCATGGGGCCTGGAATCAAGATTGATCCGGCATATGTGAAAGATCTCCTCAGTTAGATAACGAGATTGGACCGGATAATTTTGTTAATAGCGGATTAGGGAGATAGAGAAACATAAAAATAGCAAAATTTAGCGGCATATTTGAGAGTCAAAGACAGTAGGCGCCTTAGTGTCTGAGTTCTGTGGAATCAGAATGATTGAGGCTTAATAGGATTTCGGCCTACCGAGACTAATCAGTAACCTGTATTTCATGAGGCACCCCTGACTTTGACTACGAAATTGATGCTATCAGAGAGGGGGTGATTGATTTTTGGATAGAAGACAAAAAGAAACCTTAGTTGCCGATATGAAGGATCGGCTGCAAAACGCGCGGGCCGCATTTCTTGTGAACTGTCAGGGTCTCGATGTAGAAACTTTGAACAGGCTTAGAAGGGAACTGAGACAGAAGGGATCCGAATTTCAGGTGGTCAAGAATAGGCTTATGAAAATTGCATGCAGGGATACGGAGACAGAGTCATTGAGGGATCATTTTGTGGGCCCCTGTGCCCTTACTATCGCCCATGACGATGTTGTCGCACCGGCCAAAGTTCTCGTGGATTTCAGTAAGGCCCAGAAGAATCTTGAACTCAAAGTGGGGCATATCTCCGGCAGAATAATGGATGCAAATGCCATTAGAAGACTGGCAGAGCTTCCGGGACGAGAGGCTCTTCTCGCTCAGACTTTGTCGGTCATGAAGGAAGTTCCCACGTCTCTTGTGCGTGTCTTAAATGGCGTTGTTATCAGTTTTCTTAACGTCCTAAGGGCAATCGGAGACGCAAACGAGACTGTGGATACACAAAGTACATAATCAAAAATCCAAGGAGGTTTAACGAAGAAAATGGCAACCAGTATTAGTAAAGAAGATGTGGTTGAATTCATATCCAATATGACGGTTCTTGAGCTCTCGGATTTCGTTAAAGAGTTAGAAGAGAAGTTTGGGGTGACCGCAGCGGCCCCTGTTGCAATGGTCGCAGGAGGTATGCCTGCCAGGCAGGAGCAAGAAGATGCAGAAGAACAGACGGAGTTTAACGTTATACTTACGGCTGTTGGCGACAAAAAGATTCAGGTGATCAAGGCGGTTCGTGCCATCACCGGACTGGGCTTGAAGGAAGCCAAGGCCCTTGTAGATAGTGTGCCCGGAGCAGTCAAAGAAGGCGTCTCAAAGGAAGAGGCGGACAATATCCAGAAAGAATTGGAAGAGGCGGGTGCCTCTGTCGAGATCAAATAGAATGAAGGCATGGGTCTTGAAGCTTTGTTTCCGGCTCTTGACCTATGCCTTGTAGTCTATATTTATTCGTTTTCTAGCCGAGTTTGAAGAGAATAGAGGAGATGAGATGAAAGCAAAAGGTAGCATGGCTCGCCGTATCAGAAAAAGCTTCAGGAAGATCGATAAGATTATCGATATCCCGAATCTCATCGAAATGCAAAAAAAGTCTTATGAGCGGTTTCTTCAAAAAGATGTTCCGCCTGAGGAGCGAAAAGAGATTGGCCTTCAGGGGGCATTCAAAAATGTTTTTCCTATCCGCGATTTCAGTGGCACTTCATCTCTGGAATTTGTCAGGTACGCTTTTGAAGACGCAAAATATAGTGAAGATGAATGTCTTAACAAGGGCATGACCTATGAGGCCCTTCTGAGGTTGACTGTGCGTATCCTGGTTTTCGATACCGACGGCACTGAAGGGACGAAGAGCATTCGAGATATCAAGGAACAAGAAATCTATTTTGGCACCATCCCCATGATGACGGAAAAGGGGACGTTTATTATCAATGGGACTGAAAGAGTCATTGTCAGTCAACTCCATAGATCTCCGGGCTGCTTCTTTGACCATGATCGAGGTAAGACTCATTCCAGCGGCAAACTACTCTATTCGGCCCGGATTATCCCTCTTAGGGGGTCATGGCTCGACTTTGAGTTTGATCCGAAAGACCTTCTATATGTACGGATCGATAGAAGGAGAAAATTCCCCGCGACTACGTTTTTAAAAGCCCTCGGCTATTCACCAAAAGAGATCCTGTCTGAATTTTATGACACTGAAAAAATCGTTATCAGCAAGACGGGGTGTTTTCGTCCTCTGAATTTGGACATCCTTTATCGAAGCAGGATCACTAAGGATATCAATCACCCCAAATCGAAGAAGCCCCTTGCTAAGGAAGGCGATAAATACACGAAAAGACTTCACAGGGCCTTCGAATCTGCCGGAATGACCCACATTCCCATCGATTCTGAGGACGTCGAAGGAAGGGTTTTAGCCGATGATTTGGTGGATCCGTCTACAGGCGAGGTATTGGCCTTCGGGAACCAGCCCCTTACGACTGAGATGCTTCAAATCATTCCGGAGAAAGGGATTACAGAAGTAGAGTGTCTCGTGCTGGACGCAGTAGGTGTTACTCCGACAATCAGAAATACGATGTTGCTGGACAAAATAGAGAGCAGCGATGAGGCCGTTCTCGAAATCTACAGGAAGATGCGTCCCACCAGCCCACCCACTCAGGAAGTGGCGAACAATTTCTTTCAAGGGCTATTCTTCAATTTTTCTACCTATGATCTTTCCTCCGTTGGTAGACTGAAGCTGAATTATCGGTTGAATATGGATGCGGATCTCGATCATCGGACCCTTCGAAAAGAAGACATTATTGCCACAGTCAAGGAATTGATCCGTCTTAAAAACGCTGAGGCTGTTGTTGATGACATTGACAATCTCGGGAATCGCAGAGTGAGGGCGGTGGGGGAATTGCTTGAGAACCAGTATCGAATAGGACTTGTAAGGATGGAGAGGGCCATTAAAGAGAGAATGAGCCTTCAGGAAGTGGAAACGCTTATGCCCCATGATTTGATCAACTCTAAACCAGTCTCAGCGGTTGTGAAAGAGTTTTTCGGAACAAGCCAGCTTTCGCAGTTCATGGATCAGACTAATCCTTTATCTGAAATCACTCATAAGAGAAGACTGAGCGCTCTTGGACCAGGCGGACTGACAAGAGAAAGAGCAGGTTTTGAGGTACGCGACGTACATCCGACACATTATGGGAGGATTTGCCCCATTGAGACCCCCGAAGGACCTAATATCGGCCTCATCGTCTCTTTGAGCACCTACGCCAGGGTTAATGAGTACGGTTTTATTGAGACACCCTGTCGATTTGCAAAGAATGGAAGGGTGACCAAGGAGATCGCCTACCTTTCCGCCCTGGATGAAAAAGACTACCCCATCGCACAAGCCAATGCGCCTCTTGATAAGCAAGGGAATTTCATTAGGGATGAAGCTGCAGTGCGGATTCAAGGAGAGGCGAGTAAAGCCCCTATAAGTGAAGTCGAGTATATGGACGTTTCCCCGGACCAGCTCGTCAGTGTCTCAGCGTCATTGATTCCGTTTCTCGAACATGACGACGCCAACAGGGCTCTTATGGGTTCAAATATGCAACGCCAAGCCGTTCCCCTTTTGAAAGCCGCCGCTCCCTTGGTGGGAACCGGTATTGAGGGTGTCGTGGCAAGAGACGCGGGAGTGACAGTCATTGCCAGGAGAGACGGTGTAGTGGAAGACGTAGATGCGTCTCGTATTGTTATTAAGTCCACCGGGGATGGAGACGTCGATGAAGAGACAGTGGAAATCTATAAATTGGTTAAATATACGAAATCAAATCAGAGTACCTGTTACAATCAGAAACCGATCGTGAAAAAGGGAGATTTAGTCAATAAAGGAGACATCATCGCAGACGGTCCGGCCACTGAATTGGGAGAACTCGCCCTTGGACAGAACGTGACAGTGGCCTTCATGTCATGGGGCGGATACAACTTTGAAGACTCGATTATCATCAGTGAGAGGGTGGTCAAGGAGGATGTCTATACCTCTATACATATAGAGGAATTCGAGTGTGTTTCGCGAGACACCAAACTTGGTAAAGAAGAGATTACAAAGGATATTCCCAATGTCGGGGAAGAAGCCTTGAAAAACTTGGATTCAAGCGGAATCATCAAGATCGGAGCGGAAGTAAGGCCCGGCGATATTCTTGTTGGGAAAATAACGCCAAAAGGAGAGACCCAGCTCTCACCTGAAGAGAAGCTATTGAGGGCCATTTTTGGGGATAAGGCCGGAGATGTGAAGGATAGCTCATTGAGAGTTCCCCCGGGCATGGAAGGGACAGTCATTGACGCAAAGGTTTTTGCCAGGAGAGGGGTAGAGAAGGATCAGAGAAGTCTTGATATTGAGAAAGCCGAGAAGGCCAGGCTGGAAAAGGATATGGCCGATGAAATCGAGATCATCGAGCGAAGCGCCAGGACAAAACTAAGAGAGATTTTGGTTGGACAGAAATTAAAGACCAATCTTCGTGACAAATCATCGAACAAGATCCTTTTTAGCACAAAAAAGACGATAAAGGAAGAAGATGTTGATCAGATTCCCATTCAAGCATGGGCAGGCGCGGATCTCAACGCGCCCATGGACTTGGTGGAGAAGATGGAATCCATTGTTGAGAAATACACTGGCAGAGTCGAAAGAATCGGCAAGCATATTGAGGAGAGAATTGAGAGATTGAGTCGTGGCGATGAATTGGCGCCCGGCGTGATTAAGATGATCAAGATCTATGTGGCCGTGAAGCGTCAATTGTCTGTAGGTGACAAAATGGCTGGACGACATGGGAACAAAGGCGTCCTTTCCAGGATTCTTCCGGTTGAGGATATGCCCTATTTTGCAGATGGGACCCCTGTCGACATTATTCTAAATCCGTTGGGTGTTCCCTCAAGGATGAATGTGGGGCAGGTTTTAGAGGCTCATCTTGGGTGGGCTTCTATTGAATTGGGCAAGAAAGTGGGAGAACTGGTGAGTCGAATGGAGAACATAGGGACTCTGACTAAGGGGCTCAAGAGCATCTTCTCCAGAGAAGAGTACAATGCCTATTTCAAGGGGCTGAGTGATGAAGAGGTTGTAGAGAGCGCGAAGTCTCTGAATAATGGCATCCATATGGCTACACCGGTTTTCGATGGCGCCTTGGAAGACGAGATAGAAAAATGCCTAGAAAAAGCAGGATTGCCTGTAAACGGTCAGACAACACTATATGATGGTAGGACAGGAGAGCCTTTTGAACAGCAAATTACTGTGGGTATTATGTATATGATGAAATTGCATCATTTGGTGGATGATAAACTGCATGCTCGCTCCATAGGCCCCTATTCACTTGTCACCCAGCAACCCTTGGGTGGAAAGGCGCAATTTGGGGGCCAGCGTCTGGGAGAGATGGAAGTGTGGGCCATGGAAGCGTACGGAGCAGCCTATTCACTTCAAGAGTTTTTGACTGTAAAATCCGACGATGTTGCGGGACGAACGCGTATGTATGAGCGCATTGTTAAAGGAAACAATGTCCTTGAGGCGGGACTGCCCGAATCTTTCAAGGTCCTCATAAAAGAACTACAAAGTCTTGGGCTTGAGGTTCAGCTTTTTGAAGATACCGAGGCATGATAATTTGCGATTGATGGTATGTGATTTGCGATTTATTCAATGGACGAATACGGATCAATCGAAAACATTTAATCGAAAATCGCCAATCAAAAATCAAAAATGATGGGCGGAGGAGCACAAATTGGAAGAACTATACAATTTTTTTACCAAACCTAAAGATCCCTCAAGCTATAACGCAGTGAAGATCTCATTGTCGTCTCCTGAAAAGATTCGGGAAAGGTCTTTTGGTGAGGTTAAGAAGCCTGAGACCATAAACTACAGAACATTCAAGCCTGAAAGAGACGGTCTTTTCTGCTCGAAGATATTCGGCCCGATAAAGGATTATGAGTGCAACTGTGGCAAGTACAAGAGAATGAAACATCGAGGTATTGTCTGCGAGAAATGCGGTGTTGAAGTTATTCAATCCAAGGTTCGTCGGGAGCGCATGGGGCATATTGAGCTTGCTGCACCGGTTTCCCATATATGGTTTCTGAAGTGCCTCCCGTCCAAGATAGGGAATCTTCTCGATCTCAGACTGAAGGACCTGGAAAGAGTGCTCTACTTTGAGAACTACATTGTGACAGACCCAAAGGATACACCCCTTGGAAAGGGCACTCTACTATCGGATGAACAACTCCTCCGAGCCAGAGAAGACTATGGAGACAGGTTCGAGGTAGGCATCGGTGCTGAAGCGATTCAGAGCATGCTGCGGGAACTGGACCTTGACGAACTTTCCCCAGCCCTACGGGCGGAGATGACAGAGACTCGATCAGAAGCAAAGAGAAAGAAGATTGCCAAGCGTTTAAAAGTGATAGATGCATTCCGGGAGTCCAAAAACAGGCCGGAATGGACCATCATGAATGTAATCCCGGTCTTACCTCCTGATCTCAGACCTCTTGTCCCATTGGATGGGGGCAGGTTCGCTACCTCTGATCTCAATGACCTCTACCGCAGAGTTATCAATCGAAACAATAGATTAAGAAGGCTTTTGGAATTAAATGCTCCAGAAATCATTGTTAGAAACGAAAAAAGGATGCTCCAAGAAGCCGTCGATGTCCTGTTCGACAATGGAAGGCGTGGAAAGGTTGTGACAGGCGCGAATAAGAGACCGTTTAAATCCTTGAGTGATATGCTTAAAGGAAAGCAGGGAAGATTTCGACAGAACTTGCTTGGAAAACGGGTGGACTATTCGGGAAGATCTGTCATAGTGGTCGGCCCTGACCTCAGACTCCACCAATGCGGACTCCCCAAGAAGATGGCTTTAGAGCTTTTCAAGCCCTTTATCTACAACAAACTCGATGAAAAAGGCTTAGCTACTACCATCAAGTCCGCAAAGAAAATGGTGGAAAGGGAAACCCACGAGGTCTGGGACGCCCTTGACGAAGTCGTGAGAGAGTATTGTATTCTTTTGAACAGGGCGCCGACATTGCATCGTCTGGGCATTCAGGCATTTGAGCCTATCCTTATTGAGGGCAAAGCCATTCAGCTTCACCCTTTGGTTTGTACGGCATTTAACGCGGATTTTGACGGAGACCAAATGGCCGTCCACGTTCCCTTGTCCATTGAGGCCCAGATTGAGGCAAGAGTGCTCATGATGTCAACCAACAATATCCTCTCTCCGGCAAATGGGGACCCGATTATTGTTCCCAGCCAGGATATTGTTCTTGGAATTTACTATATGACGAGAGAGAGGCCTTTTCGCAAAGGGGAAGGAAAAGTCTTTACCAATGCCGATGAAGTGAAGATGGCCTATGACTCCGGGGAACTGGATCTACACTCAGCCATCAAAGTAAGAATAAACGGCAGGATTGAGGAGACCACAACAGGCCGTGTCCTTCTCTACGAAGTCATTCCGGAAGAGATTCCCTTCTCATTCATCAACAAGGCAATGACCAAGAAGACATTACGCATGCTCATCAATGAATCATACCGAAGATTGGGGACTAAGGCCACGGTTATCCTATCTGACCGGCTGAAGGACATGGGTTATCGATACGCGACGCTCTCCGGAATATCTATTTCCATAAAGGATATGACTATTCCCTCCCTCAAGTCGGAGATTATTGAGAGAGCGGAAAAGGAGGTCAAGAAGATCGATGACCAATATAAGGGAGGCCTGATCACTGACGGGGAAAAATACAATAAAGTGATTGATATTTGGGCCCAGTCAACCGAAACGATTTCTTCGGAAATGATGAGCGAGATGGCGATTGAGCAGGTTCAAGGACCTAATGGACAAACCATTACCACCAATAGCTTCAACCCGATTTATATGATGTCGGATTCAGGCTCAAGGGGTAGCAAGGACCAGATGCGCCAGTTGGCCGGAATGAGGGGGCTGATGGCCAAACCTTCGGGGGAAATTATTGAAACGCCCATTACCTCCAATTTCCGCGAAGGTCTCACCGTTCTGCAGTATTTCATCTCCACTCACGGAGCGCGAAAAGGTTTGGCAGATACGGCCCTGAAGACCGCCAACTCCGGTTATTTAACCCGTAGGCTTGTTGACGTGGCCCAAGACACAGTGATCACCATGGAAGATTGTGGAACCGTGGATGGTATCTGGGTTAATGCCCTAACAGAAGGTGGGGAGATCATCGAAAGGGTTGGGGCCAGGGTCTTGGGGAGAAACGCCCTGCAAGACATCATTGATCCCATTACCGGAGAGCTCTTAGTCGCGGCGAATGAGGAAATCGATGAAGAAAAGGTAGAAAAGATTGAGAATGCTGGGCTGGAGAGGGTCCGGATCCGATCTGTCTTGACATGTCAGACGCAACGGGGTGTCTGTAAGAAATGCTACGGACGGGACCTTGCACATGGCCATGAGGTGAATATCGGTGAGGCCATAGGTATTATGGCGGCCCAGTCCATTGGGGAACCTGGGACCCAGTTGACCATGAGGACCTTCCATATTGGCGGGACTGCGAGCAGGAGGGTCGAGCAGACTACGCTACAGGCCAGGAATGCAGGCAAGGTGTGTTTTATGGATCTCAAGACAGTTAAGAATGTTGACGGAGATGAAGTGATTATGAACCGGAACGGGGAGATCGCTATTCTTGGGCAAGGAGGAAGAGAGATTGAGCGATATCCTGTTATTTATGGCGCCATTCTGAAAGTCCGTGACAAACAGCGAATAAAGCCCAGCCAGGTTTTGGCCGAGTGGGATCCTTTTACAATTCCCATTATTACAGAAGTAGCAGGTATGGTGAAGTTTGGAGACATCATTGATGGTGTGACCATGCAGGAGAGACGGGACAAAGTCACGGGCAAGATCAGCCGGGTCATCGTCGAATCGCGTGACCTGGAGACAAGACCGCGAATCTCCATAAAAGACGAGAAGAATCGGACTGCATCCATCCCCGGCAATATGAAAGGGAAGGCCAGGTATCATCTGCCAATCGGGGCGATTACCATGGTCAATGAGGGAGATATGGTGGAATCCGGGACGGTTCTGGCAAAGATCCCCAGGGAAACCACAAAGACCAAGGATATTACCGGAGGACTGCCGAGGATCGCGGAACTCTTTGAAGTACGTAAGCCCAAGGAAAATGCTATTCTCAGTGAAATAGACGGCAGTGTGTCTTTTGGTCAATACGTCAAAGGCAAGAGAAAGGTGACCATCACCCCTGAGGTAGGTGATCCTGTGGACTATTATATTACGAAGGGGAAACATGTGAGTGTTTTGGAAGGCGACTATGTCAGGGCAGGGGAACCCTTGATGGATGGATCTGCCAATCCTCATGATATTCTGAGGATAAGAGGCGCCAAAGAACTCACAAAATACCTGGTGGATCAGGTCCAAGAGGTCTATAGGCTTCAGGGAGTCGGCATCAATGACAAACACATTGAAGTCATTGTAAGACAGATGTTGAAACAGGTTATGGTGACTGATGCGGGCGATTCCCGCTTTTTGATAGGTGAACAAGTTGAGAGATGGAGGTTTGAGAGCGAAAATCAGGCGATCATTTCACAGGGCGGCAAACCGGCCAGTGCTGAACCCATGCTTCTCGGAATTACCAAGGCTTCACTGAGCACCGAGAGCTTTATATCTGCGGCCTCCTTTCAGGAAACCACGAAAATCCTGTCCGATGCGAGTGTGGCCGGGAAGGTGGATTATCTTAAAGGTTTAAAGGAGAATGTTATTATGGGACGGCTTGTTCCGGCCGGTACGGGTATTCGGGATTACAGGGATATTGAGATCGACAGCCATATGTCACATTTTTCGTATTAAAATAAGAAAAGTGATTGACAAATACTCAAAGCTAAAATAAAAATGTCTGTTTATGTTTTTTGAACTTTTTCGACCGGATTTTTCTCTATTGAATCGATATTTGGATAAGGGACTACCTGGGAGAATGGATAATGCCAACAGTTAATCAACTCGTCAGAAAAGGACGTCAAAAAACCAGGAAAAAGGTTAAAACTCCAGCACTTCAGGGTTGTCCACAAAAAAGAGGCGTTTGCGTTAGGGTCTATACATCTACACCAAAGAAACCCAACTCAGCCTTAAGGAAAGTGGCCAGGGTCAGGTTAACAAATGGTATCGAAGTGACCTCATATATCCCCGGCGTTGGACATAATCTCCAGGAGCACTCCGTTGTCATGATTCGGGGAGGGCGCGTGAAGGACTTACCCGGTGTAAGGTACCATATCATACGGGGAACGATGGATACGTCCGGTGTAGATGATCGACGTCAGGGGCGGTCCAAATACGGGGCCAAGAAGCCAAAAGGGATTTGAGGTAACTTTTTATGCCGAGAAAAAGAGTTGTGACAAAAAGGGAGCCTTCCCCAGATCCGAAATACGGGAGTCATCTGGTTGCCTATTTTACACATTGTCTAATGAAGAAAGGCAAAAAGAGCAGGGCTCAAACCGTCCTATATGACGCCTTTGATATTATCGGGGAGAAGGGCAAGGAAGATCCTCTGGGTGTGTTTCAAAGGGCTGTGGAAAATGTTAAGCCGGCGGTGGAAGTCAAATCAAGGCGTGTGGGTGGATCCACCTACCAAGTACCCACAGAAGTGAGATCCAACAGAAGCCAAGCCCTGAGCATCAGATGGCTCATCTCTTTCGCCAATGCCAGAGGTGAAAAGAGTATGGCAGCCAAACTGGCGGGCGAGCTGCTGGATGCCGCCAATAAAAGGGGGGCGGCCATCAAGAAAAAGGAAGACACGCATAGGATGGCTGAAGCGAACAAGGCTTTTGCCCATTATCGCTGGTAATGGCGGGCTTAGGGATATGGCCCGTATGTTATGAGAAAGGACATTGGAATAGATCCCTTGAAATGATAGCTGTTAAGGATGAGCTGTCAATTAAACTTGAGGAGGCTGGATATGTCTAAGAAGAGATTTGAGAGGAAGAAGCCCCATGTGAATGTGGGTACGATAGGGCATATTGATCATGGTAAGACGACGTTGACAGCGGCGATTACGAAGCATTTGGAGAAGAAGGGTCAGGCTGAATATGTGCCGTTTGATCAGATAGACAAGGCGCCTGAGGAGAAGGCGCGGGGGATAACGATAGCGACGGCGCATGTGGAGTATGAGTCGGATAAGCGGCATTATGCTCATGTGGACTGTCCTGGTCATGCGGACTATATCAAGAACATGATTACGGGAGCCGCGCAGATGGACGGAGCGATCTTGGTTGTTGGGGCGGATGATGGTCCGATGCCGCAGACGCGGGAGCATATATTATTGGCTCGTCAGGTTGGAGTTCCGAGCATTGTGGTATTTTTGAACAAGTGTGACATGGTGGATGATGAAGAGCTGATAGAGTTGGTGGAGCTGGAGTTAAGGGAGTTATTGACGAAGTACGAATTTCCTGGTGATGACACGCCGATTATTCGGGGGAGCGCGTTGAAGGCGTTAGAGGCTGATGATGTGAACAGTGATGAAGTGAAGCCGATATTTGAGTTATTGGAGGCGATTGACACGTTTATTCCTGAGCCTGTACGGGATACGGATAAGCCGTTTTTGCTTCCGATTGAAGATGTCTTTAGCATATCGGGACGTGGAACGGTTGTGACCGGAAGGGTTGAGCGTGGGGTCATCAATGTAGGGGATGAAGTAGAGATAGTGGGTATTAGAGAGACGACGAAGACGGTCTGCACGGGTGTGGAGATGTTCCGGAAGATTCTGGATCAAGGGCAGGCTGGTGATAATATTGGGGTTTTGCTTCGAGGCACGAAGCGTGATGAAGTAGAACGTGGCCAGGTGGTGGCGGTTCCGGGCTCGATTACGCCGCACACGGCATTTAAGGCGGAGGCATACATATTGACGAAGGAAGAGGGTGGACGGCATACGCCCTTTTTTAACGGATACAGGCCGCAGTTTTATTTTCGGACCACGGATGTGACGGGGGTGGTGACGCTTCCTGAGGGTGTTGAGATGGTGATGCCCGGTGACAATGTGACGATTGATGCCAAACTGATCACCCCGATAGCGATGGAGAAGGAGTTGCGATTTGCCATCCGTGAGGGTGGACGCACTGTAGGCGCGGGCGTCATTAGTGAAATCTATGAGTAAGGA
>JAFGFY010000022.1 GCA_016930795.1 Deltaproteobacteria bacterium
AGCGCAATGATAAGTCCTGTTTCCGTGGTTACCAGTGCCTCGGATATACCGCTTGCCACCATGCCTAGGGTCTTCTCCCCTCCGGAGCCTATGGCCAAGGCCTGGAACATGGTAAGCATCCCACTCACGGTGCCCAGAAGGCCTAGAAGCGGGGCCGTCCCCACACATACACGCATGATGCGGAGGTCACGGGTAAAAGGGGCGATCTCATTCTGGCGGAACTCCTTGAAAAGAAGGGACATCTGCTGCATGCTTTTGCTTTTCATTACAAATCCGATCAGACGACGAAGTGCACCTGGTCCCGCATACTCCTGAGGATTTTCTATCCAAACCTGGCAGGTCTGTCTGGATATATGGCGATATTCCCTTTCCCATAACTTAACCTTCACGGCCAGCCCGAGAGAGAAAAGAATAAATGCGTTGATTGCAAGAACCGTCATCGCCCAGCCTCCAGACTGCCAAATATCTAATGCTTGCCGCCAGATTTCATCCATGAGCAATCTCCTTTTCATTAGGATCGATTATAGAATCGTCAAATTCGTTAGTATCTTCGTATTCGTTTAAATGGGATTTCGTGACCTGGTTCATCACCGCCACGGCAATGCTTTCCATTCGGTCAATAATTGATTTGGCCTTTCTATTGAGGAACGCGTGAAGCAAAAGTGAAGGAATGGCCACGATCAGTCCGAATTCGGTAGTGACCAGTGCCTCGGAGATACCGCTGGAAAGGGTCTTGGCGTCCCCGGATCCGAATGCGCTGATCAGTTTAAATGTATTGATAATCCCCGTAACTGTACCCAAGAGACCGAGAAGGGGTGCGCTCGATGCGCATACCGCGATAAAGGGCAAGGTCTTGTTGAGTCGAGTACGTGTTTCAAGTATCTTCTCGTACATGACCTCTTCGACCAATTCTTTTGGTTGGTGGAGATGGTCGATGGCACTTTGCAGCATATCCCCGGCCGGTCCGATAATCAAACCGGCCTTTCTTTTGGCTTTATCAATGGCTCGATTCCGCATGTCACTCAATAGGTCGGTGAGGCTCTTTGCCGACGGCATTTTCACCTGGGCAAGTTGGGTCCACTTAACCACCGCGATGATCAGTGCCAATCCAGCCAGGGAAAGAATGGGGATCATGACAATACCGCCCTTTTTCATATGCTCCAAGAGGGTGTCTTTTGTTTGGGCAAGTTTGTGTGCGTCTCCCAGGGTCGTATCGATGGGCAGTAGTCCTTTGCCGGCAAGGATTGTATTCTGCGTCATGACTGAGAAGTTCCGGGTTTCGCCGCTATCGGAGCCTCGGAAGGGATTAAGGCGTTTCAGCCCTAAGGATATGCCGCTGTCCAGGTTTTCAAATGAGATCACGGTCGGTTTGGCAGATCCTAGCATTTCGACCACGTACCCGGTTATGGTCCCATCCTCAGCCGTGAAATAGGCAGTCGGCCCTATGAGCATAAAATGCCCCATCATGAGGTTTCCACCGTTGCCGACGGCTTCTCCGTAGAATTTCGTTCCGCCGAGCAACCCTTCCAGTCGATTGATAGACGGTTCGACGGTGGCAAGTTGTATGTCAAAGACCTGCGTTGCATTCAGGGTTTCATTACTCAAGGCAAGTTTGGCTTCTTTGATCATCTCTTCGTATGTCTGCACTTCAGCAATATGTAGCTGGGTCTCCAGGCTTCGCACATATTCCCCGAGCAAACTGGAAATGTAAGTTTGCTGTTGGTTGAGTGAATCGATTTGAGAGCGCAGATGATTCAAGTCCATGTTTCTGCTGTCCAGCGCACTGCTGAGATTCTCATATGCGGATCGAGCCTCGCTTAGCCGTTCTTCCTGCTGATTAAGCTCCTTGGTTATTGGCAGCTTTTCAGCTGCGATTTCTTCCTGGATGTTTGAAAGCTCCTGAAGGCTTTGTTCGAGGTTGTTTTGGATCTTCTCATATTGCGAAAAAAGTGTGGCTTTGCCTGCTTCCTCTTCCTGTGCTGAAACTTGGTACAGAATTGAAGGGCATGTCGTGAATAGAAATAAAAGAATGCTGGCAAATATAACAGATCTGGTTTCCATTATAGTCCTTCTCTCAGTTTCAGAATTTCAACAGGGAGGGCAACATAATCGGCTGGCTTCTCGTTGTTGTACATGGCGATCGCCGAGGAGACGGCCGGCGCGATGTTGTCACGTCTTTCCCACTTCCATCCATTGGTTGTGGGGTGGCCCACTCCACCGACCGTGGCCGTGTCGTTGGAAAAATAGGCCTGTCCAAGCCCAAGATACATGACTTTGACTTCCACCGTTTGATTTCCATTCAGTTCTCGTACTTCAGTCGTTACCGTTACGGCATTGTTGAACTTATTGACATAATTCAAGACACCGATCAAATTCTGATAACGAGTGGAAAGGGGCAACTCCGTTCGCTCAGGGTCCGCAGGGATTTCCTGGCTGAGAGGTTCCACCTGCTCCTGAACCGGGTTCGGTAATTGACTGAGCAGTCTCAGTGTTTTGGCCTCCAGAAGCGCAATCCTCTCACGCAGCAAAGAACCGGCTGATTCAAGCTGTTTGTATTTAGCCGACAGCTCTTCTCGTTTCTCTCCGGTTTTTTCAATGGCCTCCCGCGTCTCTTTGATCTTCCTGTCGAGATCCTGCACCTGGCTTTCAAGTAACCGCGTTCGATCCGTCAAAACCTCTTTTTGGTTCTGCCATTTCTGTTTTTCGCTGGAGATCAGCTGTTTGGTTTCAACCCACTTCTCGAGAACATCGCGCAGAGGCCCGATTTCGGTATTTTCATCCACTGGGTTTCCCTCTACAGGGCAGTGAATACCCAGCACAAGGAAAACTAAAAGGATGATTATCATTGGTCTGTTCTTCATTTTCTTCCTTATTCCGATCCTCCGGAAAACGCGGTTCGTGTGTGACGCCGGAATTCCATTCATTTGGATGCTCTTCTTTGAGGTCTGCATTCCTAATAAGCATCCGTCTCCCGCCCCTTTGGTCTATGATAGAAAGCCCATTATTTTCAATGTGTTAGTCATTATGTGACGGCGGGGACGGCATGAGACTCAACCTCCTATGACATTGTCAATCCTTTGTCAGTGATTGATTAAGGATAAGTTAGAATTGTGTTAAAGGGAGTGATATTCTTCTCAGCGCTTCCAATTGAGACCAAGGGAAAAAGTGACCCCTTCCTCGTGAGAGGAGGCGAGCTCTTCCTGCGGGATGTACTCAGACTGCCAGACCTCTCCTATTTCAGGATTCAGGATGTTCTCCACCTTGAAGGAGAGATTCCAGTTCTGCCATAATCTCTGGCTGAGACTGAAGTTCAGTCTGTCATGGGGGTTCTCTACCAGGTTGGCAATGTAATCATTTCCGTTGCCATCTTCCCCGGCCACAAGGGTCTCGCCTTTTCGGTTCCAGAAAAGCCCGATGGAAGTGCCGTTCTCGTCATTGTCATAGACCAGATAGACGTTGGCGATGTACTTGGGTTGATTCTTCATCTGACGCTCGCCGATGTCATATTCATCGGGATTCTTATCCGCAAATCGTATCCATTCAGCAATCTTATCCACATCGCGTTGGGGGATTTCCACGGTCGCGTCCATGAGGGTGAAATTACACCCCACCGAAAGATCTTCCAACCATCGAAACCGCTTCCCCATGCCGGTTTTTCCAAGCCATGGTGAAAGAATATCCATATTCTCCCGAATCTCCACCTCGACCCCCAAAACCTTGCCGTCCATATAATTAAAGGGGATAGTGAAAGGCATACTCCCGGCCGCCGGTCTCATGGAATAGTCGATGGGATCGGTAATGTCCTTGAAAAACCCGCTGATCGAATACCCTCGACCCTGACCCGGGAGCCACTCCAGGCGAAGATCATAGTTATTCATTTCGCTGATTTTGAGATCCGGATTGCCGGCAAATTGTGCGCTCCCCACGTAATCCTGCTGGGCAACCGGCGTAATCTCCTTAAAGGTCGGCCTTCCGATTGTTTTACTCCACACGGCCCGTAATTTCGTATTTTCAGAGAAATCCACAACGAGCCCCAGGGATGGGAGCACATCTGTTTGATCGATGCTGGTATTGGCCAGCTTGTCCAGGGTCATCCCCTCGATGTCCTGGGCGGCCTGGAACATGGGCCGTTCTGTATCTTCCCGGACATTAAGGACCTTTGCCGCCGGATCATTCCCATCCGAGGCGTCTACGTCGGTCGTTAATTTTGTGGTCTCCCAACGGATGCCGCCGATTAAGATAAAACGGGACAATATTGGCAGCCTGGCCATCACATAGGCCGCCTTTATCGTCATATCCCCCAGGTAATCCACATCTTCGGTGGAGCCGGTAATAACCCAGTTGTGTTCGTTGCTTTGCCAATCCGTTCCGTTGATTTCATCAGAGAATTCAAGTCCTTGACCATAGGGCTCGGGGTACCCTAATCGTATGGGTTCGAGAAAAATGTCGGTCCAGAGTTCGGTGAAAGAGCCTGAAGTATAGGTGTCAAAAGGGGATATGGCAAAAGCGCCGAGACCCCAAGGATCTTTATAGAGAAATGAATCCTGTTCATAGGTTCGTGCAGTGTCATTAACGGTGCCGCCGGTCTTGAACTCGCTCTCACGGTCATTCAAACTGAAAGGCCACACGAGGTTTCCGTCCCACACATCACTCTTTTCAATAATCTGTCTCCAGGACCTTTGGGCCCAGCCGCTCTCGGGCGTTCGGGGGTCCCCCCAGGTCCCGTTTGCAGGGCTGTAGGATGCGAGGAAGAATCGGCGGTCCGGCTGATACTGTATGGCCTTGCCTTTGGCATATGACCACAGGATCTTCGGATCATGCCAAGTGAAAGAACGATAGGTTCCGTCCGGTATAAAAGACAATGGATTTTTCCCCCGTATCTGAAGGGAATCAAGGCTCCTTTCAGTATAGATCAGCGACTGGTTGTGCCAATAGATATAGGAGTTCGTGTGATCGTCCCGTAAAATGATGGCTTTGTCTTCGGTATGATGTGTGTGGAGGTAAAATAGGGACAGGGAGTGTTCCCCTTTCTCGACCCCTCCCAGTGCGCTGAATCCCCAACGGACCGTTTCTTTTCCTTGGGCCGCGTCCCACTGGTCCGGATCCAGGGACGTGGCTTCGCCTGACTCACGTGGGATTTCGAAACCCGACAGATCGGCTTTGCCTACTTGAAAACGGTTTTTGCCGTCATCAAAGTAGGAGTAGCTATTCTTATAAGTCATGGTGACCAACCATCCCAGGGCCATGTCGCCTGTCAGGTCTTTTCGATCGCCGATAGCCAAGCCCCAGCCGTGATCCATGGGAGTGCTCTTCCGTGAGGTGCCCAGTGTACTGCTGAACATACGTGTCTGTTTGTCCAGCAACCGGTAACGATCCTCCTCTTCGGGACTGGGGCCGGAGAACCACCCGCCACGTGCTACTCGCTGTGAGGACTGCAGTTCTCCGGCCTCCAAAACCTTTTGGCGGGGACCCTCGTCCATGCCAAAGTATTCCACACCACCATCATTGGAGGTCAAGAAGTTATCGATCCAGGTGGTTTGGCTATTTCCACCCACGTCAGCGCTGAACTCCAGGATAGGCCCGGTCGGTATGCCGCTGGTGATAATATCCACACTGCCGCCCGAGGTATTGGCCGGCAGATCCGGCGTGAAGGTCTTGTATACCCGTACGCTTTCCAGCAGAGCGCTGGGAAATAGATCAAGCTGCACGGCGCGTACATCCGGGTCAGCGGTGGGTAAGGCCATCCCGTTCATTCGTGTGTTGACAAAACGATCGGATAGCCCTCGTATGACGGCATATTTCCCTTCCTGTACTGTGGCGCCGGACACGAGCTGTACGGCCTCAGCGGCAGAACCCGCACCGGCCTTGCTCATAAAATCGGCTCCTACACCATCCATGATACCGATGAACTCCACGCGGAGGTTCAAAAGCCCGATTTCCGTGTCTCCGCCCAGCTGAAGAGGCCGAACGACCAATCCCGCCATATCAATGTAATCGCCGGGAAGTGCGGCGGATACATTTGTCATGTTTCCCGGGGTGACCACCACATCGGTCTTTACCACACGTGCATACCCTTCTTTTCCGATAATGACCGTATATGTGCCAGGAGCCAGTTCGTGAAATACAAATAACCCTTCCGGCCCGGTCTCTGTCTTGGCACCGGTCTCAGTGATCCATACGGATGCATTGCTCAGAGGAACATCAAATTCTTTGTCCGTCACAACACCACGAAGGCCGCCCTCATTCTGGGCTATAGCGCTGTGAGCCAGAAGCAGCAGCAACAGAAGAGATATAAATACGCATCGAGACCATACACAGAACATCAACCGCATCCTCCTTCCAACCTTCTTACCATGGGTCACCCAAGGCTTCGTACAGACGTATCATCTCCTTTTCGATATCATCGGGCCAAGGGACGCTCCATTGCCCGATGGCTGCGCAAATCTCCGTGAGGTTCATGGCCCGAGGACGCGCATTGACCTGTAGACCGGCTATTTGAATGGCTTGGCGAAAGAAATACCATGCCGCCTCATGGTCTCCGTGGATTCCATACCCCTGGGCCAATGAAATCAGCGCTCTCACCTGATCTGTGCCTTTTAAGCGGCCTTTCATAAAAAGATCTTTGGCTTCATCGAGAAGGGATTGCGCGTGCTGAGAATCTCCTGCTTTTTCATCCCAGATCTCGGCAAGCGTTACCAGCGTCTTTACATCAAAACGAGCCTTGAGTTCACGTCTCTTCAATTGCTTCTCCGCATATTCCAGAACGTCACGCCCCCTCCCTTCCTGTCCCACTGAAAATGCAGTGCGGCTCAGTGAACAGAGGATCTCATGTTGCATGAGCTGGGGCAGCGTTTCCGCCAGCTTATAGACCCGTGTCTGTAAGGTGACGATTTGCTTGTCAGTCACCGCTGGGCCCAATTGCATCAGAATGGCGATGTAGGCCCGTGCC
This sequence comes from Deltaproteobacteria bacterium, assembly GCA_016930795.1. GTDB lineage: Bacteria > Desulfobacterota > DSM-4660 > Desulfatiglandales > HGW-15 > JAFGFY01. The sequence continues at coordinate 6,950 of JAFGFY010000022.1, forward strand.
ACATCGCGACGAACCTCCATGTTTTCCGAATTCTCTATAGATTTCAGTCGATCGATCTTTTTCTTGTAGTCATCCGGACTATCCATACGACTGAGACGCAGGGTTCTGGCCTGAACAGCGGATTCGACTGGTAATTGAGCTTCGGTTTTTTCAGCCGCCCACGATTGTCCTACAATCGCCTGAGCCTCGGTAATTCGTAAAAGAACGCGATCTCTTTGCCAGCTTGTCTCCCAGTCGATAAGTCTGTCAGCACATACCCGGGCGCGTTTTGAATAATCCGACACCTTTTTGTCATGTTTTTTTTGAGCGAAATAGACCGCAAGATCTGCATAAGAAAGGCATTCGCGCCAGTCGGCGATGCGGCTCGCGTGTTCGGCCGCCTGATCCGGCATATCGCGGTCAAGATAGGCCTCCAGAATGAGATATTGGGAATGGCTCCGATCAACAAGGTGGGGGGTTACAGGAATTGCGGACGCAAACTTGAAACCCCATTCCAATGCCGCGATTTTCTCGGTGCCAATGGAAGTCTGGTGAATACCGGATTTTCTCGCCATCAAAAAGGCCGTTCCCGCAAAGCAAATCAAGATAACACTGACCGTCATTATCGAAATACCGATTTTTTTCTTCATCCTTGCACCTGTTTACTCAAATATGATCGAAAAAGTCCTCCTGCTGATGGATTTCAGGCATGACGGCGAAGACCCAAAACCAGCAACAGGAGGACTCGCTGATATTCTGTGATCGATTGGTCACCATCGAAGCTTCCGAAATAGAAAAGCGTCGATGGCAGGATTAAAGGTTAACGGCACTACACTCTGCATGTTATGCTCCACAGAAGGGCCCAGTCGCCGTCAAACACTGGGCCCATCTGTGGTCGTTTGAGTGTAGACCCTATGCTTATCTCATGGCGTAATGACCATTTTATAGGGCGCGAACCCTGCAGCAAAAATTTGTAAAGTGATCTGTCCATTTCCGTCCAATGGCACCTCCAGATCATACTCGCCTGTCCCCAGAGTTGCATTGTTACTGAACATCCTCTGTCCGTTCGCAAGAACCATAGCAACCAGCGGTGTTCCATTGCTTGATACGGAGCCGCTGATCCTTGTCCAGGTCGGCGTATCGGTTCCGGCTTCCGTTGCATAAGTTACATCCATTACTTTGCTGCCGGCGTCGGCCCTCGCCATGACGACGTCATAATCCATCTCTGCTTCGGCATCCAGCACAACCTTAACGGGTGCGAATCCAGAGGCGAATACTTGCAAAGTGATCTGACAGTTGTCATCCACAGGACGGTTAAGGTCATAAAAACCGAAATTGTCGCCAGAGGTGAACATGTGCTGTCCGTTCACCAGCACCATAGCAACGATAGGCTGGCTATTGTATGTAACGGTGCCGCTGATGTTGGCCCATCCGTCTTCAGGACAAGTATCAGTGGACCCCCCGGTAGTCACGACGCCCATGGTATCGATAAGAGACCAGCCTTCAGCCCAGTTGGAGTCCGCGCTGAAAGCCCCGTAATAATCTACGGGTGTAAAGAAA
>JAFGFY010000003.1 GCA_016930795.1 Deltaproteobacteria bacterium
CCTGGTGTCTTGTCTTAACCCGTTCTGTGATGAAAAAGTAGTGCCCTACAATCCCGCCGTAGTTTTCCGTAACAGCCATTTCAGTAAGGAGGCGAACATTGGTCTCAGCAATCGGGAGAAAGGTTTTGGATGGGACAAAGTGAATGAATTCGAACATCTCAGGGTCCATTGAAATAATATGAAAATCCTCGATGGGTTCGAGTTGTGAAAGAAGATTGCTCATGACCTGACTCTGATACGCGGGATCAGGATATGCCTCCATTTTTATCTCAATCATCAGATGCAACTTCTTTCCATATCTGAGAATGACTTCCTCCAACGAGGGGATCATAGGATATTCAGATCTGATCTCGGCCATGGTCATGCAGTTAAGCATAGAGATGGATCCGAACATTCTCTGAAAGTCAGCATCATGAAATACAATGGGCTGTAAATCTTTTGTCCATCGAACATCCAGCTCTATACCCCAGACCCCACAGTCTCTCACCCTATCAAAGGCTGCCAGTGTATTTTCCAGGATTCGCCTGTTATCATGCTCTCCCCGGTGTGAAATAATTCTACACTCTTCCAGCTTCTCTCTGCTCGGAAGGGCCCGTGGCAAGGCGGCCATCAAATCGTCTGAAACGCTCTTAAATATATTTTCTATCCAGGAAGAAACCATATTCGAATTCCGGCATGATCTGCTATCTCTCTATCCTAGTCTTCTTTTCTGAACGGGGGGATAGGCCAAAGGGATTCATTCAGTCCTTTGTTCGAGCGGAAGGTGACATCATGGCCTGCCCCCGTGAGGGAAACTTGATCCGGTGCGACTCGAATATAAAATTCCTCATCAGGCCTTCTTCTACGCAGGATATTGGCGAGGAGCACCGCCTTTTCCGCCCCGTCTCCGCGCCGGTAGTTCCAGACTTCGTCCGGCTGAGCCAGACGGCCTTTCTCATCATAGATGGACGCGTCAGTCATAGCTTGAACTTCAACCAAAAGATCGGCCTCTTCAAGGGAATCCGTGCCCAAAAGGGAAACGGGGTTTCTATTCATGGCTGCCAATAAAAAGGGGGCAGGCTCCGTTCGAAGAAGATCACGGTAGGCATAGAAGGCCATCCCAGCCATATCATTCTCCTCGCGAATACCTTCCAGACGCTGGATGACCTCCTCTCTAGACATCTCCAGGTCGATCCCCAAAGGTTTTTGACCTGAGATGAAGACCTTCTTTGATCGATCCGGTAGTTGAGGGTGAATTCGGCAGAATTGAGCGAGATTGTCGATAGCATCGATCATATCCAGACAGTCTGAAGCAAAGAGCTCTTTGAGCCTGTCCACATCATCGGTATTTTCGGGGTCAATATCATGTTCGTTCACGAAATCTTCAAGGGCATTGAAGTCTATACGCTTTGGCAAAGGGGTGTGGTGAAATTCCCCTCGATCGATCTCAGCCATGAGCTTGTCCCGCGTGTTGTCGTTCATTCGAAAAGGGCTTCCGTGCTCATAGGCAAAGACCCGATTCGCTTCAATGTAATGGTCCCTCCCGTGAAAATTCCACTTGATCTGAAAACATTCCTGCATATCCCTATTGTGACGCAGGAAATTTCCAAGAATCTCTCCGTTGAGTTTCGTCCTCAAGAATTTTTTCAGCCGGTCCTCAAAATGGGCATAGACCTTCTCATCAATAGTGGCCTCTTCGTAAATGATATGTATCAATCCCGTCTCGTGTGCCACCATGGTCACACGTTCGTTCTCCAGGGCCCTTCGGGCTTGGGCTGAAAGGGCGGTTCCGTTAAACCACATGTTCTTTGTAACCAACCGACGATTGTTTGTAAGGATGCCGTCATCCAAATCCACATAGTTCTGAGAATGGAGAGGTGTGGCCATGATGTAGATATCTTTGAGGGGGATCTGGGCCACCACAAACAGGGCTGCCCCGTACAAGGCCGCCAGAGATACACATTCCCCGGCCCCTGTACGGTAGTCGGGTTTATATTGGAAGGCGTCCATTGCCTCGATCGTCTCCGTCTTCCAATAGGGAATGATATTCCCCTCGTATTTGTCCAGGCCAAAGTGGGTTCGTATGTCTATATCAAAGTAGTACTTGTCCCCCTCATACCCAAAAAGTGCATTAGACCTTGCGAGGGTTTCACGGCTGATGAAATCCCTGAATCGCGCCAATTCCTGCTCTTTGGTCGTAAGCCCCCAGGTATCCAGATCCAGGTTGAATTGGTAATGGTCCATAATGTATTGTTTAACCCTCAGAATTCGTCGATAGGGCGTCATTCGTTCAAGTCCGTCGAACCAGGGGTCTTCCCGCCAACCCCATATTCTGGGAGACATGATGTTTGCCAGGATAAGACTGTAGATCAGCTCGGGGAAAATAAACATTTCCATATCCGAGAGGGTGACTGCCGACGATTTCCGTTCCAATTCCTTTGATCTCGCCATAATACACCTCTCCACCTCACTTAAAGTCCGAAAACTTGATGGTCTCGCCGGGCGATTTGACAATGAAATCATCTTCCCAGGGACCCTGTATCAATCTCTTGATCAACAGGTTTGAACCACGTATTTCTTCAAATCGAAGATTAAACCTCTCAGCCGTTCGACGCGCGTAATCCCTATATCGTTCCTGATTATCCTGGCCCGTATTGATATAGGCAAGGCGTGTATAGTTCTTGAGCATCAGCTTCATCACCTTGTCAGCTCGTTCCCGGCCGTAACGCTCTATCAGTCGTTTATGCTCTTCAAATGGTGAATCCCCCACCTCAATCCATCCTTTGGTCAGATAGTATGTCCCCGGCTCCCGCCTCCCCTGTTCCCGATAGGCCGCGGTGGAGCCCAAAAAAATGGCGATACAGTCATCAACACGGGGGACCACCAAAGTACACTTTTCAGACCTCAGCCCCACCACGCCCATGGAGCAAAGCCCGTAGCCTAGGGTAATGACATCCACATCATCACCAATCTTGTCAACGGTCTGTTGCAGAGCCTCTCGCATTTTCCCGGGGGTAATATGCATGCCAAAATCAAGCACCTCATATTTCACATCTGGAGGGAGAAGCGGCCGCATCTCTTCAATGACCGTTTTGCAGGCAACAACTCTGATTCGTTTATGGTTCAATACACGATATCCTTCGGCTATTTTCTCCATTGCATTTTGACCCAGTGGTCCTTTACTTTCAACCTCTTTTGTCTCAATTCCTTTTTCCCCAAGCAGGATTCCATAACCCTTTCTGATCCTTGCCGATATCCGGAGTGGAGCCGACTGTATCAGGGATTTGGAAGTCATATTTATTGGGTGGGAAGACCGCGGTCTCCTTTGGCTTTTCGAGTTGGGGAACACAGTCATAGGGTACCCTGTAGGCGCGATACATCAAATTGCCCGTCGCCGGAAGCTTTGAATTATAAAGGTAGGGATGGATATATTCCCATACGACCTCGAGTTCCGGTGTCACCTCGATCAAACGCCCGCCGACGCCTTGCGTAATCAGGGTATTGCCGTTGGGGAGACGTTGCGCGCTGGAAACAATGGGACTATACTCCATGTATCCATGGATGAAGCATGCATTATCGGTCAACCCCATCATCTTAAGACTCTTGGGAGAGTATTCCCACACGATCTTCTTCGTGGTTGGATCAAATTCAATGACCCTGGAGTAGTCACGCCAAACACTATACTCTCCTTTTGCGACCATAACATTGGGCGATCCGTAACCACCCCAACCGCCATTATCATAGACCATGATATTCCCTTCCCCCGGAAGCCCCTTTGGAATCATATGGGTATGATGAGGACCGATAATCCATTCTAGACGGGCGTCTTCGCCTTGATTATAATCGGGGCCGCACCGCCAGACCACCTTTCCTGTCTTGTGATCGATAATCGCCAGGATATTGGCATGACGACTACCGAGTATGATATTCTCCGGATGGAACCGCCCATCCCCATTATCATACCATTTGTTCGGCCCCAAGTAATTGGCGCAATTCTGATGCCACCAGTCAAGCCCGCTCTGTGGCGCCCTGTCTATGGCTTCTTGTACAACCTCTTTACTGAAAGCCAGAAGGGCATGAGTGGCGGCCTCGTCAAACCCGAATTCATGATAGTGATCCACAGACTTCCATTCCCAGACAACCCCACCGCTCGCCATATCCACTTCATACATCACATCGTCAATCAGCTGCAGTTTATGAATCTTCGGATTGACGACATTAATGTGGCCCAGTATAAGCATGGTTCCTTCTTTGAAGTTCGGCGCTTTTGAACCAGGAACAAAGTAGAGTGGAAACCCCTTGATATTAAAATCATGATGCTGTCTCGATGCCCATATACCGGACTTCTTCCCCAGTTCATATTTGTCAAAGCTCCAGACCACGTTGTTATTAAAGTCCCGAATTTGTTGAGCGATCTGATCCTGCCCACCATCAGGCCAACCGGTTGTCTGTGTGCCGATGTATCCTCCCGGGTAGATCTTACTCGGAAAGCCGTTCACCTCAGGCCAGGTCTTGACAAGGTTCCCGTTCATGTCAATCAGGCGACCCTCTTCTCCGGAAAGGATGGTGAACCCATTAAAGCATTTCCCCGGCTTGTAGATGGTCGTTGCCGTTGGATACACGCTCGGCATGGAGAAGAGCCCAAGAGGAAGCACAAGAGCGATACCAATGATAAGAATACAGATTGCCTTTTTCATTTCTCTCCTCCCTGAGACTATTTATATCCTGCTGATATTCTTTTCAATCATGACGGCCTCTGATCACACGTAGCTATCTTACTTATTGCTACTTTGACCATAACACGCTCAATCTCACTATGTACAGGGGTTTTTAGAAGCCTGGCTTATGGGATTTTTCAGAGGTAGAATCATGAAAAGTTTAGGACCATCAAACAAGAGAATATTGCGGGTTATCTGGTAAAAACCCGGGGCAGACCGAAGGGAGGGTTCGGATTTGGCTCACCCCAGAGGGGTGAACCAGGCCGAACAAGCGATCAGAAAGATTACATGGCTCTTCTTTCAAGGCCGTATCCCATACATAGAGAGGGACTAGCGGACTTTACAGCGAGCCGGTATTTGGCGTTGACTTTGAGAAATCATTTGGAGTCTTCGAGGAGACATTTCATCCCAAACAGGTGTCATACAGGCAAAAGCCTCCGGGAAAAAAGGTGGCATCAGAAATAGAGCATGATTGTTTTCAGATGCTCTATCCTCCTATCCAATTTTTGCTCAGGTTCACAGCGGCCATTGCGTCAGAACCGTAGGCGTCTGCGCCCGCATAGTTCTTGATCTCCTCATCGATCTGACCGCCGCCGATCATGATCTTGACATCGTCCCTCAGTCCTGCGGCCTTGATCTGTTCCACCGTCTCCTTCATGGAGTCAAAGGCTACTGTAAGGAATCCGCTCAGGCCGACCACCTGGGGCTTAAAATCCTTGATCGCCTCTATGATCTTTGCCGGCGGCACATCGATCCCCAGATCCAGTACGTCAAATCCGTTGACATCCAGCATCAGGACGACAATATCCTTTCCAATATCATGGATATCCCCCTGGACTGTGGCAATGATGACCCTCCCGGCTTTTCCTCCGGTCTCGGCACCCTCTTTCATCAGCGGTTTGAGGAGTTCGGAGATCTGCCTTAATATCTCTCCAGACATCATCAGTTCAGGGAGAAAATACTCATTCTTCTCAAAACGCGATCCCACGATCTCCATAGCCGCCCTACAAGAAGCGAATATCTCGAGGGGGTCCTCGCCCTTTTTAATGAGATCCTTCGCGATGGAAATCGCCTCCTGTTCCTTCATTGTTGCCATTGCATTCGTCAATTCTTGGGACATGTTGTTAACCTCCTTAGATTTAGAATTCTTCATCCGCCTGTCTAAGATCTTAGGGTTTAGGCGATAAAACCCGCAACTTCGTACTAGCTTCCTGTCTGTTTCCGATAGTCTTGTATATACCTCATGGCAAATCGATCCCGGCCGAGCACGAGATCAGCGGCTCGGACCGTGGAACAGACATGGGCAATATTGACGGTCGGACAAGTTAGCCCGGCCGCGATGGCGATGGCCAGAAAGGTCTGGTTCAGAAGGAGTCTATTAGGAAGACCAAACGAGATATTGCTTGCCCCCAGTGTCTGGTTGACACCCAACTCCTCCTTGACCCGACGAATGGCTTCCAGGGTCTCCATCCCCGCATTGCTGTCAGAACCGACGGTCAAGCAGAGACAGTCCATGATGATATCCTCTCTTGGAATGCCGTATTCCTCAGCCTTTTCCACCAGCCTATGGGCGATCTCTACCCGCTTGCCCGCTTCTTTGGGGATTCCTTCATCGTCGATGGTCAACCCGATAACAGCTGCACCATATTCTTTGACCAACGGCAGGACTTCATTAGACGATACCTCTTCCATGGAAACAGAATTGATAAGGGCCTTGCCCTCATACACCTCAAGGGCTCCTTTCAGAGCAGCAGTATTATTGATGTCAATACATAGGGGAACCTCAACGGTCTTCATAATCAGTTCAATCACCTTCGGCAGCAGGGCGACCTCGTCCACTCCGGGGGTTACAACATTGACATCCAGGATATCCGCTCCCGCCTCCACCTGGGAAATGGCCAATTCTTTTATGTAATCGTAATCCTCTGATTTTAGGGCGTCTTGCAACCTCTTTTTTCCGGTGGGGTTGATTCTTTCACCGATCAGTCTGGTCGGAGCAGTCTCGCTGATGATGACCTCCTGACTGGCACTTGATACTTTTGTCTCCATACCGAGGTAATCCTTTCTTGTTGAATAAAGAATACCATTAATAATGAATAGGTAATCCTAGTGAGATTCCATATGAATGCCTCATTTTTGCACACGAAAAAGCCCGACATATTTATATAGTCAATACACGGCTTTATCAAGAGAAATCTTTGTCAAAAGGTACTTGTGCCTTGTATTCAGGTTTTCATGCGCTTAGAGACTCCTCTCATATTCCCGTCCCAACTCAGTAAGGCCCTCACATAGAGGTCTCGTGAAACCCTCGAAGGGGGATTCAAGGGACAGAGGTATTTCTGGATAGGGGTATATAATAGATTTTGGAGCCGGAAAAAGGTTGAAACGGACAGCAAGCTGTATATCGGAGTGTCCCATATAGGTTAGGTCTTCTTGGGACGCATAAATCCATATAAAGCGATGCTCTCGTCAGGTAGGATCACTTCAAAACAAAACCTTGGATCACGATTTGAACTAAACTCCATTTGGAAGTTATCGTTATAGCCGCTGTTTTGAGCCCACCAAAGCTTTGAAAGATCTGCACTGAACTCATCTCGAGGATAGATTATCGATGTTCCAATCAAATTCCCCTTCATTCTCCGTTTCTTGATCTCTCCATATATATCTTTCAAGAACGCCCAGTTGGTATAAGCGCGCTGGTTTTTTATGATATCATTATAAGACATCAACAGCTCTTCATAGAATTCAAAAAAGTTGAAAACTCTGCCCCAGATTCTCTTATGTTCTCCTTCGATACTCCGCTGGATCTCTGCCCAGTCAGGGTTCTGTAGGAGTGACATACCCACCATCACAGCATTCCTCTTCCTGTCAAAATCAACATCTATAAGGTGATCAACGACAAACCGGGGAGAGCTTCCAGTTAACTTGATACCTTTTTCATCACAGTAGTGTTCAAGCAGAAGCTCAAACTCATCTATTTTCTGTCCCCCACGTTGTCTCAGTAACGGCTCGATTTCTTCAAAAATACCTCCAGCTTCCGGGTAGTGCCTCCGAAGGACATCTCGAATATCGCCATGGATCATCCAACTCACCGTATCGAGATCCCCTCTTTCCCAGGAGCGACTCAGACTTTGAATATAACTCCTAATCTTGACCCGCTCAGAGACGTCTTTGGTAATGCTGTCTAATATATCGTTCAGCAAAGATATGATCATTTGGGACGTCGGTCTGTTCGATTCGAATCTCTGTTCAGGCTTCGCCGCACCCGCTGATCTTGATTCAGGATCTTGGGGTGTAACACCGGCAGGTTCAAGACAGGAAAGATCAGTCAGCTGATAGAGTTTATCACGGTTCTCAGGTTTCCTAGGAATCCTGCCTTCACTAAAATACTTCCGTACGGTGCTATGGGAAAGACCTAACTCTGCCGCCAATTCCTTTTTAGTCTTCCATCTGTTCTGGCCGTCAAACCATGCGTTTAGGGCCTCTATGATGTCTTCCTTATTTTCCATGCCATATCCTCATTTTGAGTGGTTGGAGGTTAAGGATCAGAGTAGACATCTCTAAGTAGAACGCAAAAACGTCCCGCAAGTCAAGAATATTTGAAGTAAGGGATTCTAAGGGATCTCATCTTTTGAATTGAGGACCAGGAAAGACACAAACGGGTTTGACTTTTAGGCAGTTATGCGTCATAAGGAAATTCGGCCTCCATTTGACTTTCTATGGACTAAGAACGGAGTCGAATATGGGGGGTGTAGACTGAACGAATTCTGACGTCATTGAGAATGTTTATTTAATCAGTTTTTAGGAGGATTTCATGAAAATCAATGGAATTGATATTGGATTTGGCTTTACAAAGGCCACGAACGGCAAAGATTTTACTATTTTCAAGTCCATCATGGGTGAAGCCATGGATTTTCACATTCCTGTGAATATTCTCACAGACGATATTTCGGACTGGCTGAATATCATCCTGGACGGGGAGAATTATTTTATCGGAGATTTTGCTGAACAACAGTCTAGTGCACGGCAGTTTACCCTGGACCAGGAGAAGTTTGTTACTGATTTTGCCAAGGTCCTTGCTTTGACCGCCTTGGGCCGTCTAAACAACGAATATGTACCGATCAATCTTGTATCGGGATTGCCTGTGGGATTCTACAAGAATTATCATCGCCGCCTAGCAAAAAATCTTGCCGGATCCCATGAAATCACTTTCAAAATGTCAAACGGCTCAAACGAGATCAGGCGACTCAATATTGATAAAGTCCGAGTGATACCTCAACCCTTGGGTAGTCTGCTCAATCTGATCATGAACGACAAAGGCAACATTGTGAACGGGGATCTGGCTAAACAAAAAGTGGGAGTAGTTGACATTGGCTTCCGGACCACTGATTTCTGCATATTCGACCAATTGCGGTATGTGGAACGGGGCAGTAGCACCACCGACACAGGAATCTCTAAATGCTTCAGCGTTATCGCCAGAAAGCTTAGGGAAGAATGTGGGGGAGTAAATATCGAATTATATCGTATGTATAAAGCCATCCAAACGGGTTTAATCAGGATCCGCGGCGATGAATTCAATATTGCCAAAGTCAGGGACTTGACTTTTGCCAATGCCGCCCGAGTTATCGCAGGCGATATTGACCGACTTTGGGCCGATGACTGGGACATTGACACCATTATTCTGACTGGTGGTGGAGCTATGGAATTGGCAGAGCACCTGCAGCCCCTTATTGTCGGCAATGTCATTCCCGTCAAACACAATGTGGACCTGCGTCTCAGCAATGTGGAAGGGTATCTCAAATACGGTCGTTTTTTGTGGGGAAACTCGGGGCCTAAACCCGCCGAAAAAAGGGAATAGCCCTCAAGCTATATACAATCCGTGCTTCTTGAAGTGATCAAAAAAATGTCCCGGCTACAAATCCGTAGCCGGGACATTCTGTTTATAAGTTCGAGTTAATGCTTAGACGCCGGGGATGTTCCAGATATCTCTCTTCATCATTTCCCATTCCCCGCTGTTTCGATCATACCGACAGTTGGCAAAGCATTTCCAGTTCTTTTCGTCCATCTTGGGCTTATCGGCCCTAAAATAGTATCCGGGCCATCTGGTCTCTTCCCTAAAGAGCATGGTGCGAATGTGGGATTCCGCAATCCATATCCTTTGAATATTCTCCCACACTCTCATGAGGTCATGAAGGTCCGTGGCCGCCTGCTTGTCTGAATCCTCTTTCAGAATGGCCATCAGCTCCAGACCCCTCTCAAGATTAGCCTTGCTGGTCTTAAAAGCCGCGGTCACACCACCGGCATATTCGTCCATGATCTTCTGGAGCCTGTGCAGAAACTGCCTCGGCATGATGTAGTTGGTGTTGATTTCGGGATCCGTGGTCTCGTCCTTATGGGCCTCATAGAGATCAAAAGGAGCAAGGATCGCACTCTTCCATGCTTCAACCTGCGCTGCATCAACATTCGGCTCCGCGCCCTTTTCAAGGATATACTTGATGGCCGATTTTCCCGCGATACGTCCCTCCGCATGGGATCCTGAAGAAAACTTATGGCTGGAAGCACCGGAGCCGTCACCTGCAGCAAAGAGACCGTCAACCGTGGTCATGTTGGCATATCCCCATTTGTAGGGTGTATCCAGGTCTTCGGGACCGCTGACCCAGGCGCCTGAGGCCCCTGAGTGGGATCCGATGAAGTAGGGCTCACATGCCGCAATCTCTGAGTGTTTTTCCTCTGGTTTCACGTTCAGACCTGCCCAAAGGATGGCCTGGGAGATGGTCATATCAAGAAAGTCTTCCCATGCCTCACTCTCCAGTTCCTTCATTTTCTTTTTAAAAGCCTTGGGATCGTCTTTATAGGCTTCGGCCAGGTTACGAATAGCCTCGTCTGTCTCCATGTACAATGGACCCAGACCCGCATCCGTATCCAGCATACCGAGATAGTTTCTCAGGTTGGCCGGAATGGGTTTGGCCAGTCCGTAAGGGGCCCAGTTGTTAAGCTCCTCTTTCCTGACTTCCATATACTCGCCACCCTCCGCGCTGATTGCGCGAGATTTGAACAGAAGGAACCACGCGCCCACAGGGCCATACCCATCCTTGAACCTGACAGGAATGAAACGGACTTCCTGACAGGTCATCTCAGCGCCGGCCTGAAGGGTGAAGTAAGCGCTGGTGCCGGAGTTAAATGGCGGATACCAGGACCGGCCAAAACCCTCCCCTACCGAACGGGGACGGAATACATGCACCGCGCCTCCTGCTGCAACAATCACCGCCTTTGCCTTGAATACATAAAATTGATTCTCACGGGTGCTGAAACCGACAGCCCCAACACACTTGTTGCCGTCCATAAGCGGACCGACTATGAAAACCCGTTCATAGAGTTCTCCGCCGGCATCAGCAAGGGCATTCTTGGCAGCCTCCGCAATGATGATCTTATAGGATTCACCATTGATCATAAGCTGCCAGCGGCCTTCATGGACATACTTTCCATTTTCATCCGTCCAGATCTTGAGGCCCCATTTCTCAAAAAGATGGACCGTGGAATCTACATGACGCGCAATGTTGTAGACCAAGTCCTCCCTGGAAATACCCATCAGGTCTTGGCGGACGTACCGGACATAATCTTCTACGGTGTTCTCACCGTCTTTGACGCCCACATACTGGTTGATAGCCGAAAGCCCCATGGCTACGGCGCCGCTTCTGTCAGTGGCCGCCTTGTCCACCATGACCACCTTCAGACCGTTTTTCTTAGCCCAGTAGGCGGCCTCTGTGGCCGCTCCACATGCTCCAAACCCCGCCCCAACGATCAAGAGGTCGGTACTCACCTCTACGGTTTCAAATTCTTTACTGGTTGGCATATCTTATTACCTCCTTCTCTATTAGCTTGGCGTGGGAACGGCATCAAGCCCCAGTGATTCCGGCTCGGTTGCCAGAGCCTGACTATTAATGTCATCATGAGTAGCATATCCACCCAACGGATCCGCTGAACCTTCCGGAGTGGTCCTTGTGGGGAACTTAAACCGTTTGATGGAACCATCGCGAAATTTCACCGTCCACATGATGTCTTCTGTCCCCCTCAGAGGTGTGGCACTCGCGCCCAACGGTACGAAATCAGCATATCCGCGGACATCCATCGCCTGCTGGGGGCAAAGCTTGACGCAGCACATGCATTCCCAGCACATCTGAGGATCGCGGTTATATGCCTTCATGGTTTCCTTATCCAGGACCATAAGGTCATTGGGACAGATGTACATGCAAGCGGTCCTGTCCTGTCCCTTGCAGCCATCGCACTTTTCCGTAATCACATAACTTGGCATTACTATACCTCCTGCATTAACAAATTATAGGATATTGAACTCTACTTCAAAAACAACTGGACTTTTTCCCTTGGCACCCCCTTTCTCCAAACAAATTTGTGGTTAAAAACTGACGAGAATCCCGGCAGTCATCGCCATTGATCCTCGAAAACATCTTTAA
>JAFGFY010000023.1 GCA_016930795.1 Deltaproteobacteria bacterium
TATGGTAGGCACGGTGAGATTTGAACTCACGACCCCTACCGTGTCGGGGTAGTGCTCTCCCCCTGAGCTACGTGCCTATATACATCAAATTATTAACAAGTCATCTGATTCCTGTCAAGTCATAAACTGCGCACAATGATGCCGGTCTGTATCCTCATCTCTTCAACAAAGAAACTCTTTTATCATCAGATTGATCTTGCTCAACTCTCATGGCGTTCAGCGGGAGCCTCTCCTATAATTTTAAAGCCCCTATACATATAGTGCAAACCGGAACTGACGGTAAGTAGGCCCGTGAGATAGAAGATGTAGGGGTAGATCTTGTTGACAGTGGATAGATAGAACTCAGTCAGGACGATGAGAACCGTCACAAATTGCGCCCATGTGGTAATCTTGCTCAAGAAGGAGGGCTTGATGATGACTTCCAGGCGGTTCAAAAAGAGCACTAGTATGCCTAGCAGGATCATCATATCTCGTGCAATAACCGTAACAGCCAACCAGGGAGGCAAAATGCCGATTATGGAAAGGGCGACAAAGGCGGCCACTAGAATGAGTTTGTCTGCAAGAGGGTCCATGTAGGCCCCCAGCTTACTCTTCTGATTGAACACTCTCGCCAAAGCGCCATCCAGCCCGTCACTCACGGCGCATATCAGGAACACGATGAGAGCAGCCAAAAATTGACTGTTGATCAGATAAATGACAAAGACAGGCGCTAAAACGATTCTAATGGTCGTAATAAGATTAGGGATAGTCATAGGTATCCTGCCTTATCAGAACATGAATCTCTCCGTTCTCTGATTTTTTCACATCAGTAGAAAATGGGAGACCCTCTTGTGTTGATAAGATGTCTAAGAATCTCTTTTCATCACCAAAATACTCAACCGAAATGTACATGGCATTATCCCTGATTCTCGTCTGCTTTACCGATTCTACTCCGGATATACCATTTTCCAAGAAATCTTTGAACACCCTGAATTGTCTAAGATTACTCACTCCTTGAAGAACAAGCTCCAATTGATTTAACGCAGCCTCATTTGATTGTATGGCACTCGATATTCTAGGATTCAATCGGGCAGTCACATTGTTGACCAATGTCTCGATGGTCTCCACGACGTGATCCATATCAGCCGGGGTTTCCTCCATTTCCTCAACTTCCATGTCCCAACCTATTAGAGAACCGCTTTCCACATGGAGAGCTTCGAGTTCAAGCGCAATCTCTTTCCCTTGAATGACCTTGCATCTTCCGCGGATAACCACATCTGCAGAGTAAAGTCTACCCCAGCCGACAGCATCTTCATCCGTCAATTCCAGAGTATTCATTTCAGAAGAATAGACCTCATCAGGCACATTTAACAGTCGGTTCACGGGATGAAACCCTCGTGATTCAAAAACATTGTAAAGCGCCAATTCAACAGGTGCCAAGACAAAATCCGCTTCCGGCGCTTGCCACCAGTATAAAAGCTCACCTTCGGGATATTCTACCTGATAGACCAAGAAGAGAACCTTGATCGGCGGTCTATCTATCAGTTCGACACCTATTTCTCTCAGTCTCTCTTCCATTACCTTATCGTTGACTTTGACTCTCACAAGGACTTTGTAACAGCCGTTTATTCTTTCTTCAGCAAGGATATAATAATTTGCGATCCATTCCTTTGCCTTGGGAATAACATCTTGAAGGAGACGTGGAAAATGATTAATCATATCTTGATTACTCAGAAGTCCGACCAAGTATCCCTCGACGCCTTTAAGCAGTGCATCAGAGATGGCCGTACTCCTTGCTTCTGACACATTACCATCAATGATGTCGCCGGAACCGATAACCAGAATTCGGTCCTGGTCGGGATTGTTTTCTACCTGCGCCTCTGCCGCGTTTAGGTTGAGGGTAAAAACGAGGGTGAGAGACAAAAGGCCCTTTTTCAAACAAGAATTCATAGAATTCGATTTTCCTTCCTAAAAGTTTGATCAGCGGTTTAAGACTATTCTCTAAAATTAAAAGTGGAAAATCAAGCCCTCATCCCATAGAACGTCCCAATCCTCTGAATGATTCCTGCCAAATCATCCGGCCTCATCCAAACGATTTCCGGATCGGCACGGAACCAGGTGACTTGCCTCTTGGCGTATCTTCTTGTATCTCTTTGCAGTTGACGTATGGCTTCATCAAGATCATAGACCCCATCCAGAAATTTTAGTATATGCCTGTAACCAAGGGAATTCATGGGTTTCAAGTCTGGCGTGTATCCCTTCATAATAAGACGTTCTGTTTCAGCAACGAGGCCGGCTTCTATCATGCGGACCGAACGCCGATTGATACGATCATAGAGTTGAGGTCTATCCACTTGCAGGCAAATCTTCAACGTGTGAAAAGGCCGGTCTTTAAAATTATGTCTTCGAACCAGAGATGAAAAGGGCTGGTGAGAAAGATAATAAACTTCGAGGGCTCGAATGACCCGAGACCTGTCATTCCTATGAATTTTCCGGGCTGATTCCGGATCAAAGCTCTTAAGCCTTTCATATAAATACTCAGGGCCACGGGCCTCCCAAGTTCGACGCAATCCATCTCTAAACTCCGGATCTGCCGGCGGACATTCAAACAGTCCACTCAGGAGACTCTTAATATAAAGACCCGTGCCCCCCACCACAAGACTTGCCTTGTTTCTGGAGGCAATGTCATGCAAGATGGGGGTTCCCAAAGAACGGTACTTGGCCGCGTCAAAAGCTTCATCAGGATCCGCCACATCCAAGAGGTGGTGGGGAACGCCCCTTCTCTCGGTGATACTCGGCTTGGCCGTCCCCACATCCATACCGCGATATACCTGCATAGAATCTGCATTCACGATCTCAGCGCCAAAGTGGAGGGCCAGGTCTATAGCCAAAGAGCTCTTCCCAGATGCTGTCGGTCCGGTAATAATCACCACTTTTGGCTTCTCACCTATCATGAGTTCTTCTTCCCTGTATGGAACCAAAGGGCGATTCTATTAAGCCACTCTCTTGAACATCTTCTCTATTTCATAATAACTGAATTGTCTGAAAATAGGCCTTCCATGAGGGCAATTCGTCGGAAGATCCATCTTCTGTAATTGACTGATCAGCGATATCATCTCCTGTTGAGACAACCTTTTTCCTGCCCTTATAGCGCCGTGGCATGCCATGACAGTGAGGAACCTGTCCATCGCCTTGTCATTGCTGAGATCCTCTTCTTCCTCCAGCACCGGAACGAGGTCGAGAAGAAAGCCTTCCCATTCCGCATTCACAAGAATAGTAGGAACTGATCTTAGAAGAAACGTGCACCCACCAAAGTGCTCCAATTCCACACCCAATCGGCTGAGTTGATGCGTCTTCTCCTCAATGATTCTCCCCTCTTTCAAGGAGAACTCCAACCGATGAGGAATCAGAAAAGCCTGGCCCTCAATCTTCATGTTCTGGTAGGCCTTTTTCAGACTCTCATAGACAATCCTTTCGTGGGCCGCGTGCTGATCAACCAACAAGAGACCTTCATGACTCTGACAAAGTATGTATGTGTCTCTTAGCTGCCCGATAATCTGAGGGCTTTGTCTCACAAGATGCTGTTCTTGGAAAAGGTCCTCAGAGTAGCCTGAACCCTTATCACCTGATCCTGAATAGACTCCCTCCGGTTCTGCCACACGCCTTTCGTGAATCTGCGCCTTTCTTATCTCTCCGAATTCTGTAGCCCCCCGATTCAAGGCAATATTTGGGATGCGATGATATTTCTCTCCCAAGACACCCTCTATAGCAGATACGATGGACTGGTAGACACGGAGGCCATCACGGAAACGAATTTCCTGTTTCGTGGGATGTACGTTGATGTCCACCATGCTGGGAGGCATCTCAATAAAGACGGCCACTTGGGGATAGCGCCTTTTCATTAGATGCTGACCGTAGCCTTCTATAACGGCCCGTGTAATCAGCCGGTCACGTACGCTTCTATGATTGACATACACAAAAATGCGGTCCCCTCGAGACCTGCTCAGGTCGGGAGAAGCCAGATAAGCCTTGATCTTTAGCGCATTCAGCCGTTGATCCAAATATTCCATGGATCCGGCCACATTCCGCCCCATGAGTATAGCTAAACGGTTTAGATCGTTTTCAGAGATCGGAAGGCTTAACAGTGTCTTTTCGCCGTCATCCAACCTGAAATCAATATGAAGAAATGGGAGGGCTATCTTTGATATGACATCAATGATGTGATCGGTTTCTGTCTTCTCTGCGCGAAGAAACCTCTTCCTTACAGGGGTGTTGAAAAAAAGGTCTCTGACCTCCACGATTGTCCCTGCCGGTGAACCTGTTTCATCTATCGATTTCAGTTTGCCGCCATCTATTTTCACCTTATACCCAGCCAATTGATCTTTGGGACGGGAGGTAATCTCCATTCGTGACACCGATGCCATACTCGGGAGTGCTTCACCCCTGAACCCGAAGGTATCTATGCAGAAGAGATCTGAGGCCGATTTTATTTTACTGGTGGCGTGCCTCTCAAGACATAAAAGCAAATCGTCCCTGTTCATTCCAACTCCATTATCTCGAACTTTGATGAGTCTTTTCCCTCCTTTCGCAATCTCTATGAGTATTCTGTCGGAACCGGCATCAATGCAGTTATCAAGGAGTTCCTTGACCACGGAAGCAGGTCTTTCAATAACTTCGCCGGCGGCGATCTGTGTCGATACATCTTCCGGAAGTACCCTAATAGTATTCATAAGATATCCAACATCCTTGATCCTTTTTAACAGATTATTTCTTCACGTAATACGTCTTTCATGGACGCTCATGCTCGAACTTAAACCTGTTCGTTCCTCTGAACAGAATGGATAGCCAAAAATGACGCCTCAAGACTTCTAAAGGTCTTATTTCACCCAATAATGAGTATGCCTCATGGACACAAAGACGCCTCAAATGCTTGGAATGATACTCTTAATAAATCCATTCGAGATTGTCTATGCAAGATTCAGGATATTACAATTTGAGTAGCTCGTGATCAACCGTGAATTGATACACGGGTTGCGGCGTGTTGAATAACTTCGAAAGAATTCCGTTTGAGCTCGCCAAGCGTAAATTCTCACTCCCGATGGGATCGTAGGATAGACAGAGTGATGACCCCGGATGGTTCAAGAAGTCTTTTACTAAGCGATATGAAAGGTTGATCATAAAGGCAAGATATTCTTTGGAAATCTGGTAGCGAAAGCCCATATTCACCAAACCCAAAGACTGTGAGTAGCTCAAAAAATCAGACAACTTCACGGTCTGAGTAAAGATCTGTTTTCTCGTCCTAAACCCGTTTCGGCTCGTTTTCACCACCGATCGTAGAAGATGGTCACAACCCAGTTCCTTCATGCTCAGCAAATTCCTGGCCGTCCTTGTGTAGGAAGAGCCCAAAGACTGATCCGCCTTGGCCTCCCAATAGATGTGTCCCGCCCGTTTCCATGTGGATGCGCCGTGGATGAGTTCAGGGACAAAATAATTATGGGCCACTACGTCTGCGGCAAGATGTGAAAAGAATCCGTATCCGTACGCAGCCTCACTGTCATTAGCAGTCTTTTCAAAAAACTTAAAACCGGTCTCCCAATTATGAGAATGCCCTTTCTTCTTTTTTTGTCCCTTACCGACAAAAAAATCCGCCGCCAGGCTGCCGTAAAGAAACTGAAGAGGGTATGCACGGATGACATTGCCAACAGCCGGTAAGAGAAATGCAATTTCGTCAATTATCTTTAGCCCGATAGCCGTATGTATCGCGGGGCCCCAAGCCCAAGCTCCATTCGCAAAAAAAAGGTCACATAACACCAAAGCACTAAGAAAACCCAGAGTTTTATATAATAGCATTGTCTTTTAAATAATCCTTCCCATCCACAAAATATTCACCAACAGTTTGCGTAACTATCCGCAAACTGCGGAGCCACTGAACAGACACAGTTGATGAGCAAAGAAAAGCCCTTTCAATTGGAAGGTGACCTATAAGATTGAAAGGACTCTGGGGCGATTTCCCCCGGCAGGTCTGTAGAAGCGCTATATTATACCAGAGACAGGGTCACAGAGTAAAGAAGCGATTTATAGTAAGAAATACTTTTTTTAGGCTTTCAATGTCTCCTTCTGTCTTGATCCCTTGTCCCTTGTCAGGCCATAGACAACTAAATATTTGGCGGTGAAAATGCTTTTGTGTTTGATTTGTAAGACTAATTGTTCTATGTATCGAATTTACATATAATCAAAGTAAACGGCCAATACCGGCCCCTTCATCTCAGATTTGGCATCAAGTGAACCGTCTGAAAAAAATGGACAAAGAAGAATGGAAAAAGAAGGGGGAAGGTCATCGACGTCGACTTCGGGACAAATTCATCCACGGTGGCCTGGATAGATTCTCCGATGAGGAAGTGGTGGAGTTTCTTCTGACCTTGGGAACCCCGAGGCGCGATGTGAAAACCGAGGCCCGAGAAGCCCTGAAGAGATTTGGCAATCTCTCCGGCGTGCTCTCAGCTCCCATAGAAAAATTGACGCAAATCAAGGGAATCGGAGAAAAAAACGCTCTCTATTTGAGCTTTGTTCATCACGTAGCCGGGAGATATCTAAGGGATCGCGCCAGGGGAAAAGCCTTTCTTAGCTCATCGAAGGCGGTTTTTGACTATCTCTTTCATTCCATGCGGGATTTAAAGAGAGAAGTCTTCAAAGTCCTCTTTCTTAACCGTAGGAATGAATTGCTCTCTGATAGGGATGTCTTTTTTGGAACTCTGACCGGCAGTGTTGTCTATGCACGGGAAATCGTGACCTTGGCATTAGAATACGGAGCGGCAGCCCTAGTATTTGTCCATAATCATCCCTCAGGAGATCCAGCACCTTCCAGTGAAGATCGGAAACTGACCCGGGATCTTGTATGGGCTTTGCAGCTGCTCACTATACAAGTCCTGGATCATGTGATTATTGGGCGTAATACATACTTCAGTTTTGCCGATGAAGGGCATATCGCCAGGTATTTGAAAGAGTTTGAGCAAAGATTCAAACCGAGTATTAGCGCTTGACACGTTTCATAAAAACCATGAAAATAGGTCACGGCATGCGAGAGTGGCGGAATTGGCAGACGCGCTGGACTTAGGATCCAGTGGTATGACCGTAGGGGTTCGACTCCCCTCTCTCGCACCACGGTCAAAGAATCACGAAAAGCCTGTAATACACCGGCATCGGCATCAATATATTAGGCGGACTGAACCGACGACCACGAGATCAGACAAATCAAGGGAGGGACACCATGAATTTCTGTCACAAACGTCGCCTTGTCTCAGGCACCTTTGTCTTCCTTTTTTTATCCTATTTGACGCCTTTCGTCACCATGGCAGTTGATAATTCCCGTATTATGTTTCAGGGTCTTAAAAGTGTTTACGTGCAGGTAAATCCCATTGATTTCAATACGGAGCAGAAGGGTATTGTTGCCGGCCAACTCCGCGAAGAAACAGAGCGGCAGCTCAAGAAAGCAGGGATTGAAGTGCTCTCTGACGAAGAATTTAATAGATTTAAGATGTCTCTGAAATATCCTCTCGCGTGCCTCGTGCTTTCTGTCTCTATTAACGAGATCCTCGCCGAAGGTGCAGCCCTCGATATTTCAAATATTACCGTTGAAGTCCAGCAGGCAGTTCAGTTAGGACGAAACGCTACAATCAGTATGTTTGCGACGACCTGGGAGAGAAACCAGATCAGCTTTGGCGGTTCTGCTGAAGTCCAAGGAAAGATAAGAGCCTTTGTAGCCGAATTTATTTCCGCCTACACGTCGGCAAACCCGTAAAGGAGTTCACAGGAGATATGCGAATATCATGAACCGATCAAACCATTTACTGGGTTTTATCAGTACGCTGGTGTGCCTGATATTCCTCGGCCAGTCTACACATCCCCTTCTAGCGCAGGATGAAGAAACCTCGTTGCTTCAGAAACGAATAGATGAACTTGAACTCAGGATCGACCAGTTGGAAAAACAGCTTGAAGAATCAATGGGATTCCAGGAAATGCTGGAA
Organism: Deltaproteobacteria bacterium; assembly: GCA_016930795.1. Taxonomy (GTDB): domain Bacteria; phylum Desulfobacterota; class DSM-4660; order Desulfatiglandales; family HGW-15; genus JAFGFY01. Next base: position 8,004 of record JAFGFY010000023.1, read on the forward strand.
ACAGGAGGGTTCGGTTGGCAAAATATGATGAACTGGCGAAAACTTGAAATCGGCATGCCGGAGGATGAGGTCAGATCTATCCTCGGCGCCCCGATCAAGGTCATCAAAGGGTCAAGGACGCTCTGGTATTATCCGAGTATCTATAAAGGGTTTGTCTCATTTGACCAGAATGGAAACTTGGCTGGATGGAATGAGCCCTGAGTCTGATTAATCACGTCTAAGATGGTTAAATTCAAAATTTTTAATCATTATTCACTTCATATTATTCAATTCAGTTAAATAAAGATAAAACCTGCTTGACAAAGAACTCCAAAAATAGCTATAATTAAACAATAAATTTGTGCATAAGGATGTGATTTTCACATGACAAACAAATATAGATTTTTCTTCACCGTACTTGTGTTACTGCTTACCTGTTCTTTGGTGCATTCACCGCGGACATGTGCTCAGCCTTTGACTCACGTTGTCCAAAAAGGGGACACCCTATGGGATATATGTGAACTCTATTATGGTGATCCAAATCTATGGCCAGAATTGTGGGAGATGAATCAGTTCGTCACCAATCCCCATCTTTTAGAGCCCGGTGATGTTCTGACTCTCCTGGAAAACGTTCCCACTCTAAAAACCAAAGAAGAGAAATTCGCTGTTCAGAAACCTAAGGTACTTGAACCAGAGGGACCTGTGGGGATAGATGTCTCCGGTCTCACCAATACGGACACCCTTGGATATCTTTCCGACGTAGAGGCGGAACTCTGGGGAAATCTGTTTGCATCTGAAGACGACAGGATGCTTCTATCCCCGGGAGATAAGGTCTATGTCAGAATAACCAAGCAGGGAGCAAGAGTCGAGCCCGGTGATGAATTCAGTATATGCCAGCGATCCCCCTTGATCAAGCATCCTATCACCGGAGAAGAAATGGGGTATGTCCTTACAGTGCGTGGAAGACTAGTGATCGAGGAACCAGTCGGTCATACGGTCGAAGAAGGTAAGCTTATACCCAAGAAGAACACTTACAAAGCAACACTACTCAGTTGTTTTAAGACCCTAAGTGTCGGGGACTCGATTGTTCCATATGAGCCGGTATCATCCCCCTGCGTCCTTCCCCAATCTATGAACAGATCACTCGTCGGACACGTTGTGGCAACTCAAGATGAAACGAGCATCCTTGCTACTAGCGCGGTCGTCTATATCGACTGTGGTCTTGACAAAGGGGTCCAAAAAGGGCACCTGTTTCAGGTGATAAGGGAACATGTTGTTCCTGATCCGGATACCAAGGGTTTTCGTTTGACCAAGAGGCCGGAGTTGATCCTGCCAGATATTCATCTCGCGACCATTCTGGTTTTAGAGTCCAGAAAAAAAACAGCTACAGCTGTTGTTCTCTCTTCCGAAGAAGACTTTCCTGTCGGAAGTCCTATTAATGCCCTATCTTGGTCAGGTGAACCCGACATTCTCTCCAAAATAGCGACGTGCAGCGTCGAATAGCATCTATCTCATGCCCCGAGACCTTTGAAAAATGCCCAATTCTGTTCAAGGTCAAGGAAGGCGAAAATTTTAACCCTCCCGATTTTCATCGGGACAGCCAGGAATACCTTTAGTATTTCGAGGATTAAGATTTGAGCCTGACGCCGAGATTGGGCAAAAGAGGGTGTTTTTCAAAGGTCTCGACGCATCCATAGAAAAAACTTGACTATTGGTTTCTCCTCTGGTTTAAACTCCCGCCATGTTACATGACCTATGTCGGAAGGCTTTGCGCATTTCTATTTGCTGATGTAGAGCATTCCGAAGATCACCAAAACATTCAGAACCTATGCCGATTTGGTCCGACAAAAGATGTGGTTGGCTTGCCCTACAGATGATTCCGGGACTGGGGAATATCGCGTGTAAAAACCTATTGAATAAATTTGGAGATCCGGAGCGAATCTTCCAGGCGGACATCTCGGAGCTAACCGGTATTGAAGGCCTGCGAAGAGAAACTGCCGATAGGATTGTAAATAAGGAATTTCAGATTGATCCTTGGGAAGAACTCGCCAACGTGGAAAAATGCGGCGCCAAAATCGTTAGCTTTCATGACCCTTCTTATCCCGCGGCTCTCAAGGAGATTCATGACCCTCCAATACTCCTCTATGTAAAGGGAAAGGATCTTCCAAAAAATGTCACTTTCGTAGGCGTAGTGGGATCAAGGAATCCTTCTCCATATGGCTCGAAATCTGCTCAAATGATAGGTCAAGGACTTGGAAGACGTGGCTTGGGGGTGGTCAGTGGAATGGCCAAAGGGGTTGATGCCTCAGCTCATTGGGGCTGTTTGGCCAGCCAAGGGTTCACCATCGCGGTTCTGGGAACAGGCATAGACATCGTCTATCCTGCACAAAACCGCAAACTCGCGGACAGTATCGCAAATAAAGGCGCTCTGATCAGTGAATTTCCTGTAGGGACACCCCCTGAGCCGAAAAACTTTCCGATTCGGAACCGAGTCATCAGCGGCCTGAGTAGAGGGGTAATAGTCGTGGAAGCAACCATGAAAAGTGGTTCCCTCATAACAGCCGCCCTGGCCCTGGAGCAGGATCGTGAGGTTTTTGCCGTGCCGGGGAGTATTCATTCTTTCAAGAGTACGGGTTGTCATTTCCTGATCAAACAGGGCGCCCGACTTATAGAAAATTCGGATGACGTCCTTGACGAATTGGGAATGAATTACGACTACTCTCCAAAATCGGACACGTTCCAAAAGGAGGTGCTTCCTCCTATGGACGAGTCTGAAAAGGTCATCTATGATATGATTGGAGATTATCCTTTACACATCGATCAGATTACTCGGCAAGGCAACTTGGCACCAGGCAAGGCGGCAAGTATCCTCATGAGAATGGAACTAAAAGGTATGATCAGACAGCTTCCCGGGAAAGTGTTTGTTCGTTAAGCCCAGTCGAATCTATGTTTTTGGAACGGAATACCTATGATGAAGAATTTGCTTGTCGTTGAGTCCCCCACAAAGGCCAGGACTCTTAAGAAATACTTGGGACCGGAGTTTCAGATTATGGCTTCGGTTGGCCATGTAAAGGATCTTCCTAACAACAAACTCGGGGTGGATATGAAAAATGGATTCACCCCGGAATATGTGACTATCAAAGGGAAAGCCAAGATACTAAAAGAGATAAAGACAGCCGGAAATAAGGCCGATGCCATCTATCTGGCGCCAGACCCGGATAGGGAGGGCGAGGCGATTGCCTGGCACATCGCTCAAGAGTTGAAGAGCGAGGGGAAAGAGATTTACAGGGTTCTGTTCAATGAATTCACGGGTAAGGCCATCAAACAGGCCATATCATCACCTCAGAGCCTCAATCAAGACAGATTTGAATCACAGCAGGCCAGGAGGATTCTGGATCGATTGGTTGGTTACCAAATATCTCCACTTCTTTGGTCGAGAGTAAGGAGAGGACTAAGTGCCGGCCGAGTTCAATCTGTGGCTCTAAGGATTATCTGTGAACGAGAGAGAATGATTCATGCGTTTCAACCAGAAGAATACTGGTCATTGACGGCCCATCTCCGTTCTGATGACCCTCCCTCCTTTAAGGCGAGGTTCTCAAAATACGACGGCAAAAAAACCGAGTTAAAGAATGAGGCCCAAACTCAGTCCATTGTTCATGAGTTGAAAGATGAAACCTTTACGGTCGGAAAAGTCGTCAGGAAGAAGAAGAATAAAAATCCCCCGCCACCATTCACCACAAGCCTTCTCCAACAGGAGGCCTACAGAAAACTCCGTTTCCCTGCAAAAAAGACCATGTCCATTGCCCAAAGCCTTTATGAAGGGCTGGAACTTGGTGACAAAGGTCAAACAGGACTTATTACCTATATGAGGACGGATTCCTTCCGGCTATCAAGTGAGGCCGTTTCAGAGGCTAGGGAATTCATCACCCGGAATTTTGGCATCGACTACCTACCGGAAAAACCCGTGACATACCGGAGTCCCAAGAGAGCTCAAGAGGCCCATGAGGCCATCAGGCCCACATCAACCCTTCTTAAGCCTGATGATATCGCCTCATTTCTAACAGGAGAGCAGTTTGCTCTCTATTCTCTGATCTGGAAAAGATTCTTGGCTTGCCAGATGAATCCGGCCATATTAGATCAGACACAGGCTGATATTCGTGCAGGACGTGCGACTTTCAGGGCTTCAGGCTCTGTTGTTGTCTTCAAGGGATTCACCACCCTGTATGAGGAGACTAGTGAAGAAGAATCAGAGCAGGAAAAAAATAAAGACGCAATCCTTCCACCACTCAAAAAGGACCAGCTTCTGAGTCTCATAGATCTGGATCCTGCCCAGCATTTTACTCAGCCCCCTCCGAGGTTTACTGAGGCCTCTTTGATTAAGGAGTTGGAAGCAAACGGCATAGGGAGACCTTCCACCTACGCGAGCATTCTGGCCAACATTCGTGGAAGGGAGTATGTAACCATCACAAAAGGCCGTTTTAAACCAACTGAATTAGGATTTTTGGTCATAGACCTCCTGATGAAAGGTTTCCCTGATATACTGGATATTGCCTTTACGGCTCAGATGGAAAATAATCTGGACAGAGTGGAAAGCGGGGAGATCACATGGGTCAAAGTCCTTGAGGAGTTTTACCATTCATTCGAGAAAGACCTTGAAAAGGCCCAAATGGAAATGAAGGCAGAGGTGGAAACCACCCTACCCTGCCCCAAGTGCAAAAAACTCCTTACCATAAAGTCAGGGCGAAACGGACTTTTCTTGGCCTGTTCCGGTTATCCGGAATGCAGCTTTACGGCCAATTTCAGCCGAGATGAAAAAGGCACTATTGTCATGGAGGAGACCGCCGATCTTGGCAAACAGCAGGGTACGTGTGAAATATGCGGCAAGCCTATGATTGTGAAGACGGGGAAATTCGGTCCCTTCCTCGCCTGTTCCGGTTATCCCAACTGCAAAAACACTCGACCTTTCAGCAAAGAGAAGGACATAGACGCCCAAGAAGAGCACACCCAAATACCCTGTAAAAAATGTGGCGGGACAATGATTGTCAAGCGGAGCCGTAACGGCCAGAAATTCTTGGCCTGTGAAAACTTTCCTCGCTGCAAATATACCGAACCTATCAGTACAAATATCTCTTGTCCTGAGAAAGGATGTACCGGGAAGTTGGTAGAGCGGGTTTCGAAGAAGGGAAGGAAATTTTTCGCCTGTGATCAGTATCCAAAATGTCGGTTTGCCATTTGGGACGAACCGGTCAACCAAACCTGCCCCGAATGCGGAACCAAGGTCCTTGTTGTGCAACGCTCCAAAGCCGGAGATCCAACACTGAAGTGTCGTAAGAAGGGATGTGGCTTCAAACGGCCTTTTGAGGAAATGAAAACCTCAGACAATCCGGCTTTGAAAGAAAATGACTCTAATGGTGTTTAGGCTGCTCATGAGAATTGTGTATGCCGTAAGGTGGATTGATACAGAATTGGATAAAATGGGTTGAGGTCTATTTCTTATAGGAGACTTACCGAAAATGCTCAGAGGGAATCGGGATCCGGATCCACATGGACAATGACTCGATCAATCCCTTCGATATCTTCACTCAGGCAACGCTCGACCTCCTTGGCAATCCTGTGGCCATCCACAACTAAGATATGACCATCAACTGTGATGTGGATTTCCATTTGGTAAAGCCCGCCGGCTGTTCGGACCCTAAGATCGTGTATATCGAGCACACCTTCTACATTTCGTGCACAATCCCTGATACTGTTCAGGGTATCGACTTTTGGAGCTGTGTCGGTGAATTCACGCAGACTGTTTCCCAAAATCCGTAGGCCGACCCTTACAATAAAAAAGGAAACCAAACCCGCGGCAAAGGAATCGAGCATGTGCCAGGCAGGATTAATCCTTGTGCCGATTACGCCCAGCAAGACGGCCACAGAGGATAGGGCGTCCGAACGATGATGCCATGCATTGGCGATTACTAATTGGTTCTTGATGCGACGCCCGGTGTTTACGGTGAAATGGTATAACGCCTCTTTCACAGCAATAGAGACAACGGCCCCCACCAATGCAATATTCGTGGGAAAGTACTCTTCGTGAAGGTAAATATCAAATACAGCCTTCACTCCCAAATACAGCGCTGTAACAATCAGGGCCAGTCCCACGATGGCGGAGGCCAAGGTCTCAATGCGAGCATGTCCAAAGGGGTGTTCCTCATCGGGAGACTTTCCGCCAATCCTGAGGCCAAAAAGAACAACAGCATCAGTCGTAAGATCCGAAACGGAATGGACCGCATCCGCGATGAGCGCCTGGCTCTTACCCATAACCCCTGCGGAAAACTTGAGGAGAATCAATAGACTATTCAGCGCGGCTCCCACCAGAGTCACCGATCTGGCCGCACTCCTTGACTCTTCTCTGAGTTCGGTCATTGATCCTCACCAAAGCAAAATCAGGGTTCACCCTATCGTTTCATAGAAAACATGACAAAAGGCTATAGAAAGCAATAATAATAAAGATCTCATCGTAATTCGAGACTAGTTCTGAAAATCGCCAAATGTGAATTCCAGGTTAACCCATTTAATTTGTCACGTTTTCAACCCATCGGGAAAGTCGAGGATACCGCATCTCCTTTGTTGTCAAGGGTTCGCGGTAGTTTACTACAGCTTCACCCTTGACGCCGCGGATCTGCAGCATCCTAAACTTTTGCAACGTTAGGGTTCAGTTTTCAGTTGTGAAAAAACGTTCCAGGTCTGAAGAAGCTCAAGGGAATGCCGAACTTGATTGTCATCCTCAACCAACGCCCTGATTCTTTCCTTTGTCTCATCGTCTTTCTCTCCTACATTTTTTCCATGCTCCTCCATGTCTTTATTCTCGTTTTCTACTTCATCATCTGACAAAGGGGGGGTCGTCGGGATTTCCGTCTCTTTTTGTTCATCCGGCTCCAGGTGGTTTGGCAAATCCTCTTCTCTTATGATGAAACTGCCGCCCTCCTCTTCATTATCCTTCTCCGGAGGGACATAATCCAGTATGATATCAGGCGTAATCCCACTCGCCTGAATGGACCTACCGCTTGGGGTATAGTAGTTCGCTGTCGTCAAACGAATGCCTGATCCATCTGACAGGGGTAGAATAGTCTGAACAGACCCTTTTCCAAAGGTCTGAGTTCCGAGAACCAACGCCCTTTTGTTATCCTGTAGGGCTCCGGCGACAATCTCCGACGCGCTTGCGCTTCCACCATTGACCAACACAATTATGGGATAATTCCTCAGCACATTATTCTTCTCTGCCGAGACATCCATACTCTGGGCATCGTCTCTCCCCTTTGTACTCACAATAACCCCCGAATCGAGAAAGAGGTCAGACACGCTGATCGACTGATTCAACAATCCGCCCGGATTCCACCTGAGGTCCAGGATGAGACCCCGCAAATCTCGTCCTTCCTCAATTTCTTCTAAGGCCTTAGCTAAATCTCGGTCCGTCTCGCCCTGAAAACCTGAGATCCGGACATACGCGATATCAGGGGTAAGCAAATAGTGTCGAACACTCATAATAGGGATTTCATCTCGTGTAATGATAAATTCAAGGGGTTTACCAACTCCTTCACGCTGAACAGTCAGATTGACCGTGGTTCCTCTCGGCCCCCTTATACGACTCACCGCATCCGTTAGACTCATATTTATACTCAGTTCGCCATCAATTTTTAAGATTTGGTCTCCGGCCTTTATCCCTGCCTCGTATGCGGGAGTCCCTTCAATCGGCGAAATCACCATGAGCATATTGTCCCTAATCGTGATCTCAATTCCAACACCGTCAAACCGACCCTTCGTATCCACCATCAAGTCCTCATACTCTTTCTGGGTCATATAAGATGAGTGGGGGTCTAGGCTCTCAACCATCCCCTTAATGGCGCCCTGTATCAGCTCTTCAGGTTTCTTGATGTCAACATAGTTCTCTTGAATTTCTTTGAGTGCCTCAGTGAATATCTCCAGATTTTTGTAGATATCACTGGTTTCGGCTGTCACCTCCCAATTCTTGCCATTGATAAAAAACACACCCGCTAATAAAAGACATAAGAGAACTAACAAGCCGATTACCCTGTTTTTTGATCTCATGATCCGACTCCCGCTCATTTTTTTGGGATTCTCTATGATTCTCAAAAGAGGAAAAAGGAAGAGAGCTGACACGAATTCCTGCTGATCGAGATTATCTTGCGAAAGATCCCAGAAATATATAATTTTACTCTATTCTTCTCCAAAACGTCAATGAACTTTCACCCACTTCAACGGATCAAGAGGGGTTCCGGCCCTTCTTATTTCAAAATAGAGCTGCGGACTTTCAGGAGGACCGGCATCACCTAACAAGCCGATCACATCGCCTTTTTGTACCATATCTCCCTCTTTTCTATGCCTTTCAGCAAGATAGGCAGAGACTGTAAAATACCGTGAACCGTGATTAATAATGATGGTTTCTCCATATCCCCTGAGCTGGCCCGAAAAATCGACCCTTCCGGCAAAAACGGATTTCACTTCCTCTCGCAAAGTCCCTTGAATAAACAGGCCCTTATGGGTATTCACCATGTCTACTCCCCACCAGTCCTGGTTCCTCATGATCTTTCCCTGGAATGGAAGGGGCAGTTTACCCTTCGATTCCTCAAAACCTAATGGCAACGACTTCTTCTCTTTTCGTTCTCTATCCAGGCTCAGCAAAGTCTCCCCCAGGTTTTCCGCTCCTAACTGCAGCTCTTCCACCAGGGTGTCATGGAACTTCTTTTCTTCATGAACTTTCATGAGGAGGAGCACCTTGTTGTCGAGTTCTCGTTTTACAGCCGAGACCCGAGCACTTTCTGTTTTCTTCATCTCCTCAATGACGTTCAACTTTTCTCTGACGAGAATGATCTCTTCATTGATCTCTTGCTGAAGCTTTCCCGATTCTGCCAACAGGCGCTGATCTTCGGCCATGATGACTTGCAGGTACTTCATCCTCTTTCTCAACTGATCCATATTGCTCGATGAAACGAAGAGATGCACATACCCCCTTCTTGCATATTTGTAGAAAGCCACCAGTCTCTCGGCAAGCTTTTCCCGAACACCACTTGCGACTTCCTCCAGATGCCCCAGCTTCATTTCTTGGCTTTTCAGTTCATTTCGGTTCAAACGCAATGCTTCTTTCACTTTCTCCACGGATTTCCTTTTTTCCGCAATTCTCTTCTCGATTTCTGCGAGCTGTCCCAAGAGATCCCGCTCCTTAATCTCCAGCTCCATGGACTGTTCCTTTTCCCGTGAAAGATCTGTTTCTATCTGCTCAATCTGTTTCTTCTTCGTATCAGAATCATATGATGAAGCGGCCGGTGGAAATGGTAGGATAAGAGAAAACAGGAAAGCAAAAAAAACGTGAAGACTATGAGCACGAAAGATTTTTGGACGTTCGAACATATCGCTAAAGCGAATCCTCGTTCCTACGCATCAAAAAACCGACCTACAGCGATAAAGCTCCCGATTAATCCCAAAATCAAACCTAGTAGGATGATAAAAGCCAGATGCGCCATGGGTAAAAAGACTATCTCAAGCACGGGGAGACCAATAATATGAACTTTGTCCATAGAAAACAGCAAAAAGAGCAGAGAAATTGTAGATAAGGCAATAACTCCACCCACCAAACCCTGAATAGCCCCTTCGATGAGAAACGGCATCTTCACAAACCAGTCGGTGGCCCCTACGAGCTTAAGGATCTCCACTTCATCCCTGCGAGAATATATGGTTAACTTGATCGTATTTGTGGTTATGAACAAGACAGCCAAGCAGAGGAAACCTGCAATGATAAAGCCTGCGACTTTCAACACATAGACCAGACCTTCAAGCCGATCCAGCCACTCTTCACTATACTGGACTTCCTGAACACCTTCGATCTTCTCAATTTCTTCCTTCATTCCCTGTGGATCTAGCTGACGGATGTTCACATCCTTGAATATAATCTCGAAGGAGGCCGGCAAAGGGTTCTCCTTGAGCCCCTCCAATAAACCGGAATGAACACCAAGCCCATCTATCAGGTCTTCCATGGCCCTGTCTTTGGAAATATATTCCTTCAATTCAGCGCTTGGTAGATTTTTCAAAAGGGATTCTATCCTCGCCTTCGTCTTCTGATCTATTTCGTCCTGAAGGTAGACCGACATGGACAAAGATTGCCCCCACTCTAACATCCAGTGATTGAGATTATAGAACAGAAGAATAAATGAACCGAAAAGGATCAAAGAGCTTGCTATGGTGCCGATACTGATGGCGTGGACAAGCCGGTTACCAAAGATATTGATAAATGCGTGTTTCGAATAATAGGCCCAGTTTCGCAAGCCCATACTGTTATCTCTCTCTGAGCATCCTTCCTTCTTTTAGAAGGATGATTCTCTGTTCAGTGTCTTTCATCAGCTCTTGGCTGTGCGTGGCAATGATGACAGTGGTTCCTCTCAGGTTTATGCTTCGAAAAAGAATCATGATATCTCTAGTGATGTCCGGGTCCAGATTCCCCGTCGGCTCATCGGCGATCAGGATCAAAGGATCATTGACAACAGCTCTGGCAATGGCCACTCTTTGTTGCTCTCCTCCGGAAAGTTGAAGAGGAAAGAGCTCCTCCTTTTTTGACAGACCGACAGCCTTGAGGGCCTGATGGGTCTTTTTCCTGACGATCGCGGGTCGCTCTCCCGTAACCTCCAGCGCGATAGCCACATTTTGAAAGACTGTCTTTCTAGACAATAATTTGAAATCCTGGAACACGAATCCCATCCGCCTTCGCAAAAGATCCAGGCTTGTTCTCCTGATTCGGTTCAAATTGATCCCACGGATCAGTATTTGACCCTCTGTCGGTGGCTCGGTGCCAAATATAAGCCTGAGGAGGGTTGTCTTCCCCGCGCCACTCGGCCCAGTGACAAAGACGAATTCCCCTTTGCGAATCCTCAGATTAATATCCTGCAGCGCCTTACTCGTCCCAAAACTTTTCGATACACGGAAGAGTTGAATCATGATGTTTTCCAATGAAAAGGGCCCGACATTTGATGAGCCCGTCCACACTTCGAAGACACCCTTTCACGGTTTCATCGATCTCAGTATTCGCCGATGGCTTCCAATAGGCGTGCCTTTGCCTATTGATGTTCATGGAAAGCCTTGAGCTATTCATTAGAATAGAGGTCTCGAGATGTCAATGCTAATAAAGTGTTTTTGGGTCCGTCTTGAGCTCTGTCATCTCCTTTTCCAGCCTTGACTTCTCCTCAAGATACTCACCTTTGTCCAGGAAGATCTCAGACTGTCTTTTCTTCCGTTTTTTAACACGCGCCTTGATCTCTCTCATGTCGTTGAGGACCACCAACTCCTCATCCGAGGGGAGTTTAGTCCCTCTAATGTATTCGTTGTTGTGGATGGCACATACGGTCCTTTCTTCTATGTGCTCATTATTTCGGATGATCCCTCCTGTTGGCAGAATATAGTAGGCTCGCTCATTTTGTCGGTATGCATTAAAAAAATGATGTGACAACATGTTGACAACCTAATCATCGAACTATACTCTGACAATATATATTAAACCCTGTTTACCATGGGATGACCTGCCATCCCTAAAAGGCTGAAGAGGAGATGAGAATCATTAGACCATGAGACTATCAACCCGAGGCCGCTATGGCACACGGCTTATGCTTGAACTCGCCAAGAACTATGGTGAAGGACCCAAGAGCGTATCCGATATCTCAAAGAATCTGAATATTCCTGTCAAATACCTGGAACAACTGATTATTCCCTTAAAGAAGGCCGCGCTTATCAGCAGTGTCAGAGGCCCGAAAGGCGGGCACATGCTTTCCCGCCCTGCTGAGGAAATCAGCCTATGGCATATTCTCACGCTCTTGGAAACCAAATTCTCCTTTGTTGATTGTCTGACGGATGACGGAGTCTGTGAAAGGATCGCGACTTGCCCTATACGTCCGTTTTGGAACGAGGCCTTGAGGGGTATGCGGAAACTCTTCAGGGAAACCAGCCTGCTGGATGTCCTCATTTCTTCTAGAGGCTCTCAAAGGCCTGCCGCCCAAAATCCCGCGGACTAATCAGGACCTGAATGCATCTGCCCCATTTGAAGGAGGCTCTTGTGAAACCGATGGGATCCATTGATTTTGACCTGCGCCAGCTGGAAATCTTCCGTAATGTCGTGGAGCTGGGAAGTTTTTCAAAGGCTGCAAATGCGGCTTTTCTGGCACAAGCCTCGGTCAGTGAGAGGATTTCGAAACTGGAAAGTATCATTGGAGCCAAACTCCTGGATCGCCTGGGCAGGCGGGTCGTTCCTACAAAGGCAGGAGAACTCCTTTACAAACATGCCGTCTCCCTCCTGAGTATGAAAGAAAAGGTTTGCCAGGAAATGGAAGACTTTCTTGGCATCAGACGGGGCACGATTCATATGGGTGCCAGTACCATCCCAGGCGAATTTATCCTACCTAAAATCATTGGAAGGTTCAATGAAGAATACCCCTCCGTCTCCGTAATCTTGGCCATTTCTGATACGAGCGATATAGAAACCCGTGTCCTTGAGGGGAACCTTGAGTTGGGGGTAGTTGGATCAAAGAGTAGTTATAATACGCTGATATACCAAGAACTTTGGAAAGATGAACTTGTCCTGGCCACTCCTGCTCAGCACCGATGGGCTGGAAAAAAGGAGGTCTCTATCGCGGCTATTTCCGAAGAACCCTTCATATTGAGGGAAACGGGTTCAGGGACCTTAAGACACATAGAGCATTACCTCGGGAGTCTCCAATCAAGAACCAGCCAATCCCTACAAGTCGTGGCACGATTTGGTTCATCCACGGCCATCAAAGAGGGAATAAAGGCCGGACTGGGAATATCTATCCTGTCATCCAGGGCCATCGATGCCGAGGTCAAAACCGGGGTACTGAAATCATTTAGAGTGAAGGGCCTTTCCATGGTCCGAAGCTTCTATTTGGTCAAAGACAAAAGAAGAACACCCTCTCCTCTTTGCCAGGTTATGCTTGATTTTCTTTTATCCTCAACCTAATTCTTAATAGACTACCAAATCGCCTTGGGCTCATGTTTGATAATCGGTTTTTCCTAACGAAAGCGGTTTATATATAGGTTTTTCCTGTTTGACAAATCGGATAATCTCCCATAGCTTATAGATCTGTAACACATCGTTTAATAGAGGGATTATGACAGAAAAAGAGCGTCTACGTCTTACAGAAACCGTCTCAGGTTCCGGTTGAGCCTCCAAGCTCTCTCCAGGGGCCCTGGACAAGGCTTTATGTGGCATCGAATTCCCGACGGATGAAAACCTTATAGTGGGTCTGGACAAGGCCGATGATGCCGGGGTCTATAAATTGGCAGACGATCTGGCCATGATCCAGACCGTGGATTTCTTCACACCCGTTGTGGACGATCCATACAAGTTTGGCCAGATCGCCGCGGCTAACGCGCTAAGCGACATCTACGCCATGGGTGGAACGCCCAAGACATCCATGAATCTGGTGGCCTTCCCAGCCAACGACATGGACATCGCGATTCTCCGTGAGATCATTCAGGGCGGGTTGGACAAGATGAATGAAGCGGAGGTTGTCCTGGTAGGCGGCCATAGCATAGAAGATAAAGAGCTCAAATATGGTCTGTCTGTCACGGGTTTCATCCATCCGGACCATATTCTTACCAAAAGAGATCTCAGACTTGGAGATCAACTGATATTGACTAAGCCCTTGGGTATCGGGATCATCACCACGGCCATCAAGGGAGGACTTGCCTCGGAAGAGATCATAGAGACTGCCACTCGGCTCATGGCCACCCTTAACCGCCAAGCGGCAGAGGTCATGAAAGCCTATCCTGTTCATGCCTGCACAGACATTACCGGGTTCGGACTGCTGGGCCATCTCACGGAAATGGTGATGGATTCGAAATATGGTCTCCAAATCCATGCGCATAGTATCCCCATCCTTCCTGAAGCCCTTGACTACGCCGGCATGGGCCTCGTTCCAGGTGGGGCCTTTAACAATCGGGACTTCTTCGGACCCATGGTGGAAATCGGATCTTCTGTCCACCCCCTTATTCAGGATGTACTCTTTGATCCTCAGACATCCGGAGGGCTCCTCATTTCCGTGGACAGACGAAGCGCGAAGAATTTGTTACGGGCTTTAAAGGGAAAAGGAGTCCAAGAAGCAAGCATGATCGGGGAGGTCATCTCAGGGTCAAAACATAAGATCGAGGTTGTTTAAATGACTCCCAGCTCTTGCATGATTAGATCATGAAGCCGAGGCCTGAAAGCCTTGATCTTTTCATTGTCGTCGGTCGTCAGAGTTCGATTCGTCAAAAAGACGACGATCACATCCTTTTCAAGATCCATCCATACGGATGTGCCGGTGAATCCCAGGTGCCCCACACTCTTGGGGGAAAAATACCTTCCCGAGCTTGAATTCTCAGGTGAAGGCGTATCCCAGCCAAGAGCCCACGTGCACCCCTCAACAATATCCTGCAGACGAAAGAATTCCCTAACTACTTCCGGGCTCAGAAAATCGTCTCTCTTCCCATCGTAATGATCCCTCAAAAGCGCGACAAGAACATAGAGTTCCTCTGCGGTCGCAAACAATCCGGCGTGACCGGAATAGCCGTTCAAGGCATAGGCCACATCATCCTCTACCTCACCCCGAATAATCCTGTTCCTCAAAGGACAATCCTTGGTTGCCGCGAACATGGCTTTGTCTAATCCTGTGGGAAGCTCGCCTGTGTAGATGAAGGTCCTTTTCAAAGACATGGGCCCATAAAAATGATCATCTAAAAACCGGTGCATGGGCATTCCGGAGACCTCTTCAATGATCCATTCCAGGATCATGAATCCCCAATCGCTGTAAAGACACTCTTTCCCCGGCGAATAAACCAACGGCTCTTTGAGAATCCTTCTTCTTAGTATGCTTCTCCGGTCTTCTACTTTTTCCTTCAACAGATCGGAATAAAGAGGCTTCCATGCTACAAATCCCGCACTGTGGTTCAGCAGTAGGCGGGGAGTCAGGCTTCCCTTTTCCTTGAGAGAACTACTCTCTATGATCTCTGACAAAGATTGATCCAGGTCAATCTTCTCTTGACCAACCAACTTCATGATACCCAAAGTGGTGGCAAGGGGTTTTGTCAAAGAAGCGAGATCAAAGATCGTCTCCTTCGTCATAGGTTCTTGTTTCGGCCTCATGGAACGCCACCCGGCTTCTTGATGAAGGACGATCTCCCCCCCTTTGGCCACAAGCAACACTCCGCCAGGAAAGGCCCCTTCAAGAAGGCCCTGCTCCAAAATGTCTCCTATTTTTTCCAATGTGTCCCCTCTCCTCCCCATGCTCGCGCCTAAATCATGACAAGTCAGTGTTGTACGCAGGTGTTCAGTTTGATCATTGCGAACAGAAACAGCGCGATGCTCGTGGCAAACAGAAGAAATCCTTGGGCCATATCATCTCTCTTTTTCTACGACTATGAGTCTCTGAAAAGATACAGCCTGATTCATCCTGAAGAGGAACGGGAAGTGCGTTATGACACGTATTCAGGAAAACCAAACGGGGAACAAACAGATTCCGGACATATGTGCAGGCCTTTTGTTCAGCCCTAAAAAACTCGATACGGACTTGTAATGACAGAGACTCTCCCTCTCATCTTATTGGGTTCTCTCCGCGACCTTGAAATCAATATCCACGGTGGTCTTGGCGCCTGAGTCCATTTTCAGAGACGGAGGATAAATATCCAATTCAGCAGTAATTCTCCCGCTCTTCTCTATCTGATCCAAGGAAATCCTCTCTGTATAGATGGTCGAGATTTCATTGATCACTCTGCTTCCTTCGGTGAAGGCAATCTGCGCGGGAATCACTTTTGCGTCCACAAGTCTTAGATTTTCAGGCAACTTTCCCACCCAGTCCACTTGTATAGGAAAGACCTTCCTGACTAAACGATCAAGGACAACCTCAACCTCTTCGGGAGTGACACTTTGAAGCCGAACACCCGGAGGAAGGTTCATATTTTTCCGGGTGATTTTACACGTCTTCTCCCCTTCCGCTACATCCCCCAAATCGATACTTACGTTAATCTGTTCTTCGCCTATCTGTCTGATGAGACGCGCGGAACCACTCAGCTCTAAACGGACACGATTGACGGAACCGATGATCTCTACTCCCGGTTCACTGTTCACATATTCGACAGGGACCTCATCAAGTATCCTCACAGTGACTTCTCCTCTTGCAACAACATACCAGTAGAAGGAAACGCATATCAAACAGATGAATCCTGCAATGGCAAATTCTAAACGTCCTCTTTTCTTTCCACCTTCCTCGTTCTCAGGAAGGCCAAGATGCTCTCTCACGACTTGCAGGAGCTGATTATCCCCTGCGACAGTCTTCATCTCCGTGCCCTTGGCCACCGACACGGTGCCCCTTTCTTCAGATACGACTATAACGAGGGCATCCGTGGCTTCGGCCAATCCTGCCGCGGCCCTATGACGTGTCCCATAACGTGAGGGGAGGTCCTCCCTCTGTGACAGGGGTAGAATGGCCGCCACCTCTCTTATCTCGTCACCCTGAATGATAATGGCCCCATCATGGACCGGGTTGTCGCGCCAGAAGATGCTTTGGATCATCTCTCTCGATACCTGACCATGCCATGATATTCCACTATGGATCACTTCTCCCAGGTCTTCGTTTCCCATCAAAACGATGAGCGCGCCGGTCCGCTTTTTGGCCAGTTCGTAGACGCTCTCCACAATGACTTCAACAGGCGTATCCAAACGCATCCGGGGAAAACCCCAAAAGAAACTCTTCAAGTTCTTGGCCAGAAGTAGCGAACGGATTTCATTCCTGAATACGACAATGATAATGAGGGCTGCCGCAGCGGCAATGCCCTGGAAAACCTGACCGGTCAAAACCATTCCTCTGGACTGTGTGATCGGTAGAAGGACGAACCACAGAATAGAAATCCCCATGAGGATGCCAAACAAAAGGGTCCCCCTGAAAAGGGCGTAAACGCGGAAAAGGATATAGCTAATCAGCAGGATATCAGCCACGTCCCAAAATCGTATACCTTCAAAAAGGGTGAACAATGAATCCATGGGTCATCAGTCCGTAATACTGAACCTTAATGTCTTAAGGATATTCCCCTCCACATCTCTCACTTCCACGCGCCACGGTCCTTTATCCGCGTCGCGAAGCTGCATACTGTCCAATGTCGACCACCGGCGAGGATAGAGAATAAATTTCGGATTCCGTCTGCGCTCATCTCTCCAGAACCAGCTGATACGAATGGACGTTTTCTCCGGCACAGGATCAAAATCCAAAAAACAAAAGACCTCTTCCCTTTTAATGGAAAAAGCGATGGCTTCATTCAACGGAACGAGGCTTCTGAGCCCTTCACACATAACGGCCTTCACTAGAGTCAATTCCTGCGGGGATTCAGCGGGTGTGGCTTCCTCCTGTTCCTGTGCAAAAGATAGTGAAAAGGAATGCAGAATCAGGAGGGTCAACAGAAGCAAGAATATGATGAATTTGCATTTCATTGTGATGTTCCTGATTTTTTGAGTGGAATTTATATATAATAGCATATAATGAGAGGAAATGGTTAGAAAAAACAAGGGGCTGCAGGAAGATTTCTCAATGGTTTTGGCTTGTTTCATCCCTATTCTGTTTTAAGAAGCTATATGTCTCTCGGGTAATTTCGGAAGAGACCTCCGACATCGCATGACTCATGGCCTCGGCAAGGGCTTTAGGTGTCCTTCCTCTGCACGGTGCTCTTCTCTGATAGGATTTCTGTAACAAAGATCTTTTTCCGACTTCCACCTGCTCGACTGCCGTCAAGACAATACTGACGGACAGGACGGCTTCCCAGCCATCCCTGGCATCCGACTCAAAGAACTCATCCACCCTCCCCTCTAATATGTGGGAAGCGGGCACCCTGCTATGATGGGATAACACGGCTTCAAATAATCCGGATTCTCTCATGTCCCGGCTCAAAAAAAAGGAAACAAGCTCGCCGGGATTGTCCCGCCATCTATGGTAAACGTAAGCGTCTCTCTCAAATGCTCCTTCTCGATAGATGATCCTTTTTGTGTCGTAAGTCGGGGCTACCCCAAAACGTTTGACCCTTATGGCAGCGGAAAGGGATTGAAGATGACTTGGCGCGGGAGGATCATATTCCAGTGTATAGAAGGTTGTCTTCTCTGCTTCTATTGGTTCCCTGAAATTCACACATCCACTGATAAAGAGACAAAAACAGAGAAAAAGAATACATACCGCCCCATGATTCTTTTGCAATCGTCCATATCTTCTTTGAGACATTTTGTCTTCTCCCATCCTTATGCTGTTCGAATCCCTATTGTTCGCCATTAACGCCTCCCCTGGGCAAAGGAGGCTCACTGAACAGTAACTGCCAGGGTTGCTCTTCAAGAGACTCTATGAGTTCGTTCAAGTTTTCGCTTGCCCTCTCCAAATTCTGAACAGTAGAAGACAAATCTTCCATGAGGGATGTCATAGACTCATCAGTGTCACGCACCAATGAAGACCCGTCTGTGAAAAGGGCGCTCGCTTTCTCCATTGCCTTCCTGAAGTCTTCGATCCCCCTCTTGAGGTTATCCTTTTCCTCCGTCACAACACCTTGCACCCCGTTAAGTGTCGTTTCAAGCTGACTCAGGCTCCTGTCCATCTTTGCCATTACATGATTAAAAGAATTTCCCGCCTCATCCATGGAAGTTAAAAAACGATCCAGTCGTTGATCGTTCAACACCTCTTCAATACGAACGAGAGACGATTCGAGACTGTCAGAAATCCTCTTTATGTTCGCTTCTGAAATCCTTTGGTTGATATTGTCCAGGGACAATTGGACCTTTTGGGAAATTCCCCCAATGTCCAGGGAGTTGAGTTGTCTGAGAAGGTCGTCGACCCCCTGTAACAGCTCCTTGATCTCGCTGGGTCTTGAAGCCACAATTCGATATTCTGATGGGAAATTGAGAGAGGGGGATTGATCAGGTTCCCCGTCCGCCTTGTGATCCAGTTCAACAAATATGCTTCCTGTAATTCCGACCAATTTCAGCTGAGCCACAATGTTTTTATCAAGCTCTTGGCCTGATTCAATCTTTAGGGTGACCTGGATCAGTTTTGCGTCCGGAGCCACGTCAATGCTCTCAACCCGGCCTATCGGGACACCCCTATACTTTACGATGGAGTCCGTTTCCAGACCCTGAACCGATTCATTGAAATAGGTCACATAGTACTGTCCCTCTTGAAAAAAATGGGACATTCCCAGCCAGATCGTGACCAGAATAATAAGGCTGATTCCAACCACCAGGAAAAGCCCGACAGTAAATTTTGTTTTCTGAGAAGCCATTTAGGAAGTCATCCTTTCAAGCCATGGACCTTCCCGCTGCTAATGAAATATCTGGCGGTTTAAAAAATGTCTGACAAACGGGTTATCGCTCTGATCCCGCAGATGCCTGGGATCCCCCTCCGCGATAATGCTCCTTGTGTTTTGATCCAGCATAATCATCCTTTGGGCCACAGTAAAGACACTCTGGAGTTCATGGGTTACAATGACCATGGTCGTCCCAAGACTTTTGTTAAGATGGACAATAAGGTTGTCGAGTTCCGCCGACGTAACAGGGTCCAGGCCTGCGGATGGTTCATCAAAGAATAATATCTTTGGATTAAGCGCCATAGCCCTTGCCAGCCCTGCCCTCTTCTTCATGCCGCCACTGACCTCGGAAGGAAGATAATCTTCATACCCATCCAGATTGACCAGATTCAGCTTCATCTTGACGAGATCATACACGGATTCTTCAGAAAGGTTTGTATATTCTCTGATAGGCAGGGCTACATTCTCGCCGAGCGTCATTGAACCGAAAAGGGCCCCACTCTGGAACAAGACACCGATCTTCCTTTGCATGGCTGTGTGCTTTTCATCATCAGCACTAGAAATATCTTCGCTGTCAATGATGATCCGGCCTGCCCGAGGAGGATAGAGCCCTATGAGATGTTTAAGCAGAGTAGACTTCCCGCTTCCACTCCCTCCAAGAACTACGAAAACCTCTCCTTCATAGACTTCAAAGGATATGCGGTCAAGGATTGTCTCTTCCTCATATTTGGCAACAAGATCTATCACCTCTATGATGGTATCGTTCCGCATCAGCATGGATTCATCCCCAATAATGATAGATGACGGCAAAGATCGAGTTTGCCACGACAATCATGAATATACTGCTTACGACTGCCGAAGTCGTGGCCGCGCCGACTGAGGCCGCCCCGCCTCTGACCTGGAAGCCCCTCAAGCAGCCGATCCATGTGATAAGCATGGCAAAAACACCGCTCTTCAAAAAACCCCAAAAAATGTCAAAGAGATAAAGCGTCTTAATGGTCTGCGTGATATAGCCGCTAGCAGTCAAATGAAGCATAAAAACGCCCACCAAAAGACCGCCCATGATGGCGAACAGATCCGAGAACAGGGTCAACAATGGTAACACAATGACTGTGGCAGCCATCTTTGGGATAACGAGAAATCGTGTGGGTGAAAATCCCATGGTAAACAGGGCGTCGATTTCATCGGAAATCCTCATGGTCCCGATTTCAGAAGCAAATGCCGACCCTGATCTTCCGGCAACGATGATCCCTGTCATAAGGGGCCCCAATTCACGAACCATCGCCAAACCGACCAGTGAAGCGACATAGATGTTGGCTCCAAACTGCTGGAGTTGCGCGGAAGACATGAAGGCCATAATCAGGCCCATCAGGAAACTGATGAGTCCAACGATGGGGAGGGCATCCACTCCCGTATTTTGCATGGCCAGAATCGTATCATCTCTCCGCAAAGATCTGGGATGAACAAGGACATGGATCAATTCCATGAGGACGGATCCGACAAAGGATATCAAATTCTTCACATCCCTGGCGTGACGGATGGCCGCCTCGCCCAAGCGGACAAGTACCTTTTGCCTGTCTTTTCTCTTGCCCAGAGAAATCCTTTTCCCCAGATCCGCGAAATGGAGGATAGAGAGGGTCTTCTCTATTTCACCCCCAGCGTTTTCCAGAGAGAATTGTCCTCTATCAATCATCCCATTCCTCAATTCCATGAGGACCAGAACGCCGAAATCGTCCAGGTATGACACTTCTTTGAGGTCGACGGTCAATGAGGAGGGCTCTCGCTCTTTAATGATCGTGTTCAATTCCTCGATCAAGCGGGCCGCGTTGGACGCGCCCATCTCCCCCTGAAGATGAAGCACCATACCTCCTTCATCGGTCATTGAAACAGCGTATTGACTGGACTGTAGGTTTTCTGATTTTTTCATGGATCAGGGTTTCTCAAATCTGAGAGGACTGTCTATGGATATTTTTTACATATGTAAATCTATTAAAAATAAGATTGAGCATTAAGAATTATATAAAAATATATCTAATCATGACATGATAAGATAAACATCTAAAATCTGGCCCAATGAATTCGATATATGACTATATCATGTTGCAACACTTTGATGATACCAAAATTCTTGCCTTCACTACTGATCCTAAGTATAAATTCTAGGAATTCCTTGTAAAGAAAGCCGACCCATCCTTCATCCCGCTGTAACCGGGCTACGGAGGGTGAAAGGCGTGAATTGAAGTTTCTTGCAGCCCCGCCCCCACGAGACTGTGTTACAATTCGTCATTCCGGTCAAGGCCCGTATAGAGGGGCGCGAGCCAGAATCCAGAAGTCTTTGAAATGAGTCCCATTTCCTAGATTCCGGATCTCACTTCACTTCGCTCCGTTCGTCCGGAATGACGTTCTAGGTGAATTGTAACACAATCCCCACAGGGCGGATTCACCCCGTTAGGCATGCAGTCTCCAACGGGGTGGTCTTCCCTATCGCAGAGACCCGTCCCGCGTAGAGCCACGGGGAGCCTTGGCGTAGGCGGCAGCCTTTTACCCTTTTAAGGAGGAAAGTTGAAGTGGCTTCAGCCTTTAGTCTTCAGCCTTTTACCTTTCTAAAATGGAGTTAGGATCATGACTATAATATTAGCCAGCTTGGTTACGTTCATGCTTGGACTACTGATCGGTTTGTTTCTCTGGATCAGAACGAGATCTCGTTCTGACAAGGAGACATCTAAACTCAGACTCCAAATCACCAGTATGGAGAAAGAACGCGAAAGCGATGCTGAGAAGCTGGATTGGGTCAAAAAGGCTGAGGGAAATATGCGAGACGCCTTCAAAGCCCTTGCCGGCGATGTGCTCAAGTCCAACTCAGAGACACTGACATCTCAGGCAAAAAAGGATCTCATGGGAATTGTCGATCCTCTCAAGGAAAACCTTGTATCCTTGGACGGCCATGTCCGTGATCTTGAAAAGACCCGTCAGGGAGCTTACAAATCGTTGGAACAGCAGCTCTCACAGCTTCGAGAGACACACACACAATTGCAGCAAACCACGATTACGCTAACCCAGGCCCTAAAATCGCCCACAGTGCGCGGACGGTGGGGGGAAATCCAGCTCCGTCGTGTCGTTGAAATGGCGGGTATGGTCAACCACGTCGCATTCGATGAGCAGGCCTCCACGGACCTCGGCCGGCCGGATATGATCGCTTATCTTCCCAACGGCGGGGTTCTTCCCGTTGATTCCAAGGTGCCTTTGTCGTCCTACCTGACGGCAATGGAGTCTCCTGAAGAGGAGTGGCGCAAGACTCACCTGATTAATCATGCAAAGGCCATGAGGGCCAGGGTGAAGGAACTCGGTCAGAAGCAGTATTGGGATCAGTTTGAATCCTCACCGGATTTCGTCGTCATGTTTGTTCCTAATGAATCATGCCTGGGAGCGGCATTTGAACATGATCCCGGCCTTCTTGAATACGCGATTGAGAAAAAGGTGTTGATTAGTTCACCTGTTACTCTCCTTGCCCTGTTGCGTGCTGTGGCCTACGGTTGGCAACAGCATCAGATCACGGAGAATGCGATTAGGATCGCTCAAGAAGGCAAAGAATTGTACGCGCGTCTCGAGACCTTTATCAACCGCTTCAAGGATATTGGTGAATTTTTAGGTAAAACAGTGGATCGCTTCAACCGCGCGGTGGGGTCCCTGGACAGCCGCCTTATTCCAGCTGCCAGGCGGTTTCAAGAACTCGGTCTATCCAATACTGAGATTGAGGCGCCAGCTGAAGTTGAAGTTATGCCTTCGCTACCTAAGACCTATGAAGGGGGTGGGGAAAACAATGACTAATTTGAAGGGGGAAGCCTTTTTATCAGGGTTTCCCTGATAGACACTGCCTGATAAGCCTTATATACTCCCTATGGCCTTGAGCCTGCAATTCTTGTTTACAAAGACATTGATTTCGACTAAAGATTGGTTAGGCTTTCAATAAGAGACTAACAGACAAACCGAGAGGGTGATATGGACTGACGATCAGAACCCCATTTCTCAAACTAAGAGGTGGGGTTTTTTGTCAAATCGATGGAATGGCCCTGCGGTTCGCGTTCATTTGGTATGGGCTGGGGTAACCCATTCATTCGCAGGGGCGCTGCAAAAAAAGCAAGATAATGTTTTGAAACTCCTTGAGCAGGTTGGAGCGACGCGATGAATGAATACAGGAAGATTGCCGTAATGAAGGCAAGAGCATTATTGTCGGGCGGTTTCATGTTGAGGGCAGGGAAATATTCGCAGATTTCATATACTTTGTCGGTGTTCTTGACCTTCTTTTTCATGCTTTTGTTTGTTTCCTCGGGCCACGCCGGGAATTGCCCTGATTGCGAACGAAACCTAACATGGCCCAAAGTAAAGGGGGACGTTCGTGCAGAGCGTGCATAAAATAGTTACTTTATCGTGTTCATTCTAGATATGCAATTTCTGCATGAACGTCCCCTCTTGCACGGCAAAAACATCCCTGCCCGAGCTTCCCCAGACGCCGAACATCTCAGCGGTGTTCGAAGGCGCGGTCTGCTTCTCCCAGCCGGCGGCCGCCGATTGACTGAAGCGTGACAGCCCGGTCAGCAGAGATAGTGACATACTGATAACAATTATGATAGATCTGAATTTTCTATTCATTCTATTTGCCGTTCCATATTGAGGAAGATACGCCTTGTGTTATGGTTATTTATTGAATTAAAGTGATACGAATTCGCTCTTGAATCACGAGTATAGAAAACGCCGCCCCTGTATGTCAAGCTAATCAGCGGATAGATTCAATTGAGCTCGGACTAATCTAAGTAGTTAATATGTTTGTCAAATATCTCAAAATCAATCTGTTTCTGAAGCCTTAGAACCACGCTTTCAGGCCCTAAATGAGGGGTTTAAGAAAAATCGGAGGTGACACATGAATAGTAAAAGTACTTGGGGGGTGGTGTTTGTTCTTTTATCGGCGTTTGTAGGGGCTTCATCAGGCACACTCTATGCTCCAACCATACCGTTGCACGCTGTAGAACTTGGAGCTCCAAGCTGGATCGTTACGGCCTTGCCCATGGGGCTTCCATCGATTATTGGATTGATCATCCTGCTGCCCATGGGAATCCTTGCAGATAAAACAGGCAGGAGAAAGGAAATTATTCTAGCGGCTATGGCCGTTACCGTGGTCGCAAATCTCGGGCTTGCGCTCAGCAAATCATGGGTCGCCCTTTCAATATGGAGGATATTCTCAGGCCTGCCGTTTTCATTCATGTCTGTTTATGTCGTTATTGTATCCTTTATGTTTTCCGAGCAGAGACGTGGAAGCGCTGTAGCGCTCGCTACAGGAAGCGGTATGCTTGGA
>JAFGFY010000183.1 GCA_016930795.1 Deltaproteobacteria bacterium
GGCCCGGGCCTTTCACCAACCAACAGAAAGACCCATAAAGGATTAAGGACCGGCTCAACAACAGGAACCAGGACCCCTTCCAGGGCAGTCACCTGCTTGATAGCCATGGAATATAGCACATAGGAAAGACCCAGCTGAAATATACCCAGCAGACCCAATCCTATCCAGCTTCGTGTGTCGGGCATGGATTCAAACATGAAGGGAAGCATCACCAGGGCCACCAAGATGTTCCCCAGCAGGACCGATTCCAGGGGTGATCCGGATTTCTGTTTGCGCATCAGGAGGATCATCCCAGCGAAGGTGATACCGCTGAAGATCGAGATCACATTCCCCCACAGTCCGCTAAAGGTCAGCTCATCCAGAAAAAAAAGGACCATTCCCCCCATGCAAATAAGGATAACCACCCAGTCAAAGAGATGGGCGCGTTCATTCAAGAACCAGGCCCCGAAAAGGGCGACATAGATCGGAGCGGTGTATTGCAGGAGGATAACGTTTGCCGCGGCGGTCAGTTTGTTGCCCGCCACAAAGAGGGTGGTCGTACAGGCATAGGCGACGGCGCACGCGATCTGGACTTTGGAAAAATGAAGTTTCGGTTTTCGCAGAAAAAGAAATATGAGAATTCCCGCGATGGCGCTTCGCGTGCCGGCAATGGCAAGGGGATTCCACACGATGAGCTTGATCAGCACACCGCCGAAACTCCACAAAACGGCCGCGGTCAGGAGGAGAAGAACGGCTTGAATGTGGCTTTTCTGTGAAACAGCATTCGATAGATTCATTCAGTCAACGACCACCGATATTACTCGTTCTCCATATCTTCTTTGTCCTCTCCGCGGTCATTTTCCTCCAATTGCCGCAGAGTTTCTCTGAGAACGAGTAATCGTTGTTTATCTATGGGGTCTGTGGAAGATTTCTTAAGCCCGATTAACGTCTTCAGATCAAGTACTCGAAGGGTGTGGCCCCTGAAATCAATGTCCACGGTGTGCCCCAGGAGATCCTCATAGGACCTTCCTTCCTCAATAACAGCCAATACATCTAAGGGGCCGCTCCGAGTCATAAGGAGCACATGGCCCTTTCCCGATAGATCACTCTCCCTCGGTTCTATCAGCTTGTCGTCAAAGCGACGATGAACAGCCTCAACCGATTTGAGAAAAGCAAAAAGTCTGGCGATATTTTCAGAGGATTGACTGTGAACGATATCCACATCCATTGTTGTGAACGGGGCACCCTGAATAACCGCTGCAAGTCCTCCGACCAGAATAAAATCAACTCCGGCCTCTAGCAACCCCTCCAGAATTTCACTTAGGCCTGCGCTCGTCGGTTTTATGCCGCCTGTAGGCATCTCTCAACTCCCTGATTGTACGAAAAGCGTCGTCGTTTGCCCTCAAACGCTCTTCGGGTGACATCCTCAAGAACATGGCGATTAAGCTCTTATCCACACCGTATTTATCAGCGATCTTTGTTTCTTGAGGCATCATGATCCTCGTTTGGAAATAATTCCTGTTAAATGATCTCTCCAATTTAGAATCTTGAATTTTGAATTATAAATTATTCCTTCGGCACCCGCTGTTTCAGTTCTACGTCCCAGTTCAGAACGATGTTGATTTTGCGCGGGCCTGCTGTTGCTGATTCTCCCGTGACGGATTCGTCGCCTGTTGTCCCCGGTTCCTTCATCATAAAGAAACGCTTGCCGTCGGGATGGATGTCCCAGGGAACGCCATCTCCCGGCGCGGCGCCGACATAACTGCCTTTGAAAAAGAGTCTGGGCTTTCCCGGTTTAAATGCAGGCTCGGTCTCTACTTCAACGGCCATGACACCCTCGGTATTTCCAATCAAATAGAATATCTCACGGCCGTCCGGTGACCACAGGGGGCTGTCGCCGCCATTGGTGGATACCTGCCATCGTCCTGAATTGACTTCTGGAAACGGGCGCACGTAGACTTCCATTTGCCCCGATTCATTCGAGGAATATGCCAGCCACTTTCCATCCGGTGAAAGCTGGGGTTGAATTTCCATGAAACTTTCATTTAAAAGCGGTTTCAGACCATTGTCATCGTTCATGGACAGCATCACGATGTCCTGATTTTCCATGGGATTATCACCCCACTGAGAAATCAGCAACGTGTTTCCTTCTCTGGACCAGCAACATGGGATAACCCTGCCTTTGGGTCCCAGACATATCAGCTCGTCTTCTCCGGTGCCGTCGGCAGATTTGCAGAACACGCCTCCCCCCTGAGCTCCTTTCGAAAGAACGGATTCGCGAGCTGAATGAAAGGCGATCCGTTTGCTGTCAGGGCTCCAAATGGGCACGAAGTCCTGGCCCTCATCAAATGTTAGACGCGTCAGTGTCTCCCGTTGCAGATCCCAGATCCAGATATCCGGGTTGTCGTTGGCAGTAGCCGTTAAAGCCACTCTGGTTCCATCTGGAGAAATCTTGGGGAATCCGTACATACGCGGCGGCATATTAATAGGATCTTCTTTGCCTTCAAAGTCTACCCACACCATCTTTCGTCCAACTGCTCCGGATTCACCAAGCCTGGTTACGCCCGAGGTGACTACAGCATCCGGTGGTTGGGAAACGTAAACAAGCGTTCCGGAGTCTGAAATAGCGCCTCCCCTTACACCTTCGAGCATAGGTACCGGTCCTCCCGTCACTTCCATAGAGTCAAGGTCCAAGGGAACGGCCACAATGCTTCTCATGTTATTATTCACCTGTGAGAAAACGAGATGCCCCGTGGAAAGATACATTGCGTCGAGTCCGCCGACCAATACCTTCCGTTTTCCCGATGTGAGCGACTGAATGGTAATTTGCCTGTCGGCGGTATTGCTGGCACTGAATGCGTTTGTAAACAGTAAGGTTTTTCCGTCGGGAAGCATTTGAGGAGCGACCGGCATTCCCTCTGTTCCTAAATTCACGAGTTCAGCCTTAATAAGGGATTCCGGAATGCCTCCATCGGCGGAAACCCGCTTGACACCGCCGCCGACCACATCGCTGAACACAATCGTGTTGTCCGAACTCCAACTCAAACCGATAACAATCATACTCGTATCATATAAAACGACCGGTACTCCTCCGCTGATTGAGATTTTCTTCAACTTCCGTTCGGTCGAAGACCAGTAGGCTATCCACCGGCCGTCGGGTGAAAAGACCGGTTGTGTGGAGTTCCGGTCGGTTCCGGCAACGAGTCTCGCATCCAATGCATCCACAGATCTGAGGTAAATCCCGTCAGTTGTGAGATATACAAATTGACCGCCATCCGGTGAAACGGCGAGCTGGATATCTCCAGTGAACTGTTGGCCCTCGGGCAGTTCGTAACTAAAGCGCATGACCTTGCGGGGTTCTGCCGGCTTCAACATCCAGACAGCTAGTGCTGCTATGATGACGCAGAAAAACGATATGGTTGCCACCAAAGGAAGACCTAGCCGCACTCTCTTTCGAGGTTCAGTTATCGCGCTTGGTTGAACAAATAAACCGCTGGGATCCACCAGGGCCTTCTGAATTTCCACTCTCGCGTCGCTAATGCCGCTGTATCGATCCCGAGCTTTCTTCTCCAAACACCTTTCCAGGACCTCTTTCACTCGCCAGTGCAGATTCGCGGGCAGGCTTTTCCATTCGGGTTCTGAACGAATCACCGCCGCAAGGGTGTCGGCCTGGTCCCCTCCGGAAAAGGCTGTTTTTCCAGTAAGCATTTCATACAGGACTACCCCGAACGCCCAAATGTCCGCCCTCTTGTCCACGGGCTTTCCACGAGCCTGCTCCGGAGACATGTAAGAGGCCGTTCCCAGAATAACGCCTTGCTGTGTGGCAGCCGCACTAAGGGTCGGAGAATCCAATGGCCTCATATTCTCTGAATCTCCCACATAGGCCTTTGCCAGTCCAAAATCCAGGACCTTCACCTTGCCGTCAGGAGTCACCTTGATGTTAGCAGGCTTTAGGTCCCTGTGAATCACGCCCTTTTCATGCGCGGCTTCCAGGGCTTCAGCCATCTGCAGGGCGAGTTGCAACGCTTCTTCAACAGGGATGGGCCCGGATTTTATCCGATCCTTAAGCGTCTCCCCTTCGATGAGTTCCATGACGAGGAAGTGCGTGCCGTCGGATTCTTCCAAACCGTAAATGGAAGCGATGTTCGGATGATTGAGGGACGCAAGAAGCTTCGCTTCACGCTGAAACCTTGCCACCCGGTCGTGATCCATGGCAAACTCTTCGGGAAGTACTTTGATGGCCACGTCCCGCCCGAGCTTCGTGTCCTTGGCCTGATATACCTCTCCCATACCGCCCTTGCCGATTTGAGCAGTAATCTCATAATGTACGAGTTTCTTCCCGATCATTGAAAGCCTCCTATACCTTCAAGATGTAAATTCGAATATCGAAACCCGAAACAATAAACAAAAAAACAATGACCAAAATTGACAACGAAGACAAAAATTGCTTCTGAATCATTGAACCCCTGTCTTAATCATTCGAATTTCGAGTTTTAACCAATGAATGTTTACCTTTTTCCGTTTTGCTTAAAATTGAACCGATTTGGAATTTTTGTCATTAGAGTATTTGATATTATTTCAGATTTAGGGCTTCGTGCTTCGAATTTTCAATAGACTTTTTGTTTTGTTATTATTTCAAATTTCGTGGTTCGAATTTCGGATTTATAATTCAATTTCTCCTTATTCCTCAGTATCAAATTCAGAATCGGTTTCTTACAATTTCCCAACGATTTCAGGATGTCGGATCAAACGCTAACCGTTAACTTAAGAGGTGTGAATGAAGCGAGCGCATTGATCATCATTCTCCAAGCTGATGTTCGTTGATTTATATTCGGTCCTTCCAATAATCGGGTTTTCTGTGGAGGTTGGCGATCGCCACAACCAGAATTTCTTGTTTTCGTATTTGGTAGATAACTCCGTAAGAAAAACGTCGGGTTTGGCATCTTCTCGTTCGATCTGAACATGGATGCCATGCTTCAGGAAATTCTCCAATCCTATCCAAAGCATTTAACACTTCAGCCAGAAAGGCATCTCCAAGACCCGGAACTTCATAATTGAAATACTCGATGGCATCGTCCAACTCAATTTGAGCAATCTCTAGAAAGCTTATCTTCATTTCTGCTCTACCTGTATTTGTGAAGGACTTCCTCTATAGATATGGTTTTGATTTTTCCTTGATCATAGGCATCAATCCTATCCTCAACCTCTTTTGCCCATAATTCATCAATTTCCTTGTCAGACTTATCAAGAGATGAAATCAGCCTATCGATGAGTTGTGCCTTTTCGGAGGGGCTAAGCGTTGACGCTTCTTTGAAAATACTATCAGTAGTGGTCATTTTCTTGCTCCTTTAATTTATCTTTAAAAAGAAAAAAATAGGAGAAAACTTAAATTCGAAATCCGAAGCACGAAATTCGAAACAAATTTAAAATTCAAATGTTCTAAATATCAAAACAAAAACAGATTATAATGCCGGAGCGTTTCTGGCATGCCTTTTTTCCGTTTTGCTTAATATTGAACCGAAAATATTCATTAACTCTGTCGATTCTTGGATTAATGAAAGTCTCTTTTCGTTCATTCCTTCATTGGACTCGATATCAAGAAGCCTTAGCGAAGGTGGAAGCTTTAGCGACGGTAGATTAAGGCACGGGTAATTTCACGCCTTGTCGTATCAGATGTTTTTGCAGCGCACTGTAATTCACCTTCCTGGGCTGAATGCCCGCCTCCACTGCCAGATATGCAGCCGTTCCCGCCGCCTGTCCAAACGCGATGCAATGCGGGATAAGATTGAACCATTCGTTGAATTGATATTCGGAAGAAAAGGCTCGGCAGGCCACCAGCAAGCCGTCGATTTTCTTCGGAACAAGGGCACGATAGGGAATACACACGTTTGGATGTTTGGCCGAAATCTCTCCATTATCGTTGTCGGGAAATATGGCGATCGTATCTTCAAATACCTCATCGGAGGTCATGTCCTTCGCCGTGCAGACATATTCGCCAATAACGCGCTGTCCGCCCTGGGTGCCGAGTTGCGGAGAGCTGAGGGCGATATAACTGTTTTCGAAACCAGGGACATGGTTCCGGTAGAAGTCGTAGGAAAGAAGCATTTTTTTCCTGCCTTCAAGCTCGACACGGTTGATCTCATGAATATCGGATTGATTCATGCTGGGGAAGAAGGGGTGAAACCAGACGATTCCGTCGTGAAATTTCACAAGGTCCTTTAAATAAAAGGCGGCCCCTCCCTGAATCCGAAGGTCCTGCATCAGTTCATCGTATTTCTTGGGCTGACTGGCCCTGAAGCCCTCGAGTTTCTTCATATTGACGTTGCCGATCCAGAAAGGGAAGGCAAACGCGGCAATCCTCAGACCGGGAACCATCCTTGTATCGCACTCGGCGCCCGCCGGCCGCAGAAGATCGCCGTCTCCGGTGGAATCGATGACGACCTTTGCCGGAATCGCCTGCCTGCCCGACTTGTTCTCAATGATGACGCCTTTGACGGTATTCCCCTCTACGATAGGCCGTGCTCCCCAGGAATGCAGATACAGCTTCACTCCCGCTTCTTCCATCATGTTGTTCAGTTCGCACTTCATGATCTCTGGATCGATCAAAGCCGTGTAGAGCACCCTCTTTTGGCCGATATTCAGATCATCGCGTATATAGAACCAGGCCAGGTTGGCATCGAGGTAATGTTGGACCAGTTTTTCATCCGTAGAACCCCAATCTTTCTTTTTCGGGTAATCCGTCGCGCCCCTGGCGTCCAGCCGGTCGATGAGTTCCTGGCAGATGCCGGTGATCTGCTGTTCTCCGCTGATATCGCTCAGGTTCGGGATGATGGTTACAAGACCGCCTGTCGCCATGCCTCCCAGATGGCCGTATCTTTCCACCAGGACTGTATTCGCGCCGCTTCGGGCGGCGGACAGCGCTGACCCGATCCCTCCGGGTCCGCCGCCGACAACAACAACGTCGGCCTCCCGGCAGATTTCGATCTCTCTGGCCGGTTCGGTCATTGTTTTTCTGGCAGAAGAAGTACCCATCATCAGCCCTCCTTGTACATGGGGTCCTTTTGAGATGATATGCGGCATATTACGATGGTTTGATTTCTCTATTCATTCCTTCGGTATCCGCTGTTTCAGTTCTTCATCCCAGTTCAAAACGATGGTGATTTTGCGTGGAACGGCTGCTACGGTTTCTTCTGTGGAAGACTCGTCAGCTATTGTCTCCGGTCTCTTCATCATCAGAAACCGCTTGCCGTCGGGGTGGATGTCCCAGGGTCTACTACTCTCACCGGCACCAACATAAGTGCCATTGAAAAGCAGTCTGGGTTTTTTCGGTTTAAAAGCAGGTTCGGTTTCTACCTCAACGGCCATAACGCCCTCGGTATTTTGATACCCAATCAGGAAATAAATTTCCCTGCCGTCCGGTGACCACAGGGGGCTGTGGCCTTCGTAGGTGGATAGCAGCCATTTTCCCATGTTGACATCGGGAAACGGACGTACGTAAACATAATTCGTCAGCAAACCCGACTCTTTGGACACATAGGCCAGCCACCGGCCGTCCGGTGAAAGCAGGGGTTGAATTTCCAAATAACTTTCATTCAAAAGGGGCTTCAGAACAGGGTCTTCGTTCATAGAGAGCATCGCAATATCCTGATTGACCATACCGCCATCAATGAATTGACTAACCAGCAAGGTATTTCCATCTCCGGACCAGCACATCGGCATAACCACCCCTTCGGAACTCTGACACAGCAGCTCAACGTCTCCGGTACCATCGGAAGATTTGCAGCACACACCGCCCGATTGGGCCCCCTTTGAAACAACGGATTCTCGATCTGAATAAAAAGCGATCCGTTTGCTGTCCGGACTCCAGATAGGCACTATGTCCCGCCCCTTATCGAAAGTAAAAGGCGCCAGGGTCTCCCGTTCAAGGTCCCAGATCCATATATCCATATTGTCATCACGAGAAGCAGCTAAAGCGACTTTCGTTCCATCCGGAGATATTTGGGGATACTTGTAGATACGAGGCGGCATATCAATCGGGGTTTCCTGACCTTCAAAGTCTACCCAAACCATCTTGTATCCGGTTTCACTCCGGGGTTCTGAAGCACCCTGCGGCCCTGAAACATAAACAAACGTTCCGGAATCTGATATGTCACCTCCTATCAAACCTTCCATAAGAGAAACCGATCCGCCCGTCACTTCCATGGTGTTTGGGTCAAAGGGAACGGCCAGAAGAGTTGCTGTATTATTGTTATTTCTATGCGAATAAATCAGATGTCCCGTGGAAATATACTGAGCGCCCATAGCGTCGAATAATACCTTCCGCTCTCCTGATTCGAGCGATTGGACCGTAATTTGCGCTTTGTCCCCGGTAAGATTTAATATACTTGTAAACAGGATGTTTTTCCCGTCGGGGAGCATTTGAGGAGCGATCGGTATTCCGTCAGTTGCTATTTTTGCTATTTCAAACTCAATAAGGGATTCAGGAGTGCCTCCGTCAGCAGACACCCGCTTGACACCGCCACCCATCACATCGCTGTATACAATCGTGTTGTCTGAAGACCAGCTTAAACCTATGACACTCTGGCCCTTATCACACAAAACGACCGGTACTCCTCCGCTTATGGCGATCTTCTTCAATTTCTGATCGTTCGCAGACCAGTAGGCTATCCACTTGCCATCTGGCGAAAAAACCGGTTGCGTGGAGTTCTGGTCGGTTCCGGTAACGAGTCTCGCATCCAATGCGTCCACGGAACGCAGGTAAAGCCCGTCGGTTGTGAGATATACAAATTGACTGCCATCCGGTGAAACGGCGAGTTGGATATTTGAGGTGAACTGCTGGCCCTCGGGTAGTTCATAGGTAAAGCGCATAACCTTGGGTGGTTCAGGCGCTCTCAGACTCCAGACAACCGCTCCAACAATGAGCGCCGTCACTATGAAAGTCGCGGAAATGAAGGCCAGGGTAAATCGAAGATTTTTGCGAGGCTCGACAGTACTTACGGGTTGAGCAAAAATACCGCTGGGATCAGACAGGGCCTGCTCAATCTCATATCGCGCGTCACCAATACCGGAGTATCTTTTTCGCGTGTCCTTTTGCAGACAGCGGGTGATGACTTCTCGTACTCTGGAGTGAATATTTGCCGGAAGCAGAGCCAGGTTTGAGTCGCCTTTGATGACCGACGCAAGGGTCTCGCTCACATCCTCACCTTGAAATGCTGATTTTCCCGTCAGCATTTCATACAGAACACACCCGAATGCCCAGATGTCCGCCCGTTTATCTACGGGTTTGCCTTTGGCCTGTTCTGGAGACATATAGGCGGCCGTTCCCAGAATGACACCCTGTTGCGTCGCCGCAACACTTATGGTTGGAGAATCCGCCAGGTTTATATTTCCCTGATCCCCCACATAGGCCTTTGCCAGGCCGAAATCCAGGACCTTGACCTTGCCATCCGGCGTCACCTTGATATTGGCGGGCTTCAGGTCCCGGTGAATGACCCCCTTTTCATGAGCGGCTTCCAGGGCTTCAGCCATCTGCAGGGCGAGTTGCAATGCTTCTTCAACGGGGATGGGACCGGACTTTATCCGGTCCTTAAGCGTCTCCCCCTCGATGAGTTCCATGACCAGGAAGTGGGCGCCGTCCGATTCCTCCAGACCATAGATGGCGGCTATGTTCGGATGGTTGAGGGACGCAAGAAGCTTGGCTTCACGCTGGAACCGGGCGACACGAGCCCTATCCCGCGCGAATTCTTCCGGAAGCACCTTAATCGCCACGTCCCGCCCGAGCTTCGTGTCCTTGGCCTGATAGACCTCTCCCATACCGCCCTTACCGAGCTGGCTGGTGATTTCATAATGAATGAGTGACTTCCCTATCATACACATGAGTCCCTCCCGAAAAACTGATTCAGGGGCTGTTTGATAATAGACTGCGGAGCTCGCGTTTACCTGGCCGCTATTTCATCCTGCATCTGCACGACATGTTTGTCTTCGATCCTGTACCCAAAATAAAACACGACTGCCGCGAGCGCGCACGTCACGGCCGGGGAATAGATCATAATGGAACTGATGCCATTGACGACTGCGGGTGTCGGGGTAGTATTCGCGACGAACCCTATGGTCATCAACCCTACCATGATGATTCCGCTTCGGATTAATAAACCGAACTTCAATGGCAGGGTCAGCAGAGACATGGTGAAGGCCTGAATGTTCTTGCCTGTCTTCCATTCGCCATAAACGACCGTATCCGCGAACAGCGCTGTGATCATGGATCCGGCGATCCAGGTAAGCATCGTCGCGACGCAAAAAATGATCGTAAAGGTCCAGGTGTTTGCTTCAAAAAGCATGGCCGAAAGAAAAATAACAGCCCCTAGAATAAGAGATATCCAATAGGTATTGCGTTTGCCCAGTTTGACGCCGATCCACGAAGCAGCAACCGCGCCAAAGAACGCGACCAGACTCGTCGCGGTAATGAAAACCGATAGAAAGGCGGGGCTATTCAAAACGTATCCGAAATAGTAGAAGGCGAATGTCAGGATAAAGAAAATAGCCGTGTTTCTGAATGTCTCGGCAACGATGAGCAATAAAAGAGGAGGGTTTCTGAAAACAAGACCCACAATTTCCCCCAAAGTCTTATCTGTTTCCTTGTTTTCCGTATTCGTGACGATGTTTACGGACGGATCTCCAATAGCCGTGATCTTGTATACATAGAGGTATCCGAGGATCATCAGGATCCCAAATATGGCTATGGTGATGGTATAGCCGATGACGTCGCTGGTGCGCGCGGCGAAAAACGTGAGCATGAGTGGACCCGTGATCCCATATATCAAACCGGCGGCCGTCATTCCCTGGGTCCTGCTGCTGGATAATACGGTTCTTTCATCAAGCCGTTGCGTGAGACTTCCCACCAAGGCCCCGGTCGCGGCGTATCCCACATTCCAAAGAAGATGGCTCGCTAGAAAGCCGATAATGATAATCACTGCGGCTGTATATGCGCCCCCGATTTTTGAAAACTGAAGGATGAACAAGGGGACGACGAGCGGAGGACAGAGCAGAAGCCACGAGCGGTATCCTCCTTTGAGTTTCACCGACAACCGTTGAAGAATGACACCTGCCGCGAGGGCGCATATGATATCGCCAAAACCCGTGACATAGACAACGAGGCTGGCAATAACCAGCGAAAAATTGGCGTAATCGGTAAGAAACGCGTTGAAGTAGAATACTTCCATATTGGACAGCAGGGCAAAGAACAGATCACCCACCCCGAACGTGTAAAGCAAGGACTTTTTTAATCTCTCAGCCATAGTGCCTCCTTAAGGAATAGATCTGATAAAAACTCATTTTTTTTGGGTGATGAAGCGTATTCAATACGCCTTCGAATTTCAATACAATTTTAGACTCAAAATATCATAAATCTCGCCTCGACAGGCCTTTCAAATCCTATCACTATTTGATTTCTTTCCCGCTCCAATTTTGAATCTTTACCCTGTTAAATGCCGCCAATGGCGGCCCTTGCGAAACAAGGATTTAACAGGGTGAACCTTGAATCATTCCTTCGGCACCCGTTGTTTCAGTTCAACATCCCAGTTCAGAAAAACGTTGATTCTACGGGGACCGCCTCCGGTCGCGCCCGATCCGGATTCTTTCATCATCAAAAACCGGTCACCGTCCGGATGGATATCCCACGGCGTACCTTCACCAACACCCGATACATAGGGACCGCTGAAAAGAACCTCCAGTTTTCCTGGTTTGAATGCAGGTTCCGTTTCCAGAGGGACGACCATAAATTTATCGTCGACAATATAGAACAACTCCGTTCCATCCGGCGACCATAACGGGCTATTCCCACCACCTGTGGATATCTGCCATTTGCCCGCATCGACATCGGGGAAAGGACGCACGTAGATCTCTAACCTCCCCGACTCACTAGACGCATAAGCCATCCAACTCCCATCCGGGGAAATCTGGGGCTGTATTTCTGTGTATTCCTCATCCAGCAATGTCTTGAGTACTCTATCCCCTTTCATTGACAGCGTTCCAATGTCCCATTCACCAGCCGATTTCATTAGTTGCAGCACCAGCTTGTCTTCTTCGGTCGACCAGGACCATGGATAAAGTGATAATTCCGGTGAAGAGATAAGTAATTCGGCCTTTCCGGTGCCGTCCGCCGACTTCCAATAAAGGCCGCCCCCATCACGCCCCGACCAGAAGATGATCCGTTTGCTGTCCGGAGTCCAGATGGATTGTAAGTCATCGCTTTCATGAAAGGTCAGGCGAGTCTGATTTTCCCGTAATATGTCCCATGTCCAGATGTCCACATTATTACTCTCGTTAACAGTTAAAGCCAATTTTGTCCCGTCAGGAGATATTTTGGGGTAACCGTAATCCTTCGGCTCAGCCGCAATGGTTTCCTCTCTCCCCTCGCGGTTCACCCACACAAGTTTTCTTCCCCAGGCGGCATCTGATGACCCCGGTATAAAGACTAGCGTACCCGAGTCAGACACGGCAAACTGGGATACGCCGATAGACCGAAAAATGCCTTCAACCAATGGTATATGGTTGCCGGTCACCTCAAGTTTCTCCGGATCGAACGGGACTGCAAATAGATCGTTGCCTACTGTATAGACGAGGTGTCCACTGGGAAGATATCTTGCGCCGTCACCCGGAAACAATTCTTTTTGCTCATCCGATTCCAGGGATTGCGCCATTATTCTGAATGTATTTTCATAACGCGTAAACAGCACGGACCTCCCGTCCGGCAGGATTTGTGGAAAACGAGATCCTCCCGATTCCACTTCAACCAGGTTCTCCGGAATTCCGCCCTGGGCGGAGATTTTCATGATGCCGCCGCCTGCCATTGTGCCATATAGAATTGTCCCGTCCTTGCCCCGACTTGGACCTACAACCACTCCGGTTTTAGCTAGCGCCACGGAAGCGCCGCCATTAATGGAGATTTTCTTCAACTGTTGATCGCTTGGAGAAAAGTAACCGATCCATTTACCATCGGGGGAGAAAAACGGCTGCATCGTTGGGCCGTCGGTTCCGGCTGATCAGCCGGGCATTCAATTCGTCCACACAGCGCAGATAAAGCCCTTTTGGCGTGCTATAGACAAATTGTTTACCGTCAGGAGAAACAGCAAGTTGCGGCAACAGAAGAGCGTTGAATTCCTGACCTTCGGAAAGCTCATGGCTCATGCGAATGACCTGGCGTGGTTCCGATGGCTTCAAAAGCCATACAGCCACGCCCACAATGATCGCGGCCAGGATGATGACGGCAAACCAGGTGAGATGAGTCCCTGTCCTCTTCTGCGGTTCAAATCCGGCGCTCTGCTGAACAAACAAACCGCTGGGATCTGCCAAAGCTTTTTGAATATCCACTCTGGCATCACTAATGCTGCCGTATCTGTCTTTGACCTTTTTCTCCAAACAGCGTTCTAACAATTCCTTCAAACGCCAATGTAAGTTTGTCGGCAGGCTTTCCCACTCGGGTTCTGAACGAAGCACCGCCGCAAGCGTGTCGGTGACGTCTCCACCGGAAAACGCTTTTTCCCCTGTCAGCATCTCATACAACACACAACCTAATGCCCAGATATCCGCCCTCCTATCCACAATCTTTCCGCGGGCCTGCTCCGGAGACATATAAGCGGCGGTTCCGAGAATAACCCCCTGCCGCGTAGCCGCAGCACTCAGTGTCGGAGAATCCGCTGGATTCATATCCCCCTGATCCCCTGCGTAAGCCTTCGCAAAGCCAAAATCCAGGACCTTCACCTTACCTTCAGAGGTCACCTTAATGTTTGCGGGTTTGAAGTCTCGATGAATCACGCCCTTCTCATGTGCGGCTTCCAGGGCTTCAGCCATCTGCAGGGCGAGTTGCAGGGCCTCTTCCACAGGAATAGGGCCGGACTTTATCTGATCCTTAAGCGTCTCCCCCTCGATGAGTTCCATGACGAGGAAGTGCATGCCATCCGCTTCCTCCAGGCCATGGATGGCAGCAATGTTGGGGTGATTCAGGGAAGCAAGCAGCTTTGCTTCACGTTGAAACCTTGCCACTCGGTCATGATCCCGAGCAAACTCTTCGGGGAGTACCTTGATGGCCACATCCCGACCAAGTTTTGTGTCCTTGGCCTGATACACCTCTCCCATACCGCCCTTGCCGAGCTGAGAGGTAATTTCATAATGAAGAAGAGACTATCCAATGATGGACATAACTTCCTCCCTGAAAATCCGGCTTATAGTTTGTCTGATAATGGACTGTGAAAATTATCACTGCGAATCATTATCTAAACTCCTGCAACCCTATTTTTTCGAAAAAACATTGAAAATTCTCTAAGGTCCGCATAGTCGAGACCTTATCTTCCCCCATGAGGCGGCTATAGACCACCACATCGGCGCTGAGAATGGCGCTGGGTTTGCGTTTCACGCGTTCTTCGGTCATGGGATTACTCCCCTTGGCATGTTGAAGGCGAAGGACAAAATGTATGGATCCCCGTTAAATAACTCGTGCAGCATATCGTGCGAAAAAAGTTGTAACCGGGATTATACCCCCGCTATGTTCCGTGCACTGCGGACCTTGAGAAATAGGGTATAACGGGGTAAAAAGGCTTGTTGAAAAAGTTGGTGATATTTTTTGGGAATTTAGGATAGTTATATATGATTTGTCAAGATAAACCTGTATTTCTTCCGAGAACACCCTGATCTGGTCGTAGCGACGGATAGCGGAGCCTCACTGACAGGAATCGGTAACGCCTCCACATTCTTCGCCGGGTAAAACCCACCGAAACATATCCAACTTCGCTTCAATCAGTGTCATGTTCTCGATCTAAAAGTCAGTCAATCAAGAATAAGGCAGGATCTGTGAAGATCCTGCCTTTGGTTTAAGAAAGTTGTGATTCTATTATTCTACTAAAGGTCCTCTTCAGGTTCTGGTTCGGGTTCTTCTTCTGGGGGCGGACTTGTTATTTCGCAAGTCGTATCATCAAACCTCATCAGATTAAATCCGAAAAGATAGAAAGCTGTATCCCATGTTTCCTGAACCCCAGCGCCTTCACAATCAATATCGTCTGTGAGCGCGAGAATCAGTTGTGCGCCATCGTTTGCATCCTCAGGAATAGGAAGGTCACAGAGACCATATAGCCTTTCATTTATGTGGACATTTCCATATTCATCTGCCATACCGCTACCCAGGCAAATCAGGTCTGTTCCATCCCCTTCCGGGTAATTAGGGTAATAAATCAGTGTGTAATCCGTATCTACTTCAAGACCGTGCCCATTGAAAACAAATTTGAAATACGGACCGACCAGGTTATAATTCATTTTTCCCCAAGCAATCTCCAGGTCGTCGTTTTCTTCGTCAATAAAATCTTCTCCTGGTTCGCTATCAACGGGTTCTT
Organism: Deltaproteobacteria bacterium; assembly: GCA_016930795.1. Taxonomy (GTDB): domain Bacteria; phylum Desulfobacterota; class DSM-4660; order Desulfatiglandales; family HGW-15; genus JAFGFY01. Next base: position 15,360 of record JAFGFY010000183.1, read on the forward strand.
CCGGTGTATCCCCTTCTTCTTCCTCGACAATCATTTCCTCTGGATCGGCATCTTCCTCAAAGAAATAGAGCTTTCCCATAAATGACCTGCCGTTTTGTCCCGACGGGCCTCCCTTGGGACCTTTCTCCTTGTCCCCTACTTCTCGTTGTTGAGTATTCCTCTCCTGCTGTTCAAGTGCCCTCTCAGATCTGTTCGGTGTATTCTTATCGTTTTTGGGCTTATCGTTTTTGGCTAATGTTGTGGACACCGAAAACAGAGCAAAAAACATGAAAGATAAGAAAATAAAGCTGATTTTTTTAAACATTGCTGCCTCCTTTACTCACTCAAGGGCTCTGTTCATTTAACGTCATTCTGAGGTTCCGGTTAAAACGCTATTGCGTCCTCAGTTCGACACATATTCCGTGGTTGCCACTGGGTAGAATCGAACCTTCAATAACTTGGCGCCATCGTTGCTGACGGTCTGGTCCGTTACCACGAGATCGGCGATATTCAGAATCCACTCGTTCTCATAGAAAGTAGCCAGCCCGGCGTCAACCTGGTCCAGTTGCCAGTTTTCGAACTCATCTGGATCTATCATGCCATTCCCATTCAGATCATAGGTGAGAGGTACATCATTTGTGTCAATCACGCCATCTAAATCGGAATCTAGAATAGCATCATAAACCCATCCTGTAAACATGAAAAGGCTGGTGATATCTGTGGCTTTGTCCTTGCCTTTTCCTTTCGTATCTTGATCCTGAAATCTGACAAACCCCGCGTCCGTTGCCTCGTACACATTTGTCCCTACAATCAAACCCAATGTCAGCAATGTGTCATCATAACACTCCGTATAGGTAGGGAAATCCGGATTTGCCGGATCTGTGTCGTTACACGCTTCGGTGACAAGATTGGGTGACAGAATCACTGAGCTTTCGAGCGCATCATAACCATTATTGGGTTTTCCCTTGATTCTGGCAAAGACAAAGTACCCTTCACTCTCGTAGGGTATCTGAACCTTTGCCGGATCGCCGTCAAATTCTTCAGCGCACGTATCCAGTGCAATGAGTTCGGTTACGCTTGATTTCATATTTGTCACGTATTGGATCGTTGATTCACCGTATTCACTAATAAACACCGAGTTTCCCCCCTCCGATGTTTGACAGGAAGATGTCCCATGTATGTTTAGATTGAAGTGCGCCCCGCTCGGATAGCCGTTGCTCATTTCAATGACAGGCAGCGGCTTTGCCGCCATCACGGGATAGACTTGAAATGTCAAAAAAAGAACCATTAAACAAAATAGACATAAATTTTTGCTTCTATCCATTGTTTTTACCCCCTTTTCCCAATCCTATTCTATTCATCATTGTTTCTCGCGAGGTTGATAACCAAGGGTTACATGATTTGTGCCAACTGCCTTGTTTCCAGAATATGTCTTTGTTTTCATTCAGGTATTCTGAAGATTGATTCTGACAGTTCATGGATAGATCAAAGACTATCCGTGCCTTTTTGGTTAAAGGGAGTGTTCAATCTTTTACACCATTCGACTGAGCGAATAGGGAGGATTTGATGGGGCAAAAGGATGTCTCATTACTCATGGGATAGTTTGAGTTGATGTTGGTAAATCCTATTCATTTAACGAGTGATATGTGAAGCTTCCCCCACTGCTCCTAATATGAAAAGTGAAAAGGTCAACTCTGCCGTTGGCTGTTGCTCTCATCTCTACACGCGGTCCCATACAAAGGTCACTGCACAATATTCAGTCGCGTGGTGCCGCGTGACGAATCGTGTCAGGCGTTGGGATATGTGACCCCTTTATGGGCGCAGAGTACAGTGGCTAATCCTTGTCGGGAGGATTCAATTCTTCCATGATCTTATCCGCATGCTCTGGATAGAGTTCCCGCATGCAATCGGGACAAAGCCCGTGACTGAAGCGGGTATCCGTATGGGTTGATACGTACGCTTCAAGGCGTGACCAGACGCCTTTATCATCCCGCACTTTTCTGCAATGGGAACACATCGGCAGGATGGAACGTAAGGTCCTGATTTCCAATATCGCCCGCTCCAAAGAAAGCGTTTTCTCATTTAAAAGGTCCAAATGCCGGCTGTTTGCTAGCGCGATCGCCGCGAGTTCTCCGAGGACGGAGGCAATTTCAGCGTCGGCATCCGTGAAGTTTGAGGGCTTGTTGGCGAGGCCTATGATCCCGGCGGCCTTTTCATCGATATTCAGGGGCGCGAACATCACGTTCTTCAAAACAACATGCCCTTCGGGCATATAATTGACCCACTGACTGTTCATGAAGTCATTGTCATATATGGCCTTCCCCGTCGCATAAGCTACGGCACGAAGCCCTCGAATCGGCATGGGCAGAGCCGGATCCACCGCACACGGCATTCCGCCGGCCTCTAGGAACAGGACCTCATTCTCCTGTCCATCAGCGCTCAGTAGCGCGACGTAACCTGAGACCGCGCCGGTCATTTCCCGACACTGGTCGAAGATCACGCGGGCCGCTTGATCAAAGCTATGCTTTTCCAGAATAGTACGCGCGGCCCGGATGACGGCGTCGAGCTTCTCTTCGGCAGATAAAGTTTTATTCATACTTCTATCCCCCATTCATCGAACCAGGATGAGACCATTTTCATGCCATGTTACATTAAAATGTTAAGGCATGACAAATGATATATGCCGGGGAACTGGTAACCCAACAATGGATGTCCAGGTATCATTCCTAAAAACGAACAACTGATTGATATATTAACATTTTCTAATCCACCGTCGCCAGTTCCCTCATCTCTTCAACCCAGCTTGCAATGGACATTTTGGCCTGCCGGCCTGGTATCGCCGCCTCCGGCAGATTCACTTTCATGGCTGATCCGACTATACTTTCAAAGGGTTCAAACTTAAAGAGCTATCTTTTTCTTCAGTGCGCGGTTTTATGTAGGTTTCAGCATATATATGCTTGAAATAAGCAAATGAATGGAATATGAAAGGAGATTGAAAAGGACTGTAAAAGCAATTGCTTGTTCACTCATATGAACGAGTACGGTCAGAAAGAGACTATGTCAAATAAAGTTCTCGATCGTTTCTTCCATCCGAAATCCATTGCTGTTATCGGCGCTTCTGAAAGCATCTACTCTTACGGGACACGCTATATCCAGGCTTTGCTCGATTTCGGCTACAGGGGAAAGATATTTGCCGTTAACCACAAGGGCGAAAAAACCCTGGGATATAAAATCTATCGAAGCCTCGATGAAATAAAGGACACCATTGATCTGGCATTCATTACCATCCCCGCGCGGTTCATCGCGGACATCCTCAAAGAATGCATCGCCAAGGACATTAAGACCGCGGTAGCCTTCACGGCAGGATTCAGCGAAACCGGAGCAGAGGGCCGCGGATTAGAAAAAGAACTTTTAAAGACTATTGACGGGAGACTGCGGTTGATGGGCCCCAACTGCTTCGGCCCCTATTGCCCCGGCGGCGGAATAACGGTGGTGACCGGCGCGGATTTCTCCAAGGAACCGGGCGAGGTCGCCTTAATCGCCCAGACCGGTCAACTCTCAGAATGCATCATCGCCCGCGCCCAGGGCGAAGGGATTCGATATTCCAAGTCCGCCAGTTACGGTAACGCCGTCGATATCAACGAAGCGGACCTTATAGATTATTTAATGGATGACAAGGACACCAGGATTATCACACAGTACCTTGAAGGTGTCCGCGATGGACGCCGCTTTTTCGATATCGCCCGCAGGAACTTCGGCAAAAAGCCGCACCTCATCTGGAAAGTCGGCCTGACGCAAATGGGCGCATCCGCGTCATCGTCTCATACCGGCTCTCTGGCAGGAACAGGCGCGGCCTGGGACGCGTTCTTTCAGCAAACAGGCGCCATAAAGGTTTCAACCCTGGATGAGTTAACGGACACAACCGTCGCTTTTCATCACCTGCCCAAGGGATGCGGTCTGAGGGTCGGATACATCAGCGGAGGCGGAGCCGGTACCGTATTGGGCGCGGACGCGTGCGAAAACGCCGGCATGCGGATGCCTGCATTCACGGAGCAGACGGAAAAGAGACTGGCGGAACTCCTCCCCGGTGTCGGATTGTCATTTCGAAACCCGGTTGACGTCGGCCACCCTCACCCCCCAAAGGAACTCATGCAGTCCCTTTTCGAAACCATGTCCGCTGATAGAAACATCGATCTCATCGTGGTTCGACGGATCCTCTTCTCTGTCAAGATGAGCAAGATATTCAGCGGTTCTACCGCGCCTTCGGAAAAGGAACAGCAGGAACTGCTCGAGGTCCCGGTTAAAGTCATGCGGAAGTACAATAAACCCATCATCATCATCCTTCCAGATGATATGACAGGCGCCGAGTCCATCTATCTTGAGGAGGAAAGAAGAAAAATCCGCGACTTCTTCTTTGCCAAAGGTATTCCCGTATTCATGTCGGAACAGAGGGCCTTCACGGCGCTTTCCCATCTATCCAAGTTCAAACTGAAAAACAGCGCCTGCAAGGCTGCGGATAAGAAGATCCCGGCGCCGCTCTCCGGATCAAAGACCAGGAGAATTTTTCAGGATCTTTTAAAAAAGAGCACAGCGTCTATTCCTGATGAAATCCAGTGTAAAAAGGTGTTAAAGAGTGCCGGCATCAAGGTGACTCTCCCTGTTCGGGCTGTGTCTAAAAACCAGGCTATTGCAGTTGCCGATAAAATGGGCTATCCCGTGGTTATGAAGATCGTTTCTCCGCAAATCACCCATAAGAGTGATTTCGGGGGCGTCAGACTGAAGCTGGAGAACAAAAAACAAGTCGGGACCGCTTACAATGAAATCATGGCCGCGGTTAGGAAAATGGCCCCAAAAGCCCGGATTAACGGTGTATCCATTCAAAAAATGGCGGCACCCGGGCTGGAACTGGTCATGGGAATGACGCGGGACCCTCAGTTCGGCCCGATTCTCATGTTCGGACTCGGCGGAACATCTGTGGAAATTCTTGGGGATGTCGCTTTCAGAATGACGCCATTGACAAGAAAGGACGCAAAGGAGATGATTCAACAGATCAAGGGCTATCCCCTGCTTGAAGGATACAGGGGACAACCGCCTGTCGATATCCCATACATTGAAGACATGCTGATGAAGATATCGGCTTTCGCTGAGGAAAATCCTGAAATAAAGGAAATGGACATCAACCCCATACTCGCCTACAAAAAAGGGGCCGTAGCAGTCGATGCCAGGATTATTCTGGACGAGAAGATGACCTAAGATTCCTCAAGACGGTATCATCATAACATCATCGCGAAAAATGCATTCGAAAGGAACAGGAGATGTTTAAAAAGGTCTATATTCCCTACAAAGGATACTGGTGTTCACCCTTCTGTAAGTGGCAGGGGTCTTTTCAAACTCAGCATGCCGTGTTGCTGGCGGCTGATACTGCGAAACGGTTCTTTGAATTGCGCGGAATCACACCCGATATTTTCGATAGCATTGTCTTCGGTACCACTGTCCCCCAAAAGATGTGGTTCTTTGATGCTCCCTGGTTTGCCACGCTGATAGGCAATCCCTTTATTTCCGGCCCCCGAGTCGCCCAAGCCTGCGCCACTTCTTCAGTTGCCATCAAAACGGCCGCAACCTCAATCGAGGTGGGAAGCGATGCCAATATACTGGTGGCCACCTGTGACCGAACATCGAACTGCCCGAATATTCTCTGGCCGAATCCTTCAGGCCTCGGTGGAAAGCCGGAATTTGAGAGCTGGATGATGGACGGCTTCGTCTTTGAACCGACCGGCGAAACCGGCCCGCTCGGCACGGCTATCAATGTCACGAAGGAGCACGGCATCACCCGGGAAGAATCCGATGCCCTGGTTCTCAATCGTTACAACAAGTACCTGATGTCGACGGCAAATGATCGCGAATTCCAAAAACGCTATATGCTCGCCGTGGAAGTCAAGCTCTCCAAGAAAAAGTCCGTCATGGTAGAAGAGGACGAAGGGATCTTGCCCTGCACCTCCGAAAGCTTGGCAGAGCTGAAAACAATGCCGGATTCGATCATAAACGCCGGTTCTCAGACCCATGCGGCAGACGGAAATGCCGGTATAATCGTCACGACAAAGGAGAAAGCGGACGAGCTTTCCGTTGACAAGGCAACGACCATTCAGGTTCTCTCCTATGGATATGCGCGGGCTAAAAAGGCCCACATGCCTGACGCACCGCCGCCAGCATCGAAGCTTGCGCTGGAAAGGGCGGGCATATCAGTCTCTGATCTCGCGGTGGTTAAAACCCATAATCCGTTTTCCGTCAACGATATCATCATGCGAAAAGAGATGGGAATCGACGACAGGATATTCAATAATTATGGAAGCTCTCTGATATGGGGACACCCGCAAGGCCCCACGGTCATGAGGTTGGTCATCGAGGCGATCGAAGAGCTGGCCATAAAAGGCGGGGGTTATGGACTGATAGCCGGTTGTGCGGCAGGCGATACAGCGGCCGCCCTGGTGATCAAAGTGAATTAACCCTATCGTTGCATAAAATATATGACAAGAAGGGCCAAAAAGAAATAATAACAAGGTGTTTTACGTAATTTGAGATTATTCCTAGAAGTCACTAAACGTGAATTCCAGGATCGTCAATTGAAGAACCCTGCAGTCCCGCTGAAAGCGGGACAGGGATTCTCCCAAATGTAAAGAAGTATTTATTGTAATTCGCTCGCTAACCCCGCATCCCCGATGAGCAGTATTTATGCTCCTCTCCAACAAGCCTGCGGGGAATGCGCTCGCTGTGCATTTTCAAGTTGCCATGTTTTTTACCCTTTGGGAAAGCCGAGGATACTGCGTCTCCTTTGTTGTCAAGGGTTCGCGGTATGTGACTACAGCTTCACTCTTGACGCCGCGGATCTACAGCATCCTCGACTTTTGCAACGTTAAGGTTACTGCAAGTTGACATTTGAAGGAGGCATCTCATGGCAGTGAAAGACCTGTATCCAACCTTTCAGAATCCCTATCTCATTCGACCCACCCGGCCCATACCTGAGGAGATGGCCGTACTCGGCGCCGGGAATATCGGACCCGATATTGCCTATTCTTTTCGGCTCGCCTTTCCGGAAAAGAAAATGTACCTGGTGGATGTAGTCGAAGAACCTCTTGAGAGAGCAAAAAAACGATTTGAAGGCTACGCGCAAAAAGGAGTGCAGAGAAAAAAGCTGCGCCCCGAGCAGGTGAAAACCGTCTTGGGCAATATCGAATACACCACTGATTATGATAGACTCAAAAACTGCGACCTGGTGATAGAAGCGGCAACCGAAGACCTGGAGATGAAAAAGAATATTCTTACACTGGTCGAATCGATTGTCAGAGAGGATACGATCATTACCTCCAACACCAGCGGTATATTGGCGGATCAGATCTTCAGCCATTTGAACCATCCGGAGAGGACGGCCAATACACACTTTTTTGAACCGGCGTGGCGCAGCCTGGGAGTCGAGGTCATCGCCTGGGAACGTTCGGATAAAGAAGTCATCGACTATCTTCTCTGGCTCATGGCCCAGAATGGAAAAACACCCATCGCATCCAAAAATGTCTTTTCCTTTCTTCTGAACCGGCTGTTTGAAACGTGGGGGAATGAAACCGCGTGGATGCTGGAACGGGCTACCAGCAGGGAGATCGATTACATCAGCGAAGAGTTTCTGGGCATGGGGCCTTTTGGTATCGTGACCAATCCGCTGACGTACGCGTCCCAGGCGCGCAGAACGGCTGAAAGGGCCGTCTATGCGCCCTCCAAGATCTTGTTGTCCGTAGATAAATGGGTCTACAACAAGCCCAGAACCAAGGTCGACGTGGACACTGAGATCGCGGAATGGATCCGGATGCGCTTCCTGGGATGTGTCTTCTCGCAGGCATTCGACATCGCTGACAGAAGGATCGGCACAAGCGCGGATCTAAATTTCGGCAGCATAGTCGCCTTGGGCTATAAAAAAGGCATATTTGACCTTATGGCCGATCTTGGCGCTGAAAAGGTCAAGGATATCATGGAGAAATTCGATGCAGAGCGTCCAGGTTTTCCACAGCCCACCATACCGATTGAAGAGTACCTCGATTTCTCGCGGGACATCCTCGTGGATGAGATGGATGGGGTGAGGATTCTCACAATTCGGAGGCCCCAGTCGGCCAACGCGCTGAGCGACCATACCTGCAATGAAATACTTGCCGAGTTAAAAAAGGGCGAGGCGGATTCTTCCGTCAAAGGATTCGTGATCACGGGTTATGGTCCGAGGGCCTTCTGCGCCGGCGCTGATATCGGCGGGTTTGTCGCCACCTTTGGTGACCATAAGAGGGGGCAGGCTTTGTCACGCGGTAATTCAAAGGTCCTGGAATACATCGATCGAGTGGACAAGCCGGTGGTCGCGGCGCTTAATGGACTGGCCATGGGGGGCGGAACGGAACTGGCCATTCGGTGCCACAGCATGGTGGCCATGGAAAAGGCCTTTATGCAGCTCCCGGAGATCACCCTGGGGATGATCCCCGGCATGGGCGGTGTTGTGATCCCGTATCGCAAATGGCCCCACGCCGCGGAGAAATTCCATGGGATGATCGGCAAGGCTGAAAGATTGACGATTAAGGAGGCCGTTGAAATCGGGATCGTGAAAAAAACCGTGAAGACATTCCCCGAGTTGATCAACGCGGCCATCGCCGAGGTGGACAGGCTCCAGGGAAATATCCCCAGGATCGCGGAGGGACCGGTCGACATTCCCGAGTTCGTCGTTCCTGAGGCGCCCATGGCCGGGGATCTTCCACTCAGCAAAGAAATCCTTGGAATTATCGGCGAGATCATCAACGTGGCCACAAAGGCCGAAACGCTGGCTGAAGCCCTGGAGATCGCCTACATCGGGGCCGGCGACATCTCCTGCGCCGCGGATTGCAAAGAAGGGGTGAACGCGTTCCTGGAAAAGAGAAGACCTGAATTCGGCAAATAGGCCGGTTGATATTCGGTGACAGTAAGGGATCCAGAGAAAATCATGCAGGCACATCCTCCTCCGCTCCAAAATGAGCTAGGCCGGAATACCCGCAACGCATTTCATTCCCACCCACATGGGAGTGTGAAACCTTCTTCGTAAGCGTGGAAGAAAATCAGAAGAGATAAAGGCAAGCCAAGATGCCTCAGGAATTGTCCACCTATGGATAATCCTGATGAAAATAAAAAGGGTTGTATCCATGGATACAACCCTTTTTATTGCATTTTCATAGAAGAGATTATCTGATGTAAATAGAGTTATGGGAGGACATCATCAACAGCAGCATCCGCCTGAACCAAACCGGCACCCACTGCATCCAAACCATCGCCTCCCCATTCAACAACTATCAATCCATAGACCGGATCAGCAACATCTTTCGCGCTGGCAAAAGGTAGTGGATCCGCTGTCGATCGAAGGATGGTTTCAACATCTGCCTGTGTCAAAGTAGGATTCGCCTGCAGCATCAGCGCGGCAACACCCGCCACATGGGGTGTAGCCATTGAGGTGCCGCCCACAAAATAATATTGACCGTCAACCCCATAGCCATTTCCATTCGCCCACCATGGAAGGTGACTCTGACCCGTTCCCGTTGGATAAGGTCCAACCACCCAGCTTCCGGGCGCTGCAAGATCCAACTCCTGATCCCACAGATCAAGTCGAACACGGGCGCTAAAGTCTGTAATGTAGGAAACCGCGTCTGAAACCTCTTCGGGGACATCTTCATCCCACCAACCGCTGGATAAGTAACAGTCGTCAGTATATATTACCCATTCCCCACTACAAGTATATGGATCAAATGCCCAACCCGTAGCTCCAACGGAGATGACAGGGGCATAGGACCCAGGAGAGTCCATCCCGCCGGTGCCCTCATTCCCTGCGGCGGCGACCACGATAACACCTGCCTCAATCGCATCGTCGATAGCTGCGGCCTCCACAGCAGTAATCGGCTCCAAAGCGCCCAGGCTCATATTGATCACAAAACGGCTGCCAGGATTCTCTTCTGCCAGACCGGCAACATATTCAATACCCGCGGCTACGGCCGCGTCTGTGCCGAATGTAGCCTTCAGACCATTATAATATTCCAGCACCTTTACCGGAATGATCGTGGCATGAGGGGCGACACCCGGCACGGGCAATCCGTAGAAACTATAACCAATCACAGTGCTTGCGACATGCGTTCCATGCGGATGCTCGCCAGTGAAGCTGCTTGATTCAACCACATTCGGCGTATATTTGCCGGCTTTCTCATCCTGCATCACACCTTTGTCGATAAAGCTGCGGCCCCACTCCGTTGCTATACGCTCCTCAGGGAAATAATCGCGATAGTTACTCTTCAATCCTGTATCCAGAACAGCGACATAAACGCCTTCCCCATTGATGCCCCCTGCTACTTTCTCTGTGTCGATCATATCGTTATTCCAAGCAGCTATGCCCGTATCAAAGGCTTCGGGATAATCCGCAAAGTTAAGGGGTATGGTCTTGACTTCAGGGACAAAATATAGTTTGCCTCCACCATCCGCGACGGCTGCTTTGATTTCGTCCAGCGGATCTAAAGGCTTTTTTGCATCCACCTGAACAGCGACATTTAACATCAAAACAGAAAGCAATAAAAAAACAAGTGTAGACTTCTTCATATTCCTGCCTCCTTCCTCATTTATTTGTCATACGCTGTTGCTTTGTATATCGAATTTGAGATCAAAGGAAAAGATATTTCTAATGATTTATTTGAGTGACTCGGACAGCCCTTAATATAGGACATTTTAGTCGAGTTGAATTGATCAGAATTTTGTTTTTTATTCGAAATATGAGAAAGACGTCCTTGTGTCTTAATGGGAAAGTCAGCCCATCATTTGGTAGTCGTTTCTTTATGGCATTGATTGGGTCTAAGATTAATGGATTTTGAGTGTCATCGCGCTAGGCTTGACATGCAAAAGAAAGAAAGCCTATACTTACCTCCAAAAAATAGGGGGGGGTTCTAGCGGTCCATGATTGCCATGGACTTTGCCGATCTGCTTTCAGCCAAACTGTCGGGTATGTCAGACTTTTTTATATTTTATTCCCGATTTCGGCCCTGTAGGAGAAGAAAATGAAAAACATATGTGTTCTTTTTGCTTTTTTCGTCGTTATAATCCTCTATTGCATGACTTCATGCACCCCTGTTGCGGGACCTGTGATAGAGCCACCGGCAGCAGAAACCGCGGTGGAAAAGCCTTTGTTTATGGGAGAAAAACACAATGCGGCAAACGTCGAATGCGGGGGTTGCCATCAAGAGGATCCTCCAGCGAAAGGAGTTGCTACGGACGTTTGTATCGGTTGTCACGAGGAGTATTCCCCATCCAACAGGTCCGAAGCTACAGACTTAATGGATCCCCATAATTCTCACATGACCTATCCGGACTGTGACGCGTGCCACAATGCTCATAAGGCATCACGAGAGCAATGCGCATCCTGTCATGGCGATCTGGGCTTTAATATTCCTTAGGTCTGAATAGAATTTTTTTCTGAAAATCTCGCCTCATCCTCGCTCGGAGGCCCCGCTTGGCTCCCCTCGCCTATCGTGAGCTGCCCTGCGTAAGAATATACAGAGGTCAGACTTCTTGAGAATCGTCCTATGTCTACTGATACCCTTACAGATCCAGAAGAATGTCAGATCCCTGAAGGATTTAGCAGGGCTGGGCTGACATTTGTACTCGCAGCCCTGACCTGGATCGGTCCGTTTTCGATTGATGCCTATCTTCCTTCGCTTCCTGCAATCGCCGAGAGCCTGCATGTTTCAGTCTCTCATGTGCAGCAGACCATGACGGCATTCCTGCTCGTTTTCGCCGTCATGTCGTTATGGCACGGCGCCATTTCAGACGCCTATGGTCGACGGCGATTAACTCTCATATCGCTTGTATGTTTCTTATTGGCTTCTTTGGGGTGCGCTATGGCCGTCAACATGCATCTCTTGATGTTCTTTCGCGCCTTGCAGGGGGCCACGGCGGGCACCGGTATGATTGTAGGCCGTGCTATTGTACGAGATCTGTTCGATGGAGCTGAGGCTCAACGGCTCATGGCTCGAGTGGCAGCGATCTTTTCCATTGCTCCGATTCTGGCGCCGGTGTTGGGCGGCTGGTTCCAGGTTTGGTTCGGCTGGAGATCCATATTTGTCTTTATGGCTCTGTTGTCGGGGACACTTTTCCTAAGCTGTCGACACATGCTGCCCGAGACCCTGTCGTATAAGAACCGGCAACGCCTGGAGCCTGTTTTCCTGGCTCGTTCCTATTGGAAGGTTCTGACGAATCGACCCTTTCTCGCGGCATGCAGTTCCATGGCTTTGACGAATGCCGGCCTGTTTATTTATATACTCGGCGCCCCGGTTTTCCTCATGAAACATCTTCATCTTAAAGAAACAGAGTTTATATTTCTCTTCCTGCCCATTTCCATCGCGCTGATAGCCGGTTCGTGGATGTCTTCGCGGTTTGCCGGAAGGATTTCGGGTAGACACACGATTTCCCTCGGTTATGCCATCGCGTCCTTAGCAGCGATCGGCAATTTCCTGCTCAACCTCCTGGTACCACCGACACTGCCATGGGCCATCGTGCCGATATTTGTATATGTCATGGGTATGTCTCTCGCAATGCCAAGCCTGACTTTAATCACGTTGGATCTCTTCCCTTCCCAGCGCGGTTTGGCCTCATCCTGTCAGGGATTCATCAGCCTGGCCTTTAATTCCGTCGTCTCGGCGTTTGTCGCCCTCACCTGGGGGACCACGCTTTCACTGGCAATAACCATGCTATTGATGCTGGGAGTGGGTGTTGCGACGATCTGCATTTATTTTCGGCTTACACGGCATTCGTAAGATCCGATCGGAAGGAGGCCCGGCATTGCTTCACCCCGAAAGAGGGGTGAAGCAATGCCGAACCGCTTTTTGGGAAGGTCAGGGTTGCCTAGTAAACGCCATACTCCTTGGTATAATCAAACATGGCGTGAATATTCTCCGCGTTGCCATCATCCAGGGCTGTACCAAACGCCATGACATAGCCGCCGCCTTTTCCGCAGACATCTATCAGTTCTTTGCAGTAGTCCTTGACGGCCTTTGGGGTTCCGGTCAACAGTAAGCCTGCCGGTATGTTTCCACCGATGCAGATAGTACCGCCGATCTCTTTTTTGGCAGTGGGCATATCCGTGCGATCAAAGAGCCAGAAAGTGGAGGCTCGCGGGAGTTCCTTCAGGTATTCCAGTCGGGTATTGTACCCGCCCTCGCAGAACAGGAAGGGAACACAGCCCGCTTCTATCAAGCCCTCCATCACGGCCTTAAAGGTCGGCCAGTAGAACTTCTTGAACTGCTCGTCCGACATGAACGGGTCCGCCCCTTTATGTAGAGGCATAAACACCATAGGATTCTTGGCCTGGTCGGCCATAACGACGCCCTGCTCGATACAGATGGGGACAAACCGTTCCATGGCCTTGATGACATTGTCGGGCTGACGGTACAGGTCCATCATAATGCCACGCGTGCCCCGCAGGGTATCCGCCAACATATCGTAAGGCGCCTTGCACGCGCCACCGATACCGGTGGGATACCCATGTGCCCGAATATCCGCCTCAAACGCGCCGACCTGACTGATCCAGTTCATGGCCTCGTTACCCGCCTCGATCATGATTTTTAGGGCCTCTTGCACGTCTGGTATTCCAAAGGGAATCATCTGAGGGCTGACCGTGACGATCTCCCAGACGTTTGTGAACGGGGAAAGAGCTGCCAAGGGGGCCAGCTTGTCAAAAGTACGGGGAATATACTTTCTTAGGAAGTAATCAGAGGGGTCCCGGATAAGCCAGTCGTAATCACCCGGTTCCATATACTCACCCTCCACGCACTGGTAGCCGTATTTATCGGGCAGACCGCCGCCCCCCGGCCATTGGTACATGTTAAGTCCCAGCATCTCCAGGACCTTCCCCGAACCTATGAAAGCCGGTGATCCATAAAAATCCGGATCGTAGTCCAGCATGAACCGCTTCTGAATCTCCAGCATCTTGGGATAATCGTACATCGCCTCCTTGGGGGTAACGTCATACAGATCGGTCTGCATAAAGGTCCCCAACGGAAACAGAGGGACCCTGTCCGGCGTCTTCTCCAGTTCTAAGGCGTCGATAAACCGTTGGATACTCCCTTTATATTTCGCTTCGGCTTCAGGGCTCTTAAACTCGATCCCTTCACCTTTTAACCATTCCGCGTATCGGGCTTGTTTCTTTTCTCTGGCTGTCGCTGATATTTCCATCGTTTACCCCCCTTTTTCATTTTTAACGTTTTTTACGGGGTCGGTCCCGCCGAAACCATCCGCTCCCGTGTATCTTTGACATATTCATAAACCCGGCCAGCACCCATCCTTGACTTGCCCTCGAAGAGTGATACTCAATCCGTAATTTAGTCGATGAATCATCATCCTGTCAATCCCTTTGATTATGGAGAACCACGGGTAAACCCGTGGTTCCCATTACATGACCCGCCTTCGCACAAGGCTTCGGCGGGTTCATCCGCCCCGGCGTCAAGGGCGACA
>JAFGFY010000184.1 GCA_016930795.1 Deltaproteobacteria bacterium
ACCAGCGCGACGGCAGAAATGAGGTTGCCGATGACAATGGCTATTCTGGGGCCTTTTTTCATGATGAAGATTCCCACCACTGGGGCGGTCAGGGCAGACAGAATCAGGCTGATGCTCTGTGCCAGAGTCATATCTCCCATGCTCCAGCCAAACTCCTCGCGCCAGACGGGAAGGCAAACCATAAACGTAAACATCATCGGATACAAGGCAATATTGAAAAGAAACATAACGATCAGGTTTACCCATCCATAGAAACCATCAGGACTCTTAAGTTTTGAGAACATTCGTTAACTCTCCTCTAATAGATGACAATCTGATTTCAAAGATCCCTGAAGAAGTGTTGGAGCCATTGAATCAAGGTTATAGGGTATAATAATCTAACAAACAAGCGGAAAATCCCGCATTCACTCTGATTATGCCCTGGAGAAGCATCCCGATGTAGAAAAGCTGAGAATATATCCGAGTTACTCCTTAGGAGGATCGCCGTCATATCCCCCGGATGGGTTCAGGAAGATCTTCCCCGGTTTCCCCGGCAGGGGAAGAAGCCAATCCGGGCTGCTATGGGGATACAGCAGCCTGGCCTGCCATTGAATGGCGAAATCCTCAGCTTTCACGTTGGGATACTTTTCATATACCCGGTGAACCAATTCCTCTGCTGATTGAGCGGTGCTGTATACTTCCTCGTAATGATCCAAATACTGAATAGACCAATCAACACAATCGGTGTAGATCTGAGTCTTATCCTCCTGGACTTCTTTCATGATCTTGATTTTGTCCTCATCACAGTGACCGGGAATAATGATTCGGGCGTCAAATTCTTTCAAACGAGCAATGTCCTTTCTCCAGGTCACACGCCGGGCCACATTGCTTTCAATAGGCCACAGATGGCAGTCATGAAAGGCGATATCCGTGGCGCAGGCCACACCGATGGAAGGCACCCAGACAGCGGAGTTGTTGATGCTGTCTCCTTCCCAGCCATCGGATAGGAGGATTTCCTCACCTTCCAGTTCCAGTCTGGGCTCCCTCAGGGGCATGGGGATGGTTGTTGTCGGCGGTATTTCGCCGGGGCCGAAACGATCTATGGCCCACAGGTCCACTTTATCGCTTGACGTAAAAACAATATCTTTAACGACGCTGGGTAGTGCAACGATTTTGGCCTCCGGAAATGCGTACTTCAGCACGGCCAGCCCGAAATGATGATCCGGATGAAAATGCGAGACATAGATATGGGTCAACCGTTTTCTCATGGGTAGGATTTTGGACACCAGCCGGTAGGAATCGCTGAGCATTTGGGAGGCATCAATCAATACCGCGTCATGCTCCCCGTAGAATAGGGTCGAGTTGCTGTTGAAACCAAGATAGCTGTGAAGAAATACCTTAAATTTCAGTGCCATTGTTCACTCCGTATAAAGGTTCAAGTCATCCTTTGACCATTTGCTGTTTTACGTCCTCGATCGTCGATGTTCCCATTTGCACCATATTATTCTTCAAATCATCAATTAAGATATTCGTGACATGATCGCCACCCAAATCCCCCAGCGCGGCAACCGCGTACATGAACGCCCGACCCAGAAATACAAAATCAGCACCCAGGGTAATAGCTCGGAGAATATCCAGGCCTGAATACACACCGCTGTCATAAAGAATTGCGGTTTTCCCCCTGAATTGATCCGCTATGGACGGCAACACATCAATCGCCGCGGGTGCGCCGTTGAACTGTCGTGCCCCGTGATTAGAGACAATGACCCCATCCACTCCAACCTGAATGCCCCTTTCAACATCGTCTGAATGGAGAACTCCTTTCAGGACCAGCGGCCCATCCCATTGATCCCGTACTTCCCTGAGATATTCGCATGAGAGTGTCCCGCAGATGTTCCGGTTTACAAACTCCGACAGTCCCACCATATCTGTTGTTCCGGCATATTTTACCATGGTCCTCAAATTGGGAACGCCGGTCCTCAGGGTGGCCAGGGTCCAGCTGGGGTGAGTGAGTACCTGGAAGACGAATCTAGGGGTGATGGCAGGCGGCATGATGAGACCTGCCCGCATCATCCGTTCGCGGCGGCTCAGGACAGGGGCGTCCGCGGTAACCACAAGGGTCTTGAATCCTGAGGCTTTGGCCCGTTGCAGGAGGTCATCCCTAATCTCCTTGTCCCTCGGTGGGTAGAGTTGAAACCAACCCATGTCACCCACAAGGGGGGCAATGGTTTCGGGCGTATCAGAGCCCATGGCGCTGAGACAGAAGGGGAGTCTGTATCTCTTTGCGGTTCGAGCCAGAATTCGATCCGCTTTCGGCCATATCAATCCAGTCAGGCCAATGGGTGCCACTCCGAATGGTGAAGCGTACTCCTGCCCGAACAATAGGGTTGCCATATCAGGCTTAACCTCCCCCTTGAGAATACGGGGAATCAGTGTCACGTTGGCCATTCTTTCCTGATTTCGGATAAGGCCCTGCTCATCACCTGTACCTGTTTCCAAATATGCCCAGGAGAAATGGGGCAAACGCTTCCGGGCTTTCCTCTGCAGGTCCCAAACCGTGGGATACCGTTGCTCCAGACTCATTTTCAGGGAAACGTCCATCTACATCACTTCTCTTATGGCGGCAGCTATTTTTTCCTTGTCAGGCACAACATAGCTTTCCATGGGAAGGCTGAACGGTATGGGGACATCAAGGCCGCATACCCGCTTAGGTGATGCTTTCAGACCTGTGAAAACCTCGGTATCTTCCACTACGGACGAGATGATTTCCCCGGCTGTGCCGCATGTCCGGCAGGCTTCATCCACAACGACCAGTCTGCCTGTCTTTATGACTGATGCCTTCATACATTCCCTGTCAAGGGGCATGAGTGTCCGGGGATCAATGACCTCGATGGATATCCCCTCCTCCTCCATTTCGTCTGCGACTTCCAGAGAGAGATGCACCATCTTGGCCAGCGCTACCACAGTGACATCATTACCTTGCTTCCTTGTTATGGCCCGACCAAGGGGCAGAGTATATTCCTCTTCAGGAACCTCACCCATCAATTCCATGAGACCCATGTGCTCAAAGGATATCACGGGATTATTGTCCCTGATGGCCGTCTTTATAAGTCCCTTCATGTCATAGGGCGTTGAAGGGAGTATGATTTTAAGACCCGGAATATTCATATACATTGGATAGGGATTAATGGAATGCTGCGCGGCCATGGACATACCGGTCCCTACAGTCATCCTGTAAAGGATCGGGAATTTCGCCTGTCCTCCGAACATATAGGTAATCTTTGCAGCTTGGTTCATCAACTGGTCCATGGCTACAAATCCAAAGGTAGCCATCCGTATATCAACAACGGGCCTGAAACCGGAGCCGGCAAGTCCTATGGCAGCCCCCACAAAGGCCGACTCGGAAATGGGCGTACTCCGAATCCGTTCTTCGCCGAATTCTTCAAATAGGGGCTCGTTTATATCGGTTGCCAGATGGACGGT
Source organism: Deltaproteobacteria bacterium (assembly GCA_016930795.1). Taxonomy (GTDB): domain Bacteria; phylum Desulfobacterota; class DSM-4660; order Desulfatiglandales; family HGW-15; genus JAFGFY01. The sequence goes on from JAFGFY010000184.1 coordinate 3,463, forward strand.
CCTTTCATCCCTTCGAAATTCTTCCTGCAGGGCCTCCATGGCCGCTTCCGCGTAGGTTATTCTTCTCATACTAATCCACTCCATCTTCTGAAAAAATGTCTTCCAACGCGTCTTCGGGTCTTGGATCAGGGCTCTGTTGGGCGAATTCGACGGCCTCCTGAACCTGGGACATGATTTCCTCATCAAGGGCCTTTAACTCATCCGCGTTCATGAGCCCCATGTCGAACAATTGCCGTTTCATGAATGCCACAGGGCATTTCTTTTTCCATTCCTCCACTTCACCCCCGGGACGAAGGTCCGGCATACCATCTCCTTCAAAATGACCGCGCCAGCGGTAAGTCTGAAACTCGATGAGACTTGGTCCTCCCCCCTTTCTGGCCCTGTTCACGGCCTTTTCAGCCGTTTCATAGACCGTAAACAGGTTATTCCCGTCGGCGACTTCCCCGGGCATTGAATAGGCCGCAGCCCTGTCTGCCACATTTTGGGCCGCCATGGAGTAGCTTGTTAATGTGTTTACACCGTACAAGTTGTTCTCACACACGAAGACTATGGGGAGTTTCCATATGGAGGCAAGATTCAATGATTCGTGAAATTCCCCTTCTCCACAGGCGCCATCACCAAAGAAAACAACCGAGATTCTGTCTCCCCCCTCCAACTGGGCGGCCAAGGCGCTTCCTATCGCGATGGGAAGACCGGCGCCTACAATGCCGTTCGCGCCCAACATGCCTATTTCAAAATCAGCGATATGCATAGATCCGCCCTTGCCCTTACAATAGCCGGTCTTCTTCCCAAATATCTCTGCCATCATGCGTTTCATGTCAGCCCCTTTGGCGATACAGTGCCCGTGGCCCCTGTGATTGCTGACAATACGATCGTCGATTCTCAGATGGGTACATACTCCGACAGCGATAGCTTCCTGGCCTATGTAAGAGTGAATAAAGCCATACAGATTCCCGTTTTGATATTCCTGAATGGCCCTTTCTTCAAAGCGGCGGATGGTCAGCATCTTTCGAAACATCACTTTCAGGTCTTCATCTTTTATGGGCAAAGCTTTCTCCTTCATTCATTCCCTTTTCTCTATCAATTCAAAGGTAATATTGTCCGGGCCCTTCAGGTAACACACTCCCCATTGTCTCCGGCCATCATCGCTCCGGGTCCATCTCTTGGCTTTCTTGCAGCGCTCTGTTCCTCATGATCTGTAGATCCAACAAGAAGATGCAAAAACTTGACGTCAGCTGATCTTAAATCGTTCAGCCTGTAGACCCATTAGTTTCCGTCCATATACCGGGGGTTATCTGTTCATACGTGTATTTGAATGAACACTCTATGTGAATGTCTATGGCAGTTCAAAAAGGTTTGTCTTTTCTATGGTTCTGTTTTGAGCAAACCAATCATAGAGGAACTGAAAGGGACAGTCAATGTTTCCTTTTCCTTTGAAATAATCAAATCTAAGGAAAGATCTTCAGATGAAGTCCTCCTCAGTTTATGAAGTATATAGCTGGTTTTCATCTCTGAGATGTAATAGAGTGTATGCGAAGGATGAACCGTATGGATTATGAAAATATTGGTCTCGTGCTTGAAGGCGGGGGCCTGAGGGGAGTCTACACCTCAGGGGTCATCCGGTTCTTTATGGATAAGGGGATTCAATTCCCCTACGTGGTGGGCGTATCCATGGGGGTATGCAATGGCGCAAACTATATTTCCGGACAACCCGAGCGAAGCCGTATTGTGAATATCGACTTTGTAAATGATCCCCGATATATTAGCTATAAACGCTTATTGCTTAAAGGGGAATTGTTCGGGATGGATTTCATCTTCAATACAATCCCCTCTTCTCTTGTGCCTTTTGATAAGAGTACTTTTCTCAGTAAAGAGGCAAAATTTGTGATCGGTGTGACGGACTGTGAGACAGGTAACCCCGTTTATTATGAAAAGAATGAGGTGGGAGATGATTCCATGGATATATTCCGTGCAACCTGTAGTATTCCTTTCCTGGCAAAGCCGGTTCATTATAAGGGAAGGATATTCATGGATGGTGGATTGATCGATCCCGTTCCCATCAAAAAGAGCATGGACGATGGAAATGATAGGAATGTACTAATCCTTACACGCCCAAAGGGTTATCGCAAAAAACCTTTACATCTGCATCTCCTCGCTCGGCTATGGTATCCCAGGTTTAAGGGGCTGCAAAGAGCCCTGGCAGTCCGCCATGAATTGTATAACGAGACGATGGATATGGTTGATGAACTTGAGAGTTCAGGGCAGGCCATTTCAATCCGGCCTTTAAAAACCATAGAGGCAGCCAGGTTTGAACGGGACAAGAATAAATTGCATGCTGCCTATAACCAGGGCTATGAAGATGCTTCTTCAGGATATGAAAGACTTCGGTCTTTTTTAAATCCTCACGATGTGTAAAAAACCTGGGGTGTAAATTCTTGACATGGGACATGTTTCCGGTACGATAGGAGCAAGAGCCATGTGTGATAATTTATCTCTGACTCACTGCAATAATCCAGGAGGGAGTGTATGATGAAAGAGAGCATACCATTCATTCTAAATGGGAAAAAGGTCAATATCCATGTAGACGGTGAACGATTCCTTCTCACCGTCCTAAGAAAAGAATTTGGATTGACCGGGACAAAGTATGGCTGCGGTGAAGGATATTGTGGGGCATGTACGGTTCTTATGAACAATAAGGCCGTCAAGTCGTGCCAAACCACCATGGAAGAAGCGAAGGGTAAGGAGATCGTAACCATTGAAGGCCTGGCAAAGGGGAAAGACATTCATCCCCTGCAAAAGGCGTTTATAGAACATGACGCCACTCAGTGTGGCTTCTGTACTCCGGGAATGATCCTCACGGCCTACAGCCTCCTCAAGGAAAATCCCAAGCCTTCCGAAACTGAGATCATATATGCCATGGATGATAATCTCTGCCGCTGCGGGTCCTATAGGCGAATTATAGAAGCGATTCAAAACGCGGCTAAGGAAATGATGGGAGGTGAGACCAAATGAAAAAGGACAGAAATCTTCAAGACTCTGAAATCGGTTTCTTATTGAACCGCCGTGATTTCATTAAAATAACAGGCGCAGGTCTTTTTGTCTTCTTTACGGTCGGAGATATGGATCTTCTTGCCCAGAGAAGGGGGTTTGGCAGTGATTATCCCGAGGATTTCAACGCCTACCTCAGAATCGGGGATGATGGCCGGGTGACGTGTTTTTCCGGGAAAATCGAGATGGGACAGGGCGTGATTACTTCATTGGCTCAGATGCTGGCCGAGGAATTGGATGTGGAATTGACATCAGTCGACATGATCATGGGTGATACCGCTTTGTGTCCCTTTGACTTCGCTACCGTCGGTTCCCGGAGTACGAAGTTCTTTGGCCCTCCCCTAAGAAAAGCAGCGGCAGAAGCGCGGGCCGTACTTATTCAACTGGCTGCGGAAAGTCTCCATGTGAATCCGGACAGGCTTTACACTGAAAACGGGGTCATCAGGGACAGGCAAAACCGCGGCACGAGAATTCCTTACGGCCAGCTCGCCAAAGGGAAGCGCATTGAGCGGCATCTCAAAAAGGATGAAGTCGTGATAAAACATTATTCAAAACACAAAATTTCAGGCAAGGCCACTCTTAGAACGGATTCCCTGGAGAAGGTAACCGGAAAGGCCAAATTCGCAGGGGATATCATTCTGCCTGGAATGCTCTATGCCAAAATACTCCGACCGCCTGCCCATAACTCAAGGTTGACAAAGGTTGATGTTTCCGCGGCGAAAGAAATCAAAGACGCCATGATCATCGAGGAAGAAGACCTCATAGCCGCGCTTCATGAAGTTCCGGAACAAGCTGAAAAGGCCCTTGATCGGATCAAAGCCGAATATGAAACACCTCCATCGGATTTGAATAACAAGAATATATTCGAGTATCTGGAAAAAGCCGCCCCTAACGGTCAAATGGTGACTCAAAAGGGGAATATCGATGATGGCCGGAAACAGGCTGCAGTATCCATTCAGTCCAAATTCCTGAACCACTATGTCGCCCACGCACCCATTGAAACACACACTGCGGTAGCTGCCATGGAAAAGGATGGAATGAGAGTCTGGGCATCTACCCAGGCTCCTTTCATGGTCCAAAACTCTGTCGCGCAAGCCACTGGGCTTTCACCTGAAAAGGTTCGGGTTCTTCCGGTGCATGTAGGGGGCGGATTCGGAGGGAAAACCACGAATCTGGAGACTGTCGAGGCGGCCCGGCTGACTAAATTGACAGGAAGACCCGTACAGGTCGCCATGACAAGAAGGGAAGAATTCTTCTATGACGCTGTCAGACCGGCGGCCATTGTTAGGGCTGAATCAGGTCTGGATAAAGAGGGCAAAATCAATTACTGGAATTTTGACATCCTTTTAGCCGGATCAAGGAGTTCAGAACCCATTTATGACATTCCTCATCAGCGGGTTTATGCAAGAGGAGGAGGATTCGGGCAGGAATCCATCCATCCCTTTAGGACAGGGGCATGGCGCGGCCCGGGGAGCAATACCAATGTTTTCGCCATGGAATCCCAGACCGATATCATGGCACAGGCGGCAGGGATCGATCCCCTATCCTTTCGTTTGAAAAACCTGGCTGACAAGCGAATGGAGCGGGTACTCAAAGCAGCCGCGGATAAATTCGGTCATTCATTTACAAAAGGACCCAGCGGGGAGGGCGTCGGGATAGCCCTTACAGATTATCTTGGCACATACGTGGCAACCATGGCTCAGGTTAAGGTCGACAAAGAAAACGGACACGTGCGAATAGAAAGAATGGTCTGTGCCCAGGATATGGGCGAGATCATTAATCCCCAGGGTGCCAAACTCCAAATTGAAGGCGGGATCACTATGGCCATAGGCGCGGCGCTGAGTGAGGAACTGCAGTTCAAGGGAGGCGCCATACTTACCGAAAATTTTGATTCCTATGAAATCACGCGGTTCTCAGGGGCTCCCCAGATCGATGTTGTGCTGATCGAGAATAACGATATGGCGCCCCAGGGTTGCGGTGAACCGGCCTGCACCACAGTAGGGGCTGTTTTGGCCAATGCTGTGTGTGATGCCATCGGCGTTCGTCTATACGAACTCCCCATGACATCGGAACGGATTAAAAAGGCGATGATGAATACATAAGGCTGAAAATGGAAAGGCTGCCGTGTTTAAAGTCCATGGCGATGTCTAAGGAAGCTAGGAACTAATGCCGTGTCCCAGAAGTAACCCGCAAAATTCAGTTTATCACCATTTATACAGAAATCGTAGAACGGCACCAAGTTTATGCATGTTTTACATCATTCACACGTAGCCAGATTTCCACAACGACGGTTATCCTTTATGCCCGTCCATCGGGCGCTATCCGCTTTGGAAACGGTAATAGGCTTGGTCGTCTTTTGGGTGATGGAACTGAAAAGAGGCCCCCTTTCACCCTCTGTTGTGCGTCCTAGAGTCTATTTAGCACAATGAGAGTTATTTCTGGGACACGACACTGGAGACCAGAGATTAGAAATCGAATATTAATAATCGATAGGAGAGGATGCACATGGGAGATATGCTGAAAAACAGAGTGGCTGTTATTACTGGAGCTGGAAGCGGACTGGGAAAGGCCTATGCCATGGGCATGGCGCGGCAGGGAGCCAGAATCGTTGTCAATGACCTGGGGACCAGTTTTGACGGGAGGGGGACTTCCCGGGATGCCGCGGATGAGGTGGTTGAACTGATCCGGAAAGAAGGCGGAGACGCAGTGCCCAACTATGACAGTGTGGCTGTGGAAGATGGAGCAAAGAACATCATCAAGACAGCCATCGATGCTTACGGACGGATCGATATCCTCGTGAATAACGCCGGAATTATTACGGGAGGATTGATCTATGAGATAGGTACGGCTGACTGGGATGCCATGATTAAGACCCATCTCTACGGCACTTTTTTCTGTACACATGAAGCGTCGAGTATCATGAAGGAACAGAAATACGGTCGTATTATTAGTACGTCCTCCCATAACGGACTCGGTTTGAAGGGCGGGTCAGCTTACTCAGCAGCGAAGGAAGGCATAACCGGCTTCTCGCGCTCTGTCGCCCGGGATATGGCCCCTTTCGGTGTGACCTGCAACATTATTCGTCCCATCGCTGCATGGCGCGGCGCAAAGGTGAAAATAACGGAGTTTGAGGAACTAGATACAGAGGATGTCGCCGTGCTGGTAATCTACCTGGCAAGTGAGGCTGCCGATCACATAAACGGCTGCATCTTTGAGGTCTATACCGGACACGTGGGTATCTATGAAGAGCCCCCCCCGGTCAAGCAGGTCCTCTGGAAGAACGGGCATTTCACCTCGGAAGAAATGGCCGACATCATCCCTCAAACGTTGACGAAGGGCATGGCTCGTGACGATTTCCCCAACACACTCCCCTTTTCTCTGACACTTCCTGAGGAGCCATCAGGCAAGTAATAAGAGGGAGAATAACCGGATATATCATTACATCAGTCGTCTCTGTGCCGGTTGCCGGAGCTACACGCTTCACTGTCTGGCATTACTCCATATAGCCTAATAAAATCTCACCGGTACTTGATTTCAAACCTTCCCAGGCCTGTCGCATGGACACAAGAGAAAGAACAAGATTGCTCTGAGCGGTTACAAGATCACGCTGCGCCTCGTTGAGTCTTACGAGTGAACCCTGACCAGCTGAGTATTCCTTTTCAACAAGGTCTCTTGTCTGCTCAACAAGTTTTGTGTTGATCCTCTGAAGGGCAAGCTGTTCCTGGGCTGCCCTTAACCTTGTTGCAGCAGATTCAACATCGGATATGACGCTGATTCTTGTATCTTCAAGATTGTTTTCAGATTCTCTCAACCTGGATTTGGCCTCACTGACCCGGGACATGATCTGTCCGCCGGCAAACAGATTAAATGAGATATTCAGCATGATGCTTTTGCCGAAGTCTTCATTCTCAAACTCACGGTCATTGGTTCTGTCTCCATCAAGCGATCCGATAAGGCTGATCGTAGGGTAATGACCTGCCCTTGCAGAACCCACCCCAGCCTTTGCCTGCTGACGTAGAAAATCGCTTTGTTTAAGATCAGGTCGGTGATTTAGTGCATGTCGGACCGAGGAAACAGTATCCGGGATGATGAGTTCATCTCCTGTTTCATCCTGAAGTTTGCTCAGTTCAATATGTGGGGGCAGCTTTGCGTCAGGGATACCCATAAGACTCGCGAGACCATAGAGTGCGACTTCGTAACCCTGCTTCGCTGCTATAAGCTGTGATTTTGCTGAATTGATTCGTACTCTGAAATTATAGACATCACTGAGGGAACCTGTGCCGACACGATATCTTGCCTCAGCTTCATGGAGCTGTCTCTGGTTAAATTCTTCATTGGCCCTGGCAATGTTTATATTTTCTCTTGCGAGCTGGGCATTGAAATAGCCGGCAGCTACCTGGTAGAGCAGAAGTCTTAAAACATTATTTCTTGATTGTATACTGCTGTTTCTGCCGTATTTGGCTCGAAGATGTGAATATTCCCTTTGAAACCCGTCAAAGAGTGTCCAAGAAGCAGAGATCCCAGCTGTATAGATATCCGTTGTGTCATCCAAGTCAGGTGTTGTTGCCGCGAGAGCCATATAGTCGTTATCCGATAGGATTGAACGAATCTGGCTGCCACTGGCATCTATTCTGGGGAAATATGCCGCTCTTGCCTGGACAAGCTGTTGCCTTGCCTGGATGACCCTTTCTCGAGCAGCGTCAAGCGAAGGGTTCCCCTTTATGGCAATCTGTTGGGCTGTTTTAAGGTCAAGTACTTTTATATTTTTGAGTTCAACTGACCCTTGAAACGGAACAACCCCCTCTTCAGCACAAATAGTGCTCTGAAACAAAAAACACCCAAACAAAAGTGTTTTAGGAAATAGACTCCTGTTGATCCTTAGCATCTAATCATTCTCCTTTTGAAACCCGTATCAGAGTATTTAAAATACAATGACCCGACATTTGTATTAATGCCGGGTCCCATTTAAATCATCACCTATAAGTAGCCCGCCTGTCAAAAAAAGCGGTCAAAAGACTAGGAGCTGGAATCAAACACCTTTATCGGAGTATCTAGGCCGTCTTTATGTTCTTCCAGCTCAACACCTCTTCTGCTGGCGGGTTCAACCTCTTCCCTTGTTGGCCACCAGCCATGCCATAGTCTGTGCACAAGAAGCCTGAAATCATTCATGATGATTAAGAGACTCGGAATCAAAACCAGTGTGAGGACAGAAGAAAAAAGGACACCGGCAGCTATCGATACGGCCATGGGAATTAGCATCTGTGCCTGGTGGCTCTTTTCAAGGATAAGGGGCATCAATGCTCCTACGGTACTTAATGTCGTGAGAAATATAGCCCTGAAGCGCCTTGCGCTGCCGGCCTGCACTGCTTCAATAAAAAGCATGCCCCCAGCCAGGTTTTTATTTATCCTGTCAATTAAAACAATTGCACTGTTTACAACAACGCCGGTTAGAGCGACTATTCCGAATGCGCTCATTATGGCCAGGTCGACACCCAGAACCAGGTGCCCGACAATAGCGCCTATTATTCCAAATGGAATTGTAAAAAAGATTACAAAGGGCTGAATGTAAGAACGGAACATTGTAGAAATAACAAAAAATATGCCAAGTAAAGCCATGGGATATGATAAAAATAATTTCCCAAAGGATTCGGAATCACGGGCCTGGTGGCCTTCTACCGATATGCCTACCCCGGGATATTTCGCTTTCAGTTTGGGAAAGTAGTTCATTTCCAACTCGCCCATAATTTCGCGCGCATTGCTCTGCTTGGAATCAACCTGGGCGTTTACTTCCACCCTTCTCATGCCGTCTGTTCGTGTAATAGTCGCGAACCCGGGGCCATAGCTGATATCGGCCACCGAGAGAAGAGGTACCTCGTGGCCCTGGGGTGTTCTGACTCTCAGTTGTTCAAAGTCAGACAACCTAGTCCGTTCATCCTCAGTATAACGTATCTTGACCCTTATATCGTCACGGCCTCTCTGTATCCTGAGAGCTTCATTACCATAGTAGGCTGAAAAAACCTGTCTTCCAAGATCACTTACAGTCAGGCCAAACGTGCGTGCTTCCGGCTTGAGTTTTAATCTCAACTCGTTTTTCCCAGGCGTAAAGTCTGTTTTTACCTGATAGACACCTTCAAACTGCCGCAGGCGCTCCATTAAATCTTCAGAGGCCAGAAGTATCTTGCCCATGTCATTACCCTGGAGCCATATTTCTATGGGATTGCCTCCGGGACCAAAACCACCACCTCCAAAGGTAAGGGATTCTACTCCGGGTATGATTCCTGTTTCTTTTTCCCATTGCACCGCGAGATCATTTGAGTGTATCCCCCTGTGTTGGGAAGGAAGAAGAAGTGCCTGAACCGAACCCACGTTAGGTCCGCTTCCTCCTCCACCACCCATACGGCCTCCCAGGGATTGTCCTACCAGGGTAATTGTGTGTTGAATCAGGGGTTCTCCTGACTGGGTTTTTGAATGGGCAGCCACGTTTCTTAAGGCCTCTTCAAGATGATCAACGGCATTCTGTGTTACATCCTGTGGTGTTCCATTCGGAAATCTTACGGATGCAGTGAGGTCGTCACCGTCATCGTTCGGAAACATCGTGTACTTTATAATTCCACCCAGTATGAGTCCAAGTGTTATAAAAAGAATAGCAATGGCTGTTGCGAATGATATATAACGCCATTCCAGGGCTTTTTTTAGAAAGGGCATGTATATTTTTTCAACAAATTTTTCCATCCCCCTCGCGGTCCATTCCTGAATTTCATTCATCCTCCCCACTATCGCTCCGAGTTTAGTCCGGTGATGTCTTTTCTTGCTACTTATGTTGGGGTCCGGAAGGTGGTTGAGATGGGCAGGTAAAAGCGTAAGACATTCGAAAAGGGACATAAGAAGACATCCTGTAACGACGACCGGAAGAAAGAAAATAATTTTACCTATGACACCATCAACAAATGCAAGGGGAATGAACGCGATCACTGTTGTCAAAACAGCGGCTATGACCGGCATTCCTACTTCCCATGTGCCTTCAACAGCTGCCTTGAGTGATGGTAACCCATTTTTTCGCTGTACATATATGGCCTCGCCAACAACTATGGCATCATCAACAACTATCCCCAGTATAAGAATAAGGGCAAATGTGGTCATCATGTTGATCGTTCCGTCAAAGGCAGGCAATGCAATCATTCCCCCTGCAATAGATATAGGTATACCCATACCGCACCAGAAGGCGATTCTGATGTCCATAAATGCCCAAAGAAGGATAAATACAATAGAAAGACCTATTATTCCGTTTGAAAGCAGAAGATCAATCCTGGCACGAACCTCATCAGTCATATCATCAAGTATTTTGATCGTTGCACCTTCGGGCAGAGATGCTTGTTTTTGGGCAATGAATCTTTTTACTGCGTCTCCCGTCGCAATGGCATCTTCTTCCAGTGAATTGGAGATACGTATAAGGACTGCTCTTTTCCCATCGACCTTGTTATTTATAGGGTCTTCGTTGAAACCGTCATTTATATCTGCAATGCGATCAAGGGTAATGATTTCTCCCCCGGGTTTTGCAAGAACGACTATTTTTGACAGTTCTTCACCGGTATATTTTCTTCCCAGGGTTCTTATTCGAATCTCCTCACCCTCGGTTCGAATCGTTCCGCCTGACATGTTCATGTTATTCATGCTTATGGCGCTGGCGACCTGGCTAATTGTAATGCCATACTCCCTGAGGCGCTCTTCGGAGACACCGATATTGATTTCATATTCCCGAGTTCCAAAGAGTGAAACAGTCGATACTTCATGTAGATTCTGTAATTCATCCTTTATTTGTTCAGACCAGGTCTTCAGTCTCCGTTCTGACATATCAGCCTGAACATAGAGGGTCATAACTGAACGTCTCATCTCAAATTTATTAATGATAGGCCTTTCCGCGTCCACAGGAAATGTCATGATTGACTGGACCTTGGTTTTGACTTTTTCCAAAAGCTCATCAACATCATATCCGGTTTTTACCTCAATAGAAACCGAAGCAGAGCCCTCTGAAGAATTGGTAGTAAATTTATCTATTTCCTCCATGCCTTTTATTGATTCTTCAATTTTTCTGCTTATGGCCTCTTCAACCTCTTCCGGATCAGCTCCGGGATAGAATACAGATACATTGATGGCATCCAGCTGCATTTCCGGCATCGCTTCTATGATCATGGAAGATGCACCAAAGATACCGGAAAGCAGAATCAGAGCCAGCATTAAATTTGCAAATACTCTGTTTGCAGCGAAAGCTGCCAGTAATGACTTCATATTGTATTAATCTCTCTTTTACAAAATGATCAGCTTCGTATTTTCCATAGGGTCTATCAATCGTGTAGTGATGACCCTGTCACCGGGTTTAAGCCCTTCTGATACAAATGCCTCCTCGCCCTGAGACCTGGCAACTTCCACTGGAATTGTTTTGAGCTTACTATCAATTGCCACATACACGGTATTTTCAAAACTGACAGCCCATCTTGGCACCCTGTATACATCTTCAAGTATTTTCCCCGGGATCTCGACAGAACAGAACATTCCTTCAATAAGGGGCAGGCTGCCGTGATCAATGGATAATGCCTCTGCGCCCTCAATCCGGATAGCCACGGTAACCGTCCTGGTCTGTTCATCAAACTTGACAACCCGGTCTAATGTGCCCTTCCAATATTCGGCTGAAGTCGATTCAGTCCAGCGAACCTTGCATTCTACCTTCTTCAGTCCTCTTACCCAGGCATTCGATGTATTGTCGCTGTTGTCATCAAAAGGTAACCAGTTGTTCGCGTCGCGACTGTCCAGTGGAATCTGCATTTCTAAAACTGAATCATCGGCAAGGGTAATGACACTCATCCCCGGGGACACATATTGTCCCTCTTCAATGGATACACTTTTTATGCGGCCGTTAAAGGGTGCTTTAACCGTACATCTCTCAAGACGTATTTCTGCTGTCTCCATTCTCGACTTCGCTGACAAAAGGCTGCTTTCATTCTCTTTTATCTGCAAGGGGTAAAGCTCAACGGCCTTTGCCATTTGCTCCTGCTGATCCGCAGCGTTGTTAAGGGTCTGTTCAGCCTGGTCAACACCCGACTGTGTACCCACTTTGTCTTCCTCAAACAGCTTCTTGACTCTCTCATACTGTTGTTTTGACAATTCACAGGTTCTCTGGATGGTCTTCAATCTTTCCCGGTCTATCTCATACTGCCGCTTCATCCGCTTCAGAGAGTTTTCCATCTGTGTCACATTAGCCCTAGCTTCGATATGGGCGGCTTCATAATCCCGGGGATCGATCCGGAAAATAACCTCTCCCTTCTCAATCACTTCACCCGCCTCCAGCCTGGGATGCACTTGAACAACTCTCCCGGATACTTCCGGAGCAATTGAGACTATATTCAGGGCCTTGGCCTCACCGTATCCTGTTATGACTACAGGGACGTTTTCAGGTTTTGCATCAAGTACTTCAACTTGAAGCGTGGGCTCCGGGATCGCCATTTGTGGCGGCGGCTTTCTAATCGCCACAAAGCCCCCCGCAATAACGATGCCCGCGAAAATAATAGCGGAAACCATTATGACTCTGAATAGAATTCTATTCTTAGGTTTAGACTCGTTTTCACTATACATCCGTTTTACCTCTACTCCATATGTGATAATATACACAAACAATTGTGTATAAAATTGCAATTTTTATACCTATATGCCCAATTAATGTGGATTAATGTGATTTCCGTTCAATATTTGCCAATTAATGTAATCTATGTGAAAAAGACTGGCTATTATGTAACCAGTAAACTCGGACTCATTGTATATTATGTATCCAGTTAACCTCCTCCTACAAATTTACGGTGAGTCCTAATAAGTATGTTCTGGGAGGTTTTCTCAGATAATACAAATAGTCAGGAAATCAGGAGAGTTCCCTCAAACAGAACCACCTCAGAGGATGAGGGGAATCGAACAATAACATTATACCACATACGATGTGTTATTGCTTAATAAGAATTCTACTCTCAAAGTCGCTGATTAGAAAACTCTTCAAACTCTGTCTAAAATCACTTAGATCCTATTAGGGACGCCATAAAGCCAACCACTTTGGAGTAGTCGTTAAATCATCAAGCCTATTTTTTTATGTGACACGCGAATGATCCTAACGATCCCTTTTCACTTTCATATCCCTTTCTTTTTCAATGGAAGGAATCAAACAGTCGTTGATAGGTAGTCTCTTTTTGGTTGTCAGTATAGGAGAGGTTTGGCTTGCATGTTAAGAAAAACACGATCGAACGATTTTCGGCCCCGATTTCGTGAAAAATAGCAATAAGTTCATTTACACAAAACAAGTTGCAAAGCTTGAAATGTTTTAATACTGCCCATACTTATTGGCAGCTTCCAGCAAAGCATGAGTCGTATCGGCTTTCCCCTCGTCCAAAGCAGCGCCAGTGGTGAGAATAAACCCACCCCCCGGCGCACAGGCATCGATCAATTTCTTACAATAATCATCCACAAGTTGTGGAGTGCCTGTAACCATCAAACTAGTGGGCACATTCCCGGCTATGCAAATTATATCTCCAACCTGCTTCTTAGCTTCTGGCATATCTGTTTGGTCAAACCACCACAGGGTGGCACCTTTTGGCAATTCTTTGAGATATTGCAAACGTGAGCCATAGCCGCCTTCAGCAAATAGCAGGGGGACACAGCCTTCCTTCACGAGTCCCAAGATCACCTCCCTTAAGCTGGGCCAATAGAGGCGTTTGAAATGATCATCACTCATGAATCCGTCCGCGCCCTTATGTAAGGGCATAAATATCACGGGATTCCCCGTGATATTCGCGTCTGCGACGGCGCCCTTGATTTGCAGTGGCGTAATGCGCTCAATGGCTCTGAGGATCATATCTTCATTGCGGAATATATCCATCACCATGCCGCGTGAAGCCCGCAAGGTATCGGCCAGTACATCAAAGGGCGCCTTGGCTCCACCACCAATATGTGTGGAAAAACCCATATCGACCATGGCAATCTGCCTGAAACGCCCCAGCCCCTGTCTGACCTTGATCAGTTCTTCACCGGCATCAGCCAGCTTATTAAGCGCCTCCCTGACTCCGGGTAAGCCAAAATTGGTCAATTGCCCAACGTTGGGTATCTCTATGATACGGTTCAAAGGAGCCAGGGACGTTAGCGGCTCCAGTGTCCCGAAAATCCTCGGCATATAGTAACGCAACCAGAAATCAGACATATCATCGATGAGCAAGTCGTATTCGTCCTTTTTCATCCATTCATTTTCAAGGGCCTGGAAACCCACGTTGTCAGGAAGATTGTGGCCGGGCCACCTGTACAATTTGTAGTCCAGTATCTCAAATGCTTTACCGGTTCCACAATAGGACGGCCCTTTCGCCAGATCCGTGGGGTATTCGCGCAAAAAGCGCAGCCATAAATCCACGGCCAAATCGATATCATACATGGCTTCTCTGCATGTCACTCCATATAAAAAACAGGGTAAGAACGAGGCCGGTGATAATGTCGGAACCTGATCCGGTATCTTGGCCAGAGAAATGGCGTCAATCACCCGACCGGTTCGAGCGATATAATGGCTCTTAATCTCCTCGGAGGCAAAGGTGACATCCGGAGGATTGAGCCAGCGTTCGAACCTGGCACCCTGACGTTCCCGGGGTGTCATGTCTTTCCATTCTTTGGGCATTTCTCTGATTCCTTTAGATTTGAAATAGGTTTCTTATGAAAATCTGTGGGTTCACACTAAACCGGAAGTGGACAATCGGTAAAAAGGTGGCAAAATCTTTTCTTCGATTCCGAAGCTCCCGGCCTGGTGATTTCATTCAGTTACGGAGGGGGGAGCCTTCCCCTCTTATGGGTGCAAACGACGATAGCCCGCGTCACCTAAAGTTTGAGCGGTCCTTACTCCCAATAGGTCGGCCTCCACAAAAGCCCCAAACAACTTCTCCGGACTGACCTCAAAAGGTTCGGCTTCCGTCAAACGTGATGATACGGCTCCTTCCATGGCTTTCTTGATACTTGGCGCATCTTTTTCCATATCCAGAGAGAGCTGGCCCGCATGTATCGGCAGCCCGACTCCAGCCATAAACTCAGCGAC
This sequence comes from Deltaproteobacteria bacterium, assembly GCA_016930795.1. Classification (GTDB taxonomy): domain Bacteria; phylum Desulfobacterota; class DSM-4660; order Desulfatiglandales; family HGW-15; genus JAFGFY01. The sequence goes on from JAFGFY010000184.1 coordinate 18,614, forward strand.
CTCTCTTGCTTCATCCGTCTTCTCCTCTAATAATAGATGAGTTAGAATGCCGATACCCACCAATTCCCCATGGAAAAAATCTCTGTGCAAGACAGGGACTTCCGTGAGTCCTGCCGCGACAGCATGAGCCGCGGCCAATCCACCGCTTTCGAACCCGATTCCGCTTAGCAATGTATTGGCTTCCACAATTCGCTCGAAGGCTTCATTGGGTTCCTGCCGTATCATGGCATCCACGGCATTCATACCGTTTTCGAGCAGGGTTTTTGCGCATAATTCGGAAATGGCCATAGCCGTGATGGTTGGGCGGGCTCCCACGATAGATCTGGCCCGGAGATTCTGAAAACAGGTTCTGGCTTCGTAATAGGTTGCCAGGGCGTCCCCCATACCTGCAATCAACTGACGCATAGGGGCCTCAATGATGACGCGAGTATCAACAACCACCAAAGCCGGACTGTTGGGGAAGAACTTAGGCCCTACTTGGACACCTTCATCAGAGTACACGACTGAAACCGCTGAACAAGGGGCATCTGTGGAAGCGATGGTCGGGCAAGTAACAATCGGCACCTCTAGATGGAAAGCTACACATTTGCCGGCATCCATGCATTTTCCTCCGCCGACCGCGATGATTGCATCCGTGTCTGGGGCCTTGTTTTTCAACAGAGTGACAAGCCGCTTGACTTCATTTTCGGAACATTCCCCTCTAAAAATCTCCACGGTATGCCTGATACCCGGCGTATTGAGGCTATTTTTGATCTGTTCGCCGAAGCGTTCTTCTCCGCCGACAGATAACAACACCGCCGGCCGCTTGCTGGGAATAACGGAGATATATGTGCCGAGATGATCTAAAGTCCCCTGACCCTGAATGTAGCAATGAGGGGAAATCAGCACACGCGGTACGCCCTCCGGATCCAAGGTGGTGCTTCCATAAATAGCCTGAGGAAAAAACGACGCTTGGTCAGCCATAATTTTTCTGCTCCTGGTTTATCTAGTTGGACATTCTAAGATACGCTACACTGGTTACCGCTCTTTTTGTCCCCATTTGTGAGGAACATGGGAGTACAATGTCCCGTTTTCGGGTCATCCACTCGCTTTTATAATTATCTTCTTTGGACATCATTGATCTCTATTTCATTATGTATCCGAATACCACCATTTTTTGAGACCTATTGCCTTGTATCATAATTCCTAAGACTAATCATGTGATGAAACACGGACTATTCCCCCAAAACGATATCTATAGAGGCCAGTGGCGGTGATCTGATCTTTGAGGGTTTGAGAGGCTGTTTCTTCCAAGCGAACTATACATTCTGCCATAGGTTCTGTGGCGTAAACCCTCAAAGCTCAGATCACTGCGGGATTCAGTGGAATTTCTTTCTGAGATATCGTCTTGGGGGAACAGCCCATGCCTCATCTTTTCGTTGGTCCGCGAATATATGATACAGGGCATTAGTATACCAATGCTCAATTCCTCATCAAAGGAATTATTTGAAAAACAGGAGTATTTGGCATAAGATTGGATAACAATCCTTGAAAAATTTAACCAGTACAGCTCCTAAGCTGATTCCTTGTCGCGGCAAGAGCAGTAAATAAAAATCATCTTCCTCCGTAACCTTTTAGTTTTCCCGGGACATTATCTATCATCATGAATAGTAAAACAGCCCAATCCGAGCCAAAGATCAACTTCCGCCGACTGCAACAGCGAGATAAAGAAGAGGTTGTCCGCTGGTTCGACAACTATGCCGACCCGGTCTACGGTTTTATCTTCTACCGGGTGAACCGGGATGCCGACATGGCGGGCGAAGTGGCTCAGGAGACCTTTTTAACGGCTCTTGAGACAATTGATCGTTTCGACCCGGCCAAAGGGAAAATGTTTCCGTGGCTAACCTATATTGCCCGGAACTGCATCAGGAAAGCCCTGCGCAGAAGAAAAAAGAACCATACGCAGGCTGAACTCTGGGAGGCTTTAGACCAAAAACTAAGAGAAACAATAACCGATATGAACTCCAACATTATTCCCGAAGAATTGCTGCAGCAGAAAGAAACCGCTGAACTTGTACGTATTGTTCTTACCAACCTGCCTTTACGTTACCAGGTAGCCCTGCAAAGACGCTACTTTGAGGATCTTTCACTCCACGAGATGGCGGTTCTTGAAAAAAGCAGCGAAGGAGCAATGAAGGTCATGCTGCACAGGGCGAGACAAGCCTTTCGTGAAGCATTTGAAACCATTTCTACCTCGTTCCTTGAGAGAAAAAACGAAGGGAGGATTATCCCATGACAAATAAAGATGAACATCATGATATTAAACACATGGACAATAACCTGGACAGGTTGCTTGAA
>JAFGFY010000185.1 GCA_016930795.1 Deltaproteobacteria bacterium
ACCCACATAGTATGAAAAACCCTTGCGGCTCTTGAGCTTTGCCTCGGTCATGAGGGCCAGGGCCATATTGCCGCTCTGACACAGCAGAGCGATGTCGCCCTTGGGCACATCACGCAGGCCAACGAGATTCAGATTGTCCTTGAGGTTCATCATCCCGGAGGTGTTCGGCCCGATCAGCCGCACGTTGTGTCTTCGGGCAACCTGCATGACTTCCTCTTCAAGGGCCGTGCCCTCCTCCCCCATTTCTCTGAAACCGCCGGCAATGATGACCGCCCCCTGGATACCCTTTTGTCCGCATTCTTCCAGGAGTTTGGGGAGGGTCTTGGCCGGAGTTGTAATCAGGGCGAGATCAACGGGATCAGGGATAGCGGTGACAGACTCATAACATTTGAAACCGAATACGCTCTTCTCTCTAGGGTTGACCGGATAGATCCTGCCCTCATATTTCTCGTCCAACAGCGTTCGAATGGCCTGGAATCCCCTCTTTGTTTCATTCCTGGATGCTCCGATAACGGCGACAGACTCTGCGTTCAAAACCTTTTCAAGACCCATGGCACCCCCGTTTTTGCCTCGTGGATTGGTTTTGCCTTTGATCATGGAAAAAAAATCCTTTTGTGTCAATGAAGAATGGACCGAATGCTCTCCTGACGAGGCGCACTGCGGCCCGCATTGCTTGAAAGCGTTTGTCCTGCTTTATTCAAAAGAGATTCCCATGGTCCCTCCGTCATGGGGTGATTTTCGAAAGCCTAAAGTTTTACAAAAAAGAGGGGCGATCCGTAAGGACCGCCCCTGCATCATTGTCGGTTGGAGATGAACGCGCATCAGTGGACCGAAATGGTCTTGGTCTTCTTTTCTTCGGGTTTTGGGATTTCGATGTTCAAAACGCCGTCTTTATAATCCGCTTTGATCTTGTCCGCGTCCAGACCGGCCGGCACCATGAACGAGCGGTGAAACTTTCCGTGCACTCTCTCTCTGCGATAGTAGTTGTCCTCTTTCACTTCATTTTCATGGGAGCGCTCGCCTTCCAGTGTCAGCACATTATCTTTCAAGTCCACACGAATGTCTTCTTTATCCACACCGGGGAGTTCCGCCTTGATCACGATTTTGTCCTCGTGGTCGAGTATGTCCACGACCGGTTTCCAATTACCCAGAGCGGATTCCTCGCTCATCCAGTTGGAGGGGAGGAGGGTTCCATCGAAGACCCGGCTGAATCGATCCGCAAAGGTATCCATCTCTTTCCAGGGATTCCATTTCATTAGATTCATCATTGTTCGTACCTCCTTTCGTCCGTAATTCATTACTTCCTTGGCCTAAAAATTAATCATTGAGTATTTCATGTCAATATGATAATTAGTAAAAATAAATAATATTACTAAAATTAGAAAAACTCTTAAGGTAATGGAAGTGCCGCCCTTTCGGTATCTGTAAAGACGGCAGGGGGAGATATGAAGACAAAAGAAAAAAAACAAACGAATCAGGGCCCGCCCTTGCCCCAACCTTCCTCCTCAGATCTCAGGGGCCACCAGAGCGTGCGTGCGACCTTCAGGCTGTCGGAAAGGGCTATTGAGGCCTTGAGTATTGTTTCACTCCATCTGGGCGTTAAGCAAAAGTCCCTCTTTGATCACCTGATTGAGGACGGAGAGGTCTTGAACCGTCTAGCCGGAGAATTACAGTCCATGGAGTTTGATCTTCCCGATCGGATTCAAAAGACCTTTGTGTTGAACAAGAGGACCCTCTTGAGCCTGGAGCGGGTATCCAAGGCCTTTAGGACATCCCGGGACGCCTTGGTGGAATATTCCGTGAAGCGGCTGTTTCCCTTGATTGCAGAGGAGCGGGAAAGGCATGAGAAGCGCAAGGACACCCTGGAGGCCATGGGCGATTACGTGAGAGCGGGGGAGAGGATGCTGGACAAGGCCCGGCAGACACTGGGTGAAGACGACCCCGTCTATGAAAAGATGGAAGAGGCCATGAAGGCCCTGAAGACGGCACACGGTTTTGCTGATGCCTTCGTGGAAAAGGGAAAGATCATCGAGGAATTTTGAGACGCAGCGACGAGTACGTGCCACGCCTGAGGCGGACAGGACGCCAGAGGCTCAGAGCTTGAAATTCAGTCCTGGGCAATCGTGACCAAAAAGCTGAGCAAACGCCTTTTTGTAGAGCATTCGTTTTCCAAGATGGCAAAAGGGAGAGACCCTAGAGGGAGACGGCCTGAACTCCGGAGATCTTTTCTCCGAGGAACTTTTCTCCGAATGCCTGGAACCGGTCCGGGTCATCGGTCGTGTAAAAGGCCCTTCTTCCCTTCCTGAGGAGCTTCGTTTCGATTTCCGGGTGGCGTTTGAGGTAGTCCGCAAGTTTGGCGGAAACGATGCCGGGGGCATCCAGGACGTGGCAGTTCTTGCCCATGATCCGGGCGATGTCTTTCTTGAGAAAGGGGTAGTGTGTGCAGCCCAGGATGAGGGTATCGATCTTCGTGCTCTTGAGGGGCCTGAGGTACTTTTTCAGGATCATGGTGGTCTCCGGCCTTCCAACCCAATCTTCTTCCACAAGGGGGACCAGGAGGGGGCATGCCTGTCCATAGATCCTTAACCGGGGTTCGAGTTTGTGGAGTTCCTGTTCATAGACCCTGGATTCTATGGTCGCCCGTGTGCCGATGACCCCAATGCGGCCGTAACGGCTGGCCGCCACGGCCGCCTCGGCCAGGGGGATGGCTACGCCCAGGACCCGCCTCAGGGGATAGTGCAGGGGCAGCCATTCCTGCTGAATCCTCCTCAGGGCCTTGGCGGAGGCCGTATTGCAGGCCAGGATGATCAGTGTTGCTCCTTCATGGAAAAGGAATTCCACGGCCTGCCGGGTATATTCATACACAACCTTCAGGGATTTGTTGCCGTAGGGTGTGCGGGCGCTGTCGCCGAGGTACAGGTAATCATAGTCGGGCAAATCCTCTAAAAAGGCCTTGAGAATCGTCAATCCGCCGAAACCCGAATCAAAAACACCGATCATCCTGCCTTACCTCGCTGGAGTATGGGCCGCATACAGCAGGCCTTAAAGAAGCCTTATGGACGTCTTGGTCTGAACCTTTTGTGACTTGACAGGCAGCCCCGGGTCGTTTGACATCCTTGAACGCTCTGATCGAGGATCAAATCAAGGCATGTGTAACAGTCCGTGCCGGTGGCGTCAATTGTTTTGTAGTGCATCCGCAATCCTCGGCCTCCGGAGACTGATACCTTTACGGCGATCAGGAAATTGCGGCATCGTTGAACCGGACAATCAAAATATGGTATGGATCGGGAAAAGAGAAAAAGTAAAAGAGATTGAATTGTAATCGTTGTATCATGTTGTATTGAAGGAGAATGCTCCGTCTTGTCAAACGGGAGGGATGCCATGAATATTGCGCTTGTGGGTGGAGGCAAAAAGAGTCGTTTTCTCATAAACCTCATAGAGAGACATTCCTTTATTGAGATGAATCCCAGGGTGGTGGCGGTTGCGGATGTCAGGGATGACGCGCCTGCCGTGGTCCTAGCAAAGAGCAAGGGTTTGATCGTTACAAAAGACTACCGGGATTTCCTGGAAAGGGAGGACATCGACCTGATTATCGAAATGACCGGATCCGAGGAGATTTACAGGGAGGTCCTGAAAAAAAAGAAGAGGCACGTCCAGGTCATTGATGACAGCGCGGCTCAACTCTTCTGGGAAATCGGCCGTGTAACCAGCATGCACGAGCAGACGAAACAGGAGCTTGAAAAGACAAGAACCATGTATGATGCGGCCATCAATGCCTTTTATCAGGAAGACGTCATGGTGATCGGGAGCCGGTATGATATCCTGGATATCAACGGGACCATGCTCCGGAATCTGGGACTCAAGAGGGAGGAGGTCGTCGGACGAAATTGCTATGAGATCTCTCATAATCGAGATACCCCCTGTGACGGCATGAGACATCCATGCCCCCTCAGGGAATGCCTGGAGACCCGACAACCCTCCCAGACGACCCATATCCACCGCGACAAGGATGACAAAAAGGTCTATTATTCCATTTCCTGTTACCCTATCTTTGAAAACGGCGAAGTGGTCGGAGGCGTGGAGATCTCCAAGGACATTACCAAGGACATTAATTTCCAGAAAGGGTTGATAAGACAGCAGAAACTGGCCTCCATCGGGCACCTGGCGGCAGGGGTGGCCCATGAAATCAACAACCCCTTGACCACCATCCTCACCACCGCCATGCTGAT
>JAFGFY010000186.1 GCA_016930795.1 Deltaproteobacteria bacterium
CAAAATCGATGAAAGAACTGTTGGAGATGGGCCTTCAAAGGCGATCTATTTAAAAGATATAAGAAAGAAATAAAGAGGAATAATTCTTGCTTTTGCGAGCATAAGAACTCGCTTCGCGAGTTCTTATGCTCTTATTCTTTTATCAAAAGTTTGGGTACGCCTTTGATATTAGGAAAAGATCATCAGCAAAATAAACCTCTTCGACCAGAGCCGCCACCAATTTATTACGCTGTTCAGAGAGGGTGGTGGTGATGCGCCGCTGTGAGGATTCAAAAGCAGATAAAAGTAAAATCCGGCAGGTTTCAATGCCCTGTCGCCACTCCACAGGGATTCTCATCCTTTCCAGGCCGCGGGCAGGACAGATGATAGCCGGTTGAATCCCACGCTGGAAAATCTGAAGGCATTCTTTTTCTATATGCGAATGAAAGCCGCTGATAATACAGCGGCCCTCATCTCGACACTTCCGGGCTTGATCCATGGCCGCTAGAATAGCATCTCCGGGACATTGATTTGAACATAAAACGGTGGTTCCATGACAACTTAATTATTTCAATTCAAATAGGTTGCTTCGGAACCACCCTTTTGCCCAGGTCCTTGTGAAAGTCTCTTTTCATGAAAATGCATAGCGAGCGCATTCCCCGTAGCTTGTTGCGGGGTTAGCGAGCGAATGACAATAATAGAAAGATCCTTACATTTGGAAGATTCCCCGCGGCTTGCCGCGGGGAGCTTCAATTTGTATGTCGAATAGGTTTTCTACTCAATATTTAAACTAAATTTCTTCATCCGGTCGATTGTGAATTGAGATAGAGTAAGTTCAACTCTATTTGATCCTTGGAAAATATCGCGGATTTGCATATACATTATGGAATAGGATACTCAAGTCCATGATTGAAAAACCAGATCACATTATTAATTCAAAGAAGGAAAAGGATGACGGATCTGGGTCTTGGGGATATTCCATCCGGTTCAAGATTTTTATTGTCAGTCTGTTGCCCACATTGGCACTGTTAGCCGCTGCCCTGCTCAATCACCAATATTTAAGTTTGCTGGGAGAGAGTGCTGAACAAATCCTGTCCATGAATTATAAATCCATTAGATCGGCCCAACAGGCCCGTAAAATGCTTGAAGAGACTCGGAATCAATTTCTGGAACAAGCTTCAAGGAGAGAAAGATCCGTTTTAGTATTATCCGACATATTGAAAGAACTATCCGATCCTTTAATGATTTGTAACGAAAACATCACTGAAGCAGGAGAACAGGAATTGACCGAGCTTTTGCTGAAAGACTATGACCACTATGAAAAGGTTGTTCATTCTTTGGTCAGAGCGGATGTGGACCTGTGGTTAAATGAGGACTTTGCGGGATTCCTTACCCTGACGGCTGACATGGTTGCCCGCCTCGATGACCTGGTAGCAATTAACGAAGAAGCCATGGAACGCGCCGAGCAGAAGACACGAGTTTTGGCGAGACATGCCCAAAGGAATGTGGTTGTCTTGTTCACTATTATCATCACTGTTATTTTGGCCTTGAGTTTCTTTTTATCACATCGCATCGCCAAACCTATTATCACTCTTGCGAGAAGCCTTTCCAACGCAAAAGAAGGAAGCGGAATCTATCCTCAAATAAATAAAAGATCAAATGATGAAATCGGATTTTTAACCGATTCATTCAACAGATTATTCCATCGGCTAGAACTCTATGACCGCCATCGGGACGATATTATTGCGGCGGAAAAAGAAAAAGTTCGCCGTAGCGAGGAGGCCAAGGGAAGATTCATCGCCGACATTTCCCATCAGCTGAAGACACCTATGACATCACTATCGATGAGTATTGGTCTGCTCCATGAAAGATGGGAGCATCTTGCCAGAGACAAGCGAGCCAGGTTACTGGAAACAGCCCAGGAAGACTCTACAAGGTTATCGAATCTGATAAACGAATTGGTGGATATTTCCAGGCTCGAAGCCATGGCTCGCCCACACCCCAAAGAAACTCTTGATGTCGGTGTCGTCATCAAAGAATGCCTTGCCCCCCTGCTCAAGCAGGCGGAGCAGAAAGAAGTTGCTCTCCAGATTGAAGTGCCGGAAGGTTTACCAAAGTTGACTATTGATTCCTTTCGTTTTCCATGGGTGATTACAAACCTTGCCGGTAACGCACTGCGTTATACGGATAGCGGAGGGTGTATCCAATTCAGCGTCAATAGAAGAGGAACACGGTTTTATTTCAAATGCAGCGACACGGGTAGCGGTATAGCGCCACAATATTTACCTCGTATCTTTGATCGCTTCACACAGTTTTCGGAGCGTGGAGAAAGTGGAACTATTGGGTTGGGCTTGGCCATCGTCAAAGACATCATTGAGCAGCACGGAGGAGATATACAGGTGGAAAGCAGTCCCGGCAAAGGCACCACTTTTATTTTCTGGATACCTGCTGAAGAGGAAGAGAGTTATGAAAAAAGCGTTGGTTATTGACGATGATAGGAACATCCTGATCACTTTGGAGGTGTATCTTGAAGACAAAGGTCTTGAAGTATCAACCGCGTCTTCGGGGGCACAGGGTCTGGAGCTTTTTCAGAAGGAAAAGCCCGATCTGGTTTTACTGGATATGAAACTGCCTGATCGGGACGGTCTGGAAGTGCTGAAAGAAATCATCGCCACAGGCATCAAAGCGCAGGTTCTGATGATTACAGCTTACGCCAGCATCGAGACCGCCGTCAGCGCAGTCAAAATGGGGGCTTTCGATTATCTTCCAAAACCATTCGTACCGGGCCAGTTGGACCTTGTCCTGGAGAGGTTTAAACGCTTTAACACATTAGAGATGGAAGTAGCAACACTCAAAGGTATCTTTTCCGAAGGCGGTATTTTGACGCGCAACCGCAAAATGAGAAGGATTCTCCAGACCGCACGCCAAGCGGCTGAGTCCAATGCAATCATCCTGATTTCCGGGGAAAGCGGGACGGGCAAGGGATTGCTTGCGCGCCTGATTCATGATTGGAGCCCACGCGCGGAAGGTCCATTCGTGACGGTAGATTGCGCTGGTTTACAGGAAAACCTACTGGAAAGTGATTTATTTGGACATATAAAAGGGGCCTTTACTGGCGCTCTGCGTGATAAAATAGGCAAACTCAAGCTGGCCGAAGGTGGGACTGTGTTTTTGGATGAAGTTTCAGAAATTGCTCCTTCTATTCAGGGGAAACTTTTGCGTTTTTTACAGCATCGCGAGTTCGAACGTTTGGGGGACCCGAAACCCCAATGTGTAGATGTACGCGTGATCGCGGCCACAAACAGGGATTTGGAGGAGTTAGTGCGGGACGGAGCCTTCCGTGAGGATCTTTATTTTCGAATCAACGTCTTGGAAATATTCCTTCCGGCACTCCGTGAGCGACCGGAGGATATTGCACTGTTGGCCGAGTACTTCCTTAAGCGCTCTGGCCGCATGAACGCCAAGGTAATGCAGCGTATTGCGCCCGACACCCTGCAATACTTGCAGGAATACCCCTGGCACGGCAATATTCGCGAATTAATCAACGTGATCGAACGCGGCGTCATCATGGCACATGAAGCTGAGCTTAGGATCAATGACCTGCCTCCAAACATTGCAAATTACAAGATTGCCACAATCTCCTCTGCTCAACTCCAAAATTTGGCCGATATTGAGAAAGGTCACATCCAAAATGTTATCCTTAACACAAATTCCCTTGAAGAGGCTGCTAAAGTCCTGGGAATCGATCCGGCAACCTTGTGGCGTAAACGTAAAAAATACCACATGGAATGATTATCTTGCATGATGCAAGCCACTTTCCTTGCATCATGCAAGATCTCCCTCTCATTTTCTCTATCAGCTCTTCCCCGAAAATATAAAAAAATACTAAAAACAGATAGTTAAATAATCCGGCATCCATTTTGCTCTTAACGATTGGCAATCCTGATGAGATGCGTCTGGATG
>JAFGFY010000187.1 GCA_016930795.1 Deltaproteobacteria bacterium
CATGTCTTTTCCCCTTGTCACGATCCCCTCCACAACCAAAGACCGTAAGGACCCTCCCCTGTACAAGGGGCCTGACAGTCTTCAATGTCTTAAGGAGAGCATCGGGTGTGTGTGCATAGTCTACCATTAGGGTTAATCCACGGTTATTTTCCACTAACTCCAATCGTCCGGGGACCACTCGTAGTTTTCCTATACCGTTTACCACCGTGCCCATATCAACACCAAGAGATAGTGCCGCTGCTGAAGCGGCTAGAATATTGTAGATATTGACCTCTCCGATGAGAGGGGCCTCAAAAAACCTTTCTCCCTTTGGCGTGATCAATCTTGCTTTTAAGCCCTTCTTGTCGATGAAAATGGAATCTGCCCTTAAATGACAGTCGTGGCCGAGGCCGTAAGTTATAGTACGGGCATCGGTCAGAGAGCACAATTCGAGTCCTTTAGGATCATCCGTGTTGATGACGGCGATGGGCTCGTAATCCCCTGCATGCTTTTTGAGTTCAGTAAAGAGGAGACTCTTGGCCTCGAAATACTCTTCCATGGTTTCGTGATAGTCCAAGTGGTCCCGTGAAAGATTCGTAAATATGGCCACTCGAAAAGGGCAGCCCCCTGTCCTCTTCTGATCTAGGGCGTGGGAAGAGACCTCCATGATGACATCCGAAACACCTGCATCCGCCATCTGGCGCAGATAACTCATGAGATCTAGAGATTCAGGTGTTGTTCCCGGCTTTTCATAGCTTTTCCCCAGGAAATGGTAATTGATCGTCCCAATGATCCCCGGTGTAGCACCAGCGGCAGAAAGTATGGTTTCAAGGATATAACAGGTGCTGGTCTTACCATTGGTGCCCGTGACCCCAATCAAGTTCATCCCCTCAAAAGGGCGGTCATAGAATTGACAGGCCAGTTTCCCTAAGGCGTCTCTGGAATCCGGGACACAAATCTTTGTAAGATCTCCTGAGAGTCCTTCAAATGCCTCCCCCACCAGTACTGTCGCGCCGTTTTGTATGGCTTCCCTGAAATAATCGTGGCCATCAACTGAAAAACCTTTGATAGCAACAAACAGATATCCAGGCTTGACCTGGCGCGAATCGTAGACAATCCCATCAATCTCCCGCTCGGGATCACCAACAAGATCGTACCCGCTTAAACCTTCTAGCAGATGCCCCAGTTCCATCTTACTCCATAGTATATGAATCGTTTTCCTCTCACATGATTCTCCATCGTTGTGAGGTTAAGGCAAAATCAAACATACCTTTAGACCGGGGGACTAAATGTCACTTTCACGGTTTTTGTCTTCTCAAGAGAAGACCCTGGCAGAGGAGTCTGTTTCACTGCCAATCCCGTGCCTTCCAGAACCACGCTCAGGCCCAGGGCTCTTCCTTCCTTTAGAACCTCTCGCATACTCTGCCCTGTAAAATCGGGGAGCAGTCCGGAACGCGCAAACCTCTCCTTTAAGAAAGACTCTGTATTTGAGGTCTTTTTCCTTGTCCCTGGCGAACTTTTTTTGTCAACAAGTCTAATTTGAGGTGGGATCCGAAGGTGACGAAGTGTCCAGGCGCCCACCTCCTGAAAAGCCGGAGCGGCCACTAACCCCCCATAATGGACCGGTTTGGGTTCATCCACCATCACGAGAATCACTAACTCAGGTTTATCTGTCGGCACAAAACCGACAAAACTGCTGACAAAGTTTTCATCGGAGTAGGCCTTGATTTTAGGGTCTACCTTCTCAGCAGTCCCCGTCTTTCCCGCCGCCTCATATCCATGGATCGCTGCAAGCGATCCGGTACCCTCTTCGGTGACGACTTTTTTAAGGATCTGCGTTACCTTCGCGGAAGTCTGAGGCGATACAACTCTCCTGACCACTCTGGGTTTCGTCTCTTCAACAATCCGACCGGCTTGATCCACGATGGCCTTGACCACATAGGGACGCATGAGTTTCCCTCCATTGGCGATGGCAGCCATGGCCACAGCGATCTGGAGAGAACTCGCATCCATCCCCTGACCATAACAGATTGTGGCTTGGTCGATTTCCGTAGTCTTTTCAATGGACCTGACAAATCCGCTTCGCTCCCCGATCAAATCAATGCCCGTCTTGGTACCGAACCCGAAGTCCTTCAGATAGGCGCTAAATTTTTCATAACCAAGCATTTGCCCGATTTTGACCGCACCGATGTTGCTGGAAAAAACGATAATGTCGGAGAACGTTAACCATCCATGCTTCTTCGTGTCATTAATGGTTTCATTTCCCAGTTTAAACTTGCCCTGCTCACAGTAGAAGATGTCCTGAGAAGATACATATTCCTCATTAAGAACAGCCGCAGCAAGAAAGGCTTTCAAAGTAGATCCCGGTTCATAACAGTCTGTAATAGCAAGATTTCTCCATTGATCGGGTTTGTATTCGTCAAATACGTTGGGGTTGAAAAAGGGAAAAATAGCCAAAGCCAGGATTTCTCCCGTCTCAGGATCCAATATGATGCAATGGCCTCTTTTTGCCTTGTTCTTTTCAACCGCTGCCTTAAGGGCCTGTTGCGCCCTGTACTGGATATCCTTGTCAATAGTCAGGACGAGGCTTTTCATTTCAGCTTCTGGAGAGGCAGCTTGGCTGATGTAGAAGGGGCGGCCAAGAGCGTCCCTCTCCTGTACAAGGGTATGTTGCGGCCCCTTGAGAATCGAGTCGTATTTTTTTTCCAGGCCTTCGAGTCCCTGATTGTCGGCCCCGGCGAAGCCTATCAAATGGGCTCCTATCTCCTTGTCCGGATAATAACGCCTAGCCTCAGTGATAAACCCCACGCCTTCAAGGCCTAATGCCTTGACGCGCTCGACCTCGTCAGGGGATATCTTTCTCTTGATCCATATAAAAGAACGGTTGCTCTGGAGTTTGCTTAGGATCTCTATCTGATTGAGCTCCAGGGCCTGGGAGAGCCATTTGGCCGCATCGGGTTTTTTCTCCACCTGGTTGGGGTGGGCATATACGGATTCAACTTCAATGCTGACGGCCAGTTCACGTCCTTGCCGATCGTAGATCGTGCCCCGTTTTGGAAGGAGTTTGACGGTTCCCTCGTAGTCTTCGCGGGCTCGAGCGGCATACTCGTCCCTTTTGAGAACTTGAAGCTGGTAGGCTCTTGCCAGAATGGTTCCCAAACCTAAAAAAAAGAAAAGGGCAACGAGATAAACGCGGAATCGAATCCCTCTTTTTTCCTTAACATTCATGGCAAAATAACGATCTGCTCCGGCAAAGGCTCTCTAAGACCCAAGCGGCGTGCTTTCCTTTCCAGGTTCTGGGCAGATTTGATTGTGCTCAGCTCAAGCTTCAATTTCTTGTTAAGCTCATTAAGCTCCAATTCTCTCTGGTGCAACTGGCTTAAGCTATATCCTATTTGAGTCCCTTCAAAACTGGACCAGACGTAGCTGATACTGCTTCCGACCAACAGCAGAAGGATGAGTGTAATGAGTAGGAGTTGGCGATGAGACACACTAAGACGCTTGTTCTTGCTCTTCGCGTTGTTGATTCGAATACCTGTTTTGGTATTCCGCTTCTTCTCAAACTCCGAATGCTTCATTCGCCTTACCATCTTAAACCCTTTCCGCACCCCTGAGAGTGGCACTTCGGGCCCTTGGATTCATATGAATTTCCTGAGTCTTCGGTCTTATTCCTCTCTTATTCAGCCGCTTAAAAAGAGAGACTTTTCCACATGCGCACTTTGGGAGATCGGGGGGACACGTGCATTGTTTTTCCCAATCCAACATGGTCTGTTTGATCATTCGGTCTTCAAGAGAATGATAGGAGAGAACGGCAATTCGCCCGCCCTTGTTCATGAGGAACGGCACCATGTCAAGGAATGTCTTTAGGTTTTCAAGCTCTTTGTTAACGGCGATTCTCAGGGCCTGAAATGTTCGCGTCGCAGGATGCTTCGCTTTGGGGTGATGAGAAACAGGAATCGCTTTTATAACCAGATTCGCCAGCTCAAGGGAAGATTTGATGGGCTTCCTTTTGCGTTCTTCTTCAACGGTTTTGACGATCCTTTTTGCCCACTTTTCTTCACCATATTCCCGCAAGATTCGCTCAAGATGATCTGAGGAAAATGTGTTGATTACCTCATGAGCAGTGAGTTTATTATCAGAATCCATTCTCATATCAAGCGGCTCATCCCTGCTAAAGCTAAATCCTCTTCCTGAGTGCTCCAGTTGATAAGATGAAAGACCGAGGTCTAAAAAAATCCCGTCAACCTTTTCAATGCCCAGCCTTTTCAGGATCTCAGCCAATTCCACATAATTCGCCTTGAACAGGCTGAGTTTTTTGCTCAAGGAAGATAGCCTTTCTTTGGAAATTCTGACAGCCTCTGAATCCATGTCCAGACAGATGAGTCTGCCTTCTGAGGTGATCTTCTCTCCTATGGCCTGGCTGTGACCCCCGTTTCCTACCGTTCCATCCACATAAATGCCGTCGGGCTTTCCGATTAAGAGTTCCGTGACCTCTTCAAGAAGAACCGGTTGGTGGGAATATTCCAACCTTACTCTCCCCTCTAGATACCCAGTTCTGAAAGGGACTGGCTTACTTCAGGGAATTTGGCCATGGTCCGCCGGAATTCCTTTTCCCATTCTTCTTTATCCCAAATTTCAAAGAGCTTTAACTCTCCGACCAGTACGACCTCTTTTCGGAGTCCCCCTATTTCTCTCAGATCCGGGGGTATGGTAATTCGCCCCTGCTTTATTGGACACTCCTGTGCGCCGGAGATGAAGTAGCGGCGATACGCGTTAATGGCACTATCGAACAGGGACAATTCGGCCGCACGTTCTTCAATCACTCTCCACTCATCACGTGCAAAGGCCCACAGACAGTTGTGCTGATTTGTCAGTACCAGACAATTATCTTCTTTCTTTTCTAGGACCTCTTTGAAACGAGCCGGAATAGCTAATCGACCCTTTTCATCCAGGTTGTGCTTTGAACGTCCTCTAAACATAGATCTCACAAATTTGGCACTTCATGTCACTTTTTTACACTTTATGCCACTTTACAGTTTTTTGCCCCTTTTTGTCAAGGCTAAAATAACAAAAAACATTTATATATTTAATAGGATAGGGGAGATGAGCTTCAACATATTGTGGGTTAATGGTGAAGAATACAGGATATAGGTTTCTGCCTGAAATACCTTGCATCCTGGGAAGAGAGTTCCTAAAATAAAAAATTTGGTTCAGTAGGGTCAAATAAGTCAAGACCTTGACACACAGACAGGAGGTTTCATTATGCCCCGGCTGATCATGTGGAAAGATGAGCAAATGGACAAATTGAGAGAAGACATGGACCGCCTCTATAACAGGATTTACCGTGAATTCGGTATTCCACTTGTTTCAGCAGCTCTCCGCGGGATCCCTCTAGTCGACCTCTCTGATATCGACGACGTCCTTATCGTCAGGGCAAAGATCGCGGATATCGACCCCAAAGATCTGGATATTTCCATCACCCATGACACTTTAAGAATCAGCGCAAAGACTAAAGGAGAGCACATGGAAGACCGTGGGGGTTATCGTGGAACCCAACAACGGTTCGGGCTCTTTTCTCGCACCTTGAAGCTCCCCTGTCGCGTCGAGATCAATGAGGTACAAGCCACCTATAGCAAAGGCAAACTCAGCATCGTGATGCCCAAGTGCAAGCCCGAAAGGATCAGGAAAATCAGGGTCAAAGTGGTGTGAGAAAGGTCAAGTCCACGATCCATGAAGAACGAGGAGGTCATTGATGCCTAGAAAGAAACCAGACAGGGAAGTGTCTGTTGAAAAACTCAGATGGAGACTGAATCCTGCCACACTGCCGTTCAAGACTACCGAAGACCTTGATCCTCTCAAGGAGATTATCGGTCAAAGCAGGGGTGTGGAGGCTTTCCGTTTTGGTATGGGGATAAACAAGCCGGGGTATAATGTCTTTGTTACAGGGAACCCAGGTTCGGGAAGAATGGCGACGGTTCAGCTTTTGCTTAAAGAGATGTCTCGCAAAAACGGTGAAGTGCCGGAGGACCTCTGCTATGTGAACAATTTCAAGAACCCCGAGGAACCGATTCTGCTGAAATTCAAGGCCGGTGTGGGTAGAGAGTTCAAGAAGGATGTTCGCCACATCGTGGATACCCTGAAGAAGGAGGTCCCGCGATTTTTCGAAAGTCAGGATTATCTCAATAGAAAAAAAGAGATTACCGAAGCATACGAGAAGAAAGGTTCAAGTTTCTTCAAAGGGTTGGACAAGAAGGTCAGAGAAGAGGGCTTTGCCCTCGTAGATATCCAGGTGGGACAGATCAAACGGCCTGAGGTGGTCCCTCTGATCGATGGAAATCCCACTCACTTAAACGAGATTGAGAACATGGTGGAAAAGGGCCGGTTTCCAAAGAAAGAGTTTGAGGCGTTGCAGGAAAAACAGGCAAAGCTCAGAGAAGAGATAGACCAGATCTTCCTGGAATTGAGAGAATTGCAGAAAGAGGTCCAGGAGACCGTAGAAGAGATGGACCACCTGTTGTTCATAAAGATGGGCACGGATGTGATGGAACCGGTCATGGAGAAATACAAGAGTGAAAAGGTAAACCAATATTTTGAGGATATGCTGGAAGATATGGCGGATAATTTGCAGATCTTCGCGCCTCAGGGTCAACAGGTCATATTGGGCATGCCCTTTGCGTTCCCCCTGGGTGATCTTTTTGGATCTTATTATGTCAATCTCTTGGTGGATAATTCGGATCAGAAAGGCCCTCCCATAATCATTGAGTCCTACCCCACCTACAGAAACCTTTTCGGAAGCATAGAAAGGGTGGCGGATCGAAGCGGCGTATGGAGGACCGATTTCAGCAAAATCAAGGCCGGGTCTTTTGTTCGGGCAAAGGGGGGCTTTCTGGTCTTGAACCTTCTGGATGCCATTGTCGAGCCGGGTGTATGGCAGGCCCTTAAGAGAGCTCTCAAGACGAAGAAGATGGAAATCCAGACCTATGATCCCTTTTACCTCTTCACCACCACGAACATGAAGCCGGAGCCTATTGATATGGACGTGAAAGTTGCAGTCATTGCCGATGCCTATATCTATCAGCTTCTGATGCGCTATGACGAGGACGTGGCAAAGATCTTTAAGGTTCGGGCGGATTTTGATACCTCCATGGAGAGAAAAGAAGAATCCATTCAGAAGTTTGCAGAGTTTATCAGGAAGAAAAAGGATGACGATGGATTGAGGCCCTTTGACAAAACAGCCATTGCCGCACTGGTGGAGGAAGCGGTTCGGATGACGGGGAGACAAGAAAAGATCTCTACAAGCTTTCCCCTGATCACTGATCTCATTCGAGAAGCTGATTATTGGGCCGGTCAAGAGGGTAAGCACATGGTCAAGGAGAAGCATGTGGATAAGGCCATTGATGCTCGAACAGGCCGGTCCAACATGGTGGAAGAACACATTCAGGAGATGATTGATCGCGGAACCTTGATGATTGATGTGGATGGCGCCGTGGTAGGACAGGTCAACGGTCTATCCGTCTTTAGTCTCGGAGATTATGTGTTTGGAAAGCCCAGCCGGATCACTGTCTCCACCTCCATGGGGCGTGCCGGAATCATCAACATCGAAAGAGAGGCCGATTTGTCAGGCAGCACCCACAACAAAGGGGTTCTGATCCTAGGAGGGTATCTGAGAAAGAAGTACGCCCAGGACAAGCCCATATCCATAAGTGCCAGCATCGCTTTTGAACAATCCTATGGGGGGGTGGATGGGGACAGCGCCTCGTCCACGGAGATCTATGCGCTTCTTTCCAGTCTCTCCGGTGTACCCATTAGACAGGATATTGCGGTGACCGGATCCATCAACCAAAACGGTGAGGTTCAGGCTATTGGTGGGGTCAACCATAAAATAGAAGGATTTTACGATTGCTGCAAACATATCGGGTTTACGGGAAAGCAGGGGGTGATGATCCCTGAGAACAATGTCAAAGACCTGATGCTCCGAAAGGATGTGGTCAGTGCGGTGAAGAAAAAGACATTCCGGATCTACGCCGTAAAGACCATTGACCAGGGAATTGAGATCCTGACAGGAAAGAGCGCCGGAGAAATGAAACCGGACGGGACCTTTCCCAGGGGATCCATCAACTACTTGGTCGATAAAAAATTAAAGGATCTGGCTTTGGGGATAAAGAATTTTGGAGAAGAGGAGAAGAACGAGGGCAATAAAAAAAGGAAAGGGAAGAAAAGCAAGGCCAAAAAGGAATAGTCTCCCATGCCCAACCCGGACAACCCGATCAGCAGGTCCATAGAAGAGAAGATCGCCTGGGCTGAAACATGTTACCAAGAGAAAGGCGGACTGCTCTTGAGGGATGAAAAGAGTGTGATCCTTTTAAACCGTCTCAAGGAGGCCGTTCGCGCCTCCCGAGCCGCGATGGTGTCGGCAGGTGTGGCTGATGAATGCAAGACATGCGAAGAAAGGGAAGGAGGATCCTGCTGTGGCGCTGGGCTGGAAGACAGGTACGACGCCACCCTCCTCCTCATAAACCTGTTGTTGGGTATTCAATTACCCAAACGAAGATCTGATCCTTCGAGTTGCTTGTTTCTGGGTCCGGACGGTTGCCTTCTGATGGCCCGCCAGGTGATCTGCGTCAATTATCTCTGCAAGAAGATAGAGAATCGTGTCAACCCCTCCAAGATTTCCGTTCTTCGGGACAAAGAGGGTGTTGAACTGGAATGCCTTTTCCTTTTACATGAGCGGATCCAGAGAAAGCTCAAAGCCTATGTGCCCGGATAAACTGGAAAAAACCCTTCAAACTGTCGCAGATTTCTATGATCAGAGAAAGGTGGGGCACATCGGTTCTATGGGTTTCAGACGATCCAGTGATCTGGGCCGGGTGAAGGGAGCCATAGCCCAGCTTATAGCCCGGTCTCTCTTCATCCCCCAGAAGTGTTTATTTTTGGATATGGGTTGTGCCGATGGCAGGGTCAATGTGCTCATGAGTTATGTAACCGGAAAGTCCATCGGCATAGAGCTCGACGAATGGATCATGGATGAGTATGCCCCTATGAAGACGGAATTGGAAGACGCCTTGAAGACTGCCCGACTTCCTTTTCCCCCCGACAATATCTCTCTTTTTCTCGGCGATACCCTTGATGACGAGACCCATGAAACCGTTAAGAATAGAACGGGTACGAGTTTTGAGGATTTCGACCTCTTCTACACCTACCTCTCCATGTATGAGGAGTTTTCGGAGTTGATAGTCCAAAAGGCGAAAAAGGAGGCCATATTCATGGTTTATGGCCTGGACAAGATCCTGCCCAGAATCAACGGATTGGAACTCCTCACCCCTCAAAAGCCCCTCGAAGGGATCATCGCCCTTTACAGAAAGACGTAGGGAATTCTATGCTGCTCCTGCTTCTTTCTCTCTCCTTTATATGAAATCCGCTATCCATCGCGCTAAACCCATACATACCAGTACCGCCCCTTCAATACGAGAGATTCGCCAGCCGGTTCTCATCATGACCACGACAATGATGACCATGCCGCATAAAAGAAACAGACTGCCGTATGCCTCAGGACTTACGGTCATGGGTTCCAGGGCCCCAGCAAAACCGAGAACACCCAATAGATTGAATATATCACTTCCCACAAGGTTTCCTGCCGAAAGGCCGTGATGCCCTCTCAAAACGGCTACCAGAGAGGTGACCAGTTCAGGTATCGATGTTCCCATGGCAACGATTGTAACGCCGATCACCCATTCTGAAATACCGAAAGACCGAGCGACAGATATGGCCGAAGCAACCAGAAAATGGCTGCTCAGGAGGATGAATGCAAAGCCGATGAGGAGCATGAGCGGGTGGTACCATCTGAAAGACCCGGTGGATATCTCTTCACTGACCGTCTGCCGGGAGTAAAACAGGTATAAAATATAGGTCACCAAAAGGCATAACAAAAGCAAACCTTCCCAAAATGTGAGGGAAAGATCCATGAAAAGCAGCAGAAGCAAAAAGGTCGTCAAAACCAGCACGCTTCCGTCCCGTTTGACGATGGTGCTCGATGTGCTGATCGGGCGGACGAGAGCGACCCCGCCCAAGATAAAGCCTAGGTTAAAAATGTTTGATCCCACCACGTTACCAGCCGAGATGTTGCCAAGCCCTTTTAGGGCCGCTAGAGCGGAAACGGCAAACTCCGGGGCTGAGGTCCCAAAGGCTACGATGGTCAGGCCGATGATCAGTTGGGAAATCCCGATTTTTCTGGCCGTGCGGACTGAATTCTCCACTACCCAATCGGCACCGATCCAGAGACCTGCCAGGCAGGCGATTAAAGTCATTACGTCAAACAACAAATTCATTGAAATTCTCACTACTTACAAAAAACGCCGGTAATAGCCACGGCTTCTTCAACAAGAAATGAACCTCTCCGCTTCCCCGATAAACCGGGATCTATGACGCTCAGCTTGAGAGGTTTGGGTGAAGCGGCAGAGTAACCCAAGTCCGTCTCAAAGCTGTCGTTCGGTTTTTCTTGTTTGCATGTAGCGTGCAACTGAATGGATCGGATCTCTTACCGCTGCTATAAGATACAAGGCCATTCCTGAAAGCACGACATATGCACCAAAAAGACGTTGTCCAAATGAAGAAAGCGCCCAAATCACGTAACCGCTGCCCAAACACAGAAGAATCTCCATCCATTGCGTCACTTGAGACTCTCGTATTTTGCTAGATCGCCACCTTCCCAATAACACAATCAGAGGCCACGAAAATGAAAAAAGAGACGGCCAGCCTTGCCATTCTGTCAGCACAAAACAGTCCTTTGCATATGTGTATTCAAATTCAACCGGGTCATTCTTCGTCACAGCGTCGTTGTTTTCACTTTCAACACGATACCGCGAC
>JAFGFY010000188.1 GCA_016930795.1 Deltaproteobacteria bacterium
CGGATGCGGGAAAACCGCATGTCCGGGACTGAGTGGGGGTGCCGGGTAACCGGCATTCCTACCACAACGATGCCTTGAATTTATGGTTGACAAAAGCAAATAGTGGTATTACTATTACCAGTATTACGTATTACTGGAGGTACAATCATGAGAGTAACTACAAAAGGACAAGTCACAATTCCACAAGAAATTCGAGAGAAAATGGGAATCACGCCCGCCGTTGAGATTGATTTCATAGAGGAGAAAGACCGAGTCTATTTAGTAAGAAGGAAAGGCATTCCAAAAAAGACTCATAAATTTAGTAAATTGAGGGGGATAAGTAATGTTAAGATGACAACAGACGAAATAATGGCTCTCACAAGAGGAGAGAAATGAAAGGGGTCTTAGTTGATTCGAATATCATTCTGGATATTTTTCTCAATGATTTGAAATGGGCCGATTGGTCTGAATCCAAATTAGAGGAATACAGCGTTCAGACTTCATTATACATCAATTCAATAATATACTCTGAAATATCGATTGTCTTTGAGTTAATAGAGGATTTAGAGTCCGCAATTAGCAGGGCTGGCTTCCAAATATTGGAAATTCCAAAAGAAGCTCTTTTCTTAGCTGGGAAAGCTTACGTAAAATACAAGAGAAGAAAAGGGGTGAAAAGTACTCCATTACCTGATTTCTTCATAGGTGCGCAAGCAGCAGTATTAGACATAAAACTATTAACTAGGGATGTTTCAAGATATCAATCATACTTCCCAACTGTAAAACTTATAACGCCGTAAATGCTCGATTGGCATCGAACAAACTCATGAACCAGATGGGCTAGAAAACCAGCCCCATGGTTATGAGTGCCGTGCAAGCCAAGAGGAAGTAAAGTTTATAAAAAAAGTTGGTTGTTTTGCTCATATTTTTGCTATTTTCGTCAAATGTGCGTATTCCGATGATTCTGTCCACCTGTTCCGAAGAAAACCGTCTAGGTTGTCGGAGCGTAGCGACGCTGGGACTATGTTATTTTCCAGTATTGTTGACAACTCTTATCGATGTTAATATTGTAATATCAAAACCTTATCGATGGAGGTACAGCATGCAGACTGTCACAGTATCCCCAAAATATCAAGTGGTTATACCGAAAGAAATTAGAGATACATTACGACTGCGGCCTGGGCAAAAAATGAGAGTGATTGAATATGATGGTCGAATTGAACTGATCCCAGATCGGGATATTTCTGAACTCAGGGGATTTCTCAGGGGAATCGACACACGCATCGAACGTGAGGAAGATCGGATATGAATATAATTGATTCCTCAGGCTGGTTGGAATATTTTTCCGACGGACCGAATGCAAAACACTATTTACCTCCCCTAAGTGATATACCCTCTTTAATTATTCCTGTCATTACGATCTACGAAGTTTTCAAGGTCGTTCTTAGAGAGTCTAATGAAAATGAAGCCCTCCAAGCGGTTGCGGCAATGCAAAAGGGAAAAATCGTCCACCTTACTGCCAATATCGCAATGAATGCAGCGAAGTTGAGTCTTCAACATAACCTTCCCATGGCTGATAGTATCATTTTGGCTATAGCACGAGCGTACAGATGTGTAATTTGGACACAAGATTCAGACTTTCTGAATATTGAGGGTGTGAAGTATTTTTCAAAATAGACAGGTTCGGCCAACAAATCACTTGGGGCGGATTCGGTACCCTCGCCGCACAGCTCAACCGATACGTATTGAAAAAATATACAAAATTTGATAAGTTGCCAATATGAAACAGATTTTTCACAATACAGACGATGAATCCACAGAAGCGAAAGTTCTTTGGTTCCGTACCCTCCCTATCTCTGAAAGAATGAAAATGCTTTGTAATTTCAAAGACTTGGCACTAGATCTCAACCCTGATTTAGCAGGAAAAAAAGATGCTCAACCGACTAAAAGAAGCGTTCACATCCTTTCAAAAACATGAAGTCAAATATATTGTAATTGGAGGCATCGCTTCAGTTCTTTATGGTATCCCAAGGGCCACATTTGATTTAGATATCCTTATCGATGCCACTCCTGAAAATACCCAACGACTTCTCGACGCACTTTCGGAAGCTGAGATGGGCATCGCATCCCTTACAAATGTCAATGAAATCCTTTCTAATGAAATAACCATATTTGAAGACCGCGTTCGGATAGATGTTCAGACATCGACACCGGGTTTGAGTTTTCAAGATGCATGGGCACATCGCAACATACTTGAAAATGCACAGCGAGCGCATTCCCCGTAGCTTGCCGCGGGGAACTTCAATACCAAGGTCAGCAATTTTATATCGCCTCAAGCGAAGATTTAATCGCTTCGAAAAAAGCCGCGGGAAGAGCGGTTGACCTTGACGATGTGCGATTGCTAGAACTTCCAACAAAAAAGGATGACGTATAACCTGCAATTTAATTCGGACTGTCTAAAAGCGCTTCCGCGATTTTAGACATCCGGTTTATTTCACTATTCAGGAATAGAAGGAAGGAGGACATAAACATGCAAGCACGAGGGCCACTCATGATAGAGCATCGTTTGATTGAGCGAATGCTTTCGGTTATCAAAAGAACCTTGGTCGAAATTGAATCCAAACGCGAGGTAGATCCTGTTTTCGTAGATATAGCGGTTGATTTTATACGGATATACGCAGATCAGACTCATCATGGAAAAGAGGAAGATATCCTTTTTCGAGAATTGAATAATAAACCGCTGAACGAAAAAGACCGGAAAATCATGGAAGAACTGATCCAGGAACACTTATTTGGTCGCCAAACGACCAGAGAGCTTGTTGAGGCCAACACTCACTACCGGAATGGTGACGATACTGCCTTGAACGAAATTGCCGTCAAGCTTCGAACCCTTGCCGAATTTTATCCCAAGCATATCGAGAAAGAAGACAAAGTGTTCTTCCCGGCCTCCAGAGCATACTTCACCGATGAAGAAGACCAAAACATGCTAGAAGAGTTCTGGGAGTTTGATCGGAAGATGATTCATGAAAAGTATAAGTCTGTGGTTGAAGGATTGGAAACGAAACAATGAGTCCTGAACATCACAATTCACCTAACCAGCTACAGCCCGCGGTTTCCGCCGCAATGTTATTCTGGTTTTTAATACCCCGTCCGCTTGCGGCGGGGTAATAGACCTTTCCTTTTGGGTCCAGGGCTTGCCCTGGGGTTCAATACCCTTTATTGTGAGTAGATGACCGGAGATACCATGCCTGAAAAACCAACCTACGAAGAGCTGGAGGAGCGTGTTCGGGAACTGGAGCGGGCCGCATCCGAATACAAGCGGGCGGAAGAGGCCGCCGAATATAAGCGACTTGAGCATGAGATGATCCTCGACAGCCAGTTGGAGCACGTTATCTATGAGGACACCGACATGCGCATCCTCTGGCCCAACAAGTCTGCCTGTGAATCAGTGAACATGACACGCGAAGAGCTGATCGGCAGGCACTGCTATGAGATCTGGCCTCAGGGCAGTGAGCCTTGCGAAGACTGCCCCGTTATCAAGGCCATGGAAACCAGAAAATCCGAGTTCGTGGAGAAGACCACGCCGGATGGTCGTTCATGGTTCATCCGCGGCTATCCCGTGTTCGACGCCAAAGGCGAGATCATAGGCGCTATAGAAATCACACAGGACATCACCGGCCGAAAACGGGCCGAGGAAGAGCAGAAAAAGTTACAGACGCAATTGGCCAATGCTGTTGAAATGGCCCATCTCGGTTACTGGGAGTGCGATGTTCTCAATGATCTTTTCATATTTAACGACTATTTCTATAAGATCTTTCATACTACAGCTGACGAGGTCGGCGGTTATATAATGACAACAGATGAATATGCCAAGCGATTTCTCCATCCTGATGATTTACACATTGTCAGAGAAGAGATGAAGAAAGCTATCGAAACAACCGACCCAAACTACAGCCGACAAACAGAACACAGAATAATATACTCCGACGGGACGGTCGGCCATATAACCGTCCGGTTTGTCATCGAAAAGGACGCCGATGGCCGGACCATCAGGACCTATGGCGTGAATCAAGACATTACCGAACGCAAACGAGCGGAGGAGAGGTTAAGGGAGAGCGAAGAAAAGCTCCTGAGATCAAAAAAGATGGAATCCCTTGGGCTTCTGGCAGGTGGCGTCGCTCATGATTTGAACAATGTCCTGGCGGGTATTGTCAGTTATCCGGAATTGCTTCTTCTAGATTTGCCTGAAGACAGCAAATTGAGGAAACCCATACAGAACATACAGGAATCGGGGGACAGGGCAGTGGCTATTGTTCAGGATCTATTAACCATGGCCAGAGGAGTGGCCTCGACAAAAGAAACGCTGAACCTCAATGATATCGTCAAAGAATATCTGGCTTCCCCGGAGTTTGAAACACTTAAGTACTTTCATCCTACCACAACATTCAAGACCGAGCTGGATATGGACTTAATGAATACGCTCGGTTCTCCCGTTCATATCAGAAAGGCAATTATGAACTTGGTCTCAAACGCCTCGGAGGCCATCGAAGGTTCCGGTAATGTTACGATATCGACAGGCAATCGTTATCTAGACAGGGCTGTGGGGATATACGAAGAGGTAAAGATTGGTGAGTACGTTGTTCTTAGCGTATTCGACGACGGTGCAGGCATCTCGCCGGATCATCTTGAGAGGATATTTGAACCTTTTTTTACAAAGAAGGTCATGGGGAAAAGCGGCACGGGTTTGGGGCTGGCCGTGGTGTGGAATATTGTGCAAGATCACAAGGGATACATTGATGTATCTAGTGATGAGAAGAGTACAACCTTTGATTTGTACTTTCCCATAACACGGGATGAAGTGAGGAAAGAAGATCTATCCTTGTCTATGGAAGACTACAAGGGCCACGGAGAGAAGGTACTGGTTGTGGATGATATAAAAAGCCAGAGAGAAATTACCTGCAATATGCTGGACGTATTAGGTTACAAATCAATAGCCGTTTCCGGAGGAGAGAAGGCTGTGGAATATCTGAGAGAGCATAGTGTGGATATCATTTTGCTTGATATGATAATGGATCCCGGGATAAACGGTCGTGAGACATATCAGAGGATAAAAGAAATTCACCCGAATCAAAAGGCTGTCATAGTCAGCGGATTCGTGGAAACGGATGAGGTGAGAGAAGTCCAAAGATTGGGCGCAGGTCAGTATGTAAGAAAACCGTTAACATTAAAGAAGATAGGAATAGCTATTAAAGAAGAATTGGAGAAATCTTGACATTCAAGGATCTGACATCCGAGTCTTCCCGGATATCGAAGGAGGGAATATGAAAATCAGGACAATCCTCATATTTTATGTACTTGCTTTTTCAGCTTTTTATTCAGGGGACGTTTTATCTCATGGGAATAACGACACCTCCAAATCACTTTTTGAAAGCAAATGTTCAAGGTGCCATGGACTTGAGAGAATCTCTCAGGCGGTAAAGACACCCGTTCAATGGGGCTTGACTGTCAACAGAATGAGAGAAAAAGATATAGAATGGATTAGTGATGAGAAGGCCCAGACTATAGCCGCATATCTCGCTTTACATTCTGCAATTGAGAACTCATATCAAGACAATCATTCCGATCCATTGAATATCCCACCAGG
Source organism: Deltaproteobacteria bacterium (assembly GCA_016930795.1). GTDB lineage: Bacteria > Desulfobacterota > DSM-4660 > Desulfatiglandales > HGW-15 > JAFGFY01. The sequence goes on from JAFGFY010000188.1 coordinate 5,621, forward strand.
TCTTCCGAAGCTGTTTGGTTTAATCACTTTTTGCTTGCTGCTGATAACCCTTATTATTGGATTTGTTATGACTCACGGCAAAAGAAGACTATTCAAGATCCATAAAATCATTGCATATATCACATTAGCCAGCGGCGTGATCCATGGGGTTTTGATATTCATAACGCATTAAACGCGCATTGAGTATCAGGACGTGTTCTATCATTCTATAGTAAAAGGAGAAACAGCCATGAGTCTTGACAGCACCGGGAAAAAACGTACGACACGCAGAGGGTTCTTTAAGAAGATCATCACAGGAGTCGGCATCTTAGCTCTCGCAAGCTCGCTGCGGGGATTATTAAAGCCAAAGAAAAACGGATTGTTTGCTGCTCCAAAGGAGACGCCATCAACCGACGGGACTAAATATGGGAAGTATTTTCTAAGTGACAACGGTGAACCGCCGAAAGCAAATGATTTTGTTTCTCTTAACAGCCTCCCTCCGTTTCCGGAAATAGCCAGTCCACAAACCTACTTTCGAGGCGCTTCGGCACTGCCTGGAGCGACCGCCACAATAGGATGGCAGGTGTTCAACGCGCCGGTCTGCTGGGAAACTCCCCATGTCCACAAATATGATGAATTTCTCATTTTCCTCGGCGCGGAACTGCCGGACCTTTGCAGCAGCTTCGACTCGGAGATAGATCTCTGGATGGGAGAGGAGATGGAGAAGCACACAATCACCTCCTCAACCGTCGTTTTCATTCCTAAAGGTTTTCAGCATGCCCCGTTGAATTTTAGAGTAATCAGAAAGCCCGTTCTCTTCCACGCGCTGTACCTGGGGCCTTATCTGGATCGATCTCCGCGCGTCCCGGATTTTGATTTGACGACTTTTGATTGGGAGGGACCCGCTAACTTAAAGACATTTGGGCCGCCCAAGAAAAAATAATGGAGGAAAGCAATATTGAATGACTTAAGCGCCGATAAGCTGGCAATCCGGGAGACGGTAGAGAACTGGGTATTGTGGCGTGACGCCGGCGATTGGGAACGTTTTGCCACAGTCTGGCACCCGGACGGCTGGATGACGGCCACCTGGTTCCAGGGACCGGCACAAGAATTCATTAGAGTGAGTCGTGAAGGGTTCAATAAAGGCGTCAATATCTTGCATTTTCTCGGGGGATGGACCTGTGAGATTGCTGGAGAGCGGGCCATCTCGCAAATCAAGATGACCATCAACCAACGCGCGCAGGTGGATGGGGTGCTGGTCGATGTCGTGTGCACGGGACGGTTTTACGATTTCTTTGAAAAACGGGAAGGACGTTGGGGTATTGTCCGGCGGCAACCCATCTACGAGAAAGATCGGCTCGACCCAGTCGACCCATCAGCGAAACTCGAGCTTGATGCTGAAAGGCTCGCGCGTTTTCCTGAAGGATACTGCCATCTCGCCTATCTGCAGGCGAAAAACGGTTTTCAAGTTAAAACGGGTCTACCGGGCCTACGCGGCCCTATGGTGGAAAAGCTATACGTGGAGGGCAAAGAATGGTTAGCGGGTTCCATGCGGCCCGGTGAGCCGCTCTGAAG
>JAFGFY010000189.1 GCA_016930795.1 Deltaproteobacteria bacterium
TCACCTTTCTCGAATATGCACTTTCAATCATACACTAAAATAGCAGAGCAAACAGAATCGATAAAAACCTTTGAATTTTCGATTTATTTTAGTTTTCCATAGTCCCTGGTAACCCACGAATTCTTGTGAGGAGCCCATATTTTAATGAAACGGGAAGATGTTTCAATAGAAAAGATGAATCAACGGCTTCAAAGTGGACTAAAAGTCCGTGCTTGATCTTGACAGGTTTCTCGCCCAACGGAACGAGAGTCCTAAAGGCCCGTCATCTAAAACTCAACTCGGTTATCTAAATACTCTCCATAATCCGGCCCAGAGTTTTTGCAACAGAATCATGGATCACCAGAAAGGCATGCCGATCAAGCGGGGTCTCGTCTCGATTAATGATCATGAGTTTTGCTCCGCTTTCCATGGCATAGGCCGGGATGGAAGCGGCCGGATAGACCACCAAGGAGGATCCTAAGACGATACAGAGATCGCATTCACGGGCGTGCCGGAGTGATTCCGTCATCTTATCCTGGGGCATGGCTTGGCCGAAAGAGACGGTATCCGGCTTAAGAATGCCCGAGCATTCATCACAGTAAGGGATTGTCACTCCCGATTTTATGCGATCTTCAATTTCATCTCTGTCATAGGCCTTGTTGCAGCTCAAACAGGAGACGGAAAAGGCAGTGCCATGAATCTCAATAATCTTATTTGGAGAATTTCCCGCCTTATGGTGCAGATGATCAATGTTTTGAGTCACAATGGCGAGTAATTTTCCGGCATTCTCCAGTCTTTTGATAGATAAATGGGCCTGATTGGGAACCGCGTTTCTCATCACCTCATAATACTCGGTGCTCATCTGCCAGTACTTCTCTCGGGCCCTTTCATCAGAGACGAATCTGTGAAAATCAAAATCCGAAGGATCATACTTGTCCCATATTCCGCCGGGGCTCCTGAAATCGGGTATCCCGGATTCTGTACTCAACCCGGCTCCCACGAATACGAGGATCTTTTCAGATTCACGTATGAGGTCAATCCCTCTCTTGATTAACTCATCCATCATAGCCTCCTATCATAAGACCTATTTACCCTTTAGCCGCGCAAAAGACAAGACAAAGACTAGATATCAGCATAGCACTGGAAAGATCAGCCCATACGGAAGAAGGGGTTTGTCAGGCGTTCTCTGCCTATGGTGGATGGCGGACCATGCCCGGGATAGACTCGAATATCGTCCCCAAGCGGAAAGATCTTCATGATGACGCCTTGGATGAGTTGATGATGATTCCCCCCTGGGAAGTCCGTCCTCCCGATTGAACCGGCAAAGAGCGTATCCCCGGTGAAGACGGCACCAGGCGCAGAAAGGCACATCCCTCCCGGAGAGTGTCCGGGGGTGTGGATAGCCCTAATGGTATAGGAGCCTACCTCTATTTTGTGTCCTTCATGGAGGTCGCCGTCCGCGGGGAATCCAAGACCCGGCGCGTCCAGGGAATGAATGAGTACCGGTGCCTTTGTGATTCTCCTGAGTTCCGATGCAGCCCCTACATGATCAACATGTCCGTGTGTGATAAGGGTGTAAAGGATTCGCAGTTTGTTCTTGGATATCTCATTTACAATTCGGACAGCCTCATCACCGGGGTCAATGACCACCCCTACCTTAGTCTTGTCGCATCCCAAGATGTAACAGTTGGATTGATAGGGCCCTACGACCAGTTTTCTCAACATAGGTTACAACTCCCGATGACGGCTTTGTAAAAAGTCCAACTGCTGTTCGAAGGGCTTATGGCTCTGAGCAGAGCCGATGAGCTGTGTTACGCTTCACCCACGCCCTGTTAAATTCTCGCAAGCGAGAAGGCAAAGCCGATTTAACAGGGTGAATTATTGCGGTGTACTATATGTACGCCTTATTCCTCAAGATTCGTGTGGCTTTCATTTGGAGCTTTTTACTTTGCCGTTCCATTAATAATTTTTGACGAGCTTGTCATTTCTTAGTAGAAAAACTAAGGGATAAACTGCTAAAGTCAAGTTATTACAGGTTGAAGACTGAAGGCCGAAGACTAAAGTGGGAGGATAGGCTAAGAGCGCCGCCTTCGCCAACCACCGTCGCTGTTGCCATGTCGCGTCAAGAGGCTTCCGCCTATATTACTATGGCTACTGTGTGATAAGACGGCGCACTAGAGAAAACTGAAAGGGGAAGGAGTAAAATCTTAAAATCAATGTTCTCAGCAAGAGAAATATATCATCTGGCCATTCAGATCGAAAAGAATGGAGAGACATTCTACCGCGAAGCCTTAGAGAAGATCTCAAATCCTGTTTTAAGAGAGCTGATCGTCTGGATAGCGGATCAAGAATTAGAGCACGAGGAATGGTTTTCTAAGAAAATGGCGGTTCTGGAAGAAAAGGCCGATGATTTAGATCTGGAGGAGATAGGCCATTCTATTTTGCAGAATATTCTCGGGGACCAGAGCTTTTCTTTGAAAGAGGCAGATCTTTTCAGGATGGATAATTTAGAAGACCTTCTTCGATTGGCTATTGAATTCGAGAATGACACGATCCTTTTCTATGAGATGATTGGGTCTTTAGTTGATGATGAAGAGACTTCAAAGAAACTCCAAGAGATCATCAAGGAGGAGAGGCACCACATTGAGCTCTTGCAGGGTTTTGAAGATAAAGAGAATGGAGGGAAAGGAGCTTGAATCGTGTTTACGAAAAGACAGACGGAGAAATATTGTGATGTCCTGCTTTGGGCGCTAAATACCGCCCGAAAAAAGAGTTTCAAGAAGAATGACGTGGTGATGATCCTCTATGATCTGGCGGGCTTAGAAATGGCCGAAATCCTTCAGGCGAAACTCCTTGATATGGGAGTGAATCCAGTTCCGCGTATGGGATTGACCTCGGTCATGGAAAAAAATTTTTTTGAAAAGGCCAATTCCCGACAACTGATCTTTCAGACTCCAGGCATGCAGGAACTCTATCGGCGTTTAAATGGGAGTATCCATATTTACGCGCCGGAATCTCTCACTCACTTGAGTCAAATCGACCCGAAAAAGATCGGAAAAGCGGCTGTCGCGAGAAAATACTTGCGAAAGATTCTGGAAAAGAGGGAAGAGCAGGGCGAATACGGCTGGACACTTTGTATGATCCCAACACGTGAATTGGCAAAAAAGGCAAAGCTTTCCATGGATCAGTACATTGGGCAGGTTGTAAAGGCCTGTAACCTGGATAAAAGGGATCCGGTTAAGGCGTGGCAGAAGACGTATGAGAATGTGACGGCCATCAAGGAATGGATCAATGATCTGGACATCAAGACCTATCATATTCAATCGGCCCGTGTGGATCTCAAGATCACGCCAGGAAAAAGAAGGAGATGGATCGGACTCTCCGGGCACAATATTCCGAGTTTTGAGATCTTTCTCTCGCCGGACTGGAGAGGGACGGAGGGGATCTACTTTGCTGACCAGCCTTCGTTTCGAAGCGGAAACAGGGTGGAAGGTGTGCGGCTTGAATTCAAAAAAGGCAGGTTGGTCAAAGTAGACGCAAAAAAGGGTCGAGACTTTGTGGTCAAACAACTGTCCATGGATGAAGGGGCCGGAAGATTGGGGGAGTTTTCATTGACGGATAAGAGATTCTCCAGGATTGACCGGTTCATGGCCAATACGCTTTTTGACGAGAACTTCGGGGGACGTTACGGTAATTGCCACGTGGCCCTGGGTGCATCCTATTCGGATTCCTATGATGGGGACCCTTCCAGGCTTACCAAAGAAAGAAAGAAGAGGCTCGGGTTCAACGACTCCGCTCTTCATTGGGATATCGTGAATACGGAGAAGAAGAGAGTGTTTGCGCACCTCGGTTCAGGAGAAAATATCACGATCTATGAGGATGGGGTGTTTAAGTGCAAAGGGCACAAGGAGCAAGGCTCAGGGCGCAAGGGGAAAGGTATACGGTGTAAGGTATAAGGAATCCGAGATAAACAGGACTCTATGCAATGATAAATGAACAATGA
>JAFGFY010000024.1 GCA_016930795.1 Deltaproteobacteria bacterium
CCGTGGTTCCCATTACATGACCCGCCTTCGCACAAGGCTTCGGCGGGTTCATCCGCCCCGGCGTCAAGGGCGACATCCGCCGAAGCGCATGACAAGAGCATTCCTCCCCGCATAAATGCGGGGTTTCCTGCGAAGGCGGATGAACCAGGTCTCAATAGCCCATCAGTAGACTGAAAACAAACCTCAGATGACGACCTAAGGTTTCTCAAGTTCTTCTTTAATCGCCGACCCAATCTCTAGCAATCTAAGCGGCTTCTTCATATATTTGCCGGCGCCTAATCTTTGGGTTTTCTTTACTTCATCCGTTTCCGCCAATCCACTAACGATGATAGCCTTTTGTCTGGGGTGAATCTTGATGATCTCTTCGTATGTCTCACGACCATTTATTCCCGGGGCCATAATCATATCAAGCAGGATCAAGTCCACTCTATGATCCTTCAGATATTCCACCGCCTCCTCTCCACTGGAAACGGCATATGATCTGTAACCTAATGTCTCCAGCATATTTCGGGTTATTTCTCTCTGGCTTTCCACATCATCAATAATGAGTATCATCTCTCCTTTTCCTCTATAGTCTTCAATGGATATGGAGCGGTCCTTTGCGGTGAGCCTATCTCCTGTAATGGGAAAGTATAACTCAAAGGTTGTGCCATCTTGGCCACTTGACACGTCTATATAGCCTTCATGATCCTGCACTATATTCCAAACAACAGCCAACCCAAGGCCCGTACCGCTTCTGCCCATGACCTTTTTACTGAAAAATGGTTCAAATATCCTCTTGAGATCGTCTGTTGAGATCCCCGAACCATCGTCTGATATAGTCAAAACAACATATTCACCTTTTCCTACGTCTTCGTAACCACTTATAGGCCTATCCACATAACGGTTCATCGTCGATATAGTCACTTTACCGCTACCTTCAATGGCTTCCGAAGCATTTGAGACTAAGTTCATGATAGCCTTTCTGATATGAATGGGAGACCCGCTTATATTCAGCAGGTCCGTATCAAGATCCTTCTTGAACTCTATATCAGGATGAAACTGCTCAAGTCTTTCAAACTCAGGAGAAATCAAATATTCTCCAATAACATCATTTAAGTTTATGATCTCTTTTGCCGAAGCCACACCCCGTGCTATAGTTAAAAGATCCTGAACGAGAGCAACCGCCCTGTCTCCCGAATCCTGTATCATCTGTATGGGCTTCCTTAGTTTACTATCTTTAGGCAAATCTAGAAGAAGCAACTCAGGATAGCTGACAATGCCTGCCAAAACATTATTCAAATCATGCGCGACACCGCTAGCCAGAAGCCCAAGGGATTCCATCTTCTTAGATCTTGCGAGTTTTTCTTCACTCTCACGCAGCCTTTTCGCTACTTTCTTGCTTTCGGTGATATCTTGATTCACTCCATAGGTCTTGATTGTCTGGCCGCCGCCATCCTTGACGGTGAAAATCCGGACAGTAATATAGCCGACTGTCCCATCAGGGTAGAGTATTCGATGTTCCAATTGTTGGCTGTAGTTGGGATCTGTTGTTTCTAATGCTTTTCGAGTTTCTTCTCGAACAAGATCTCTATCGTCGGGATGGAGAAAACGTTCAGCGTATTCAGCAGATGACATGGTATACCCGCCGACTTGCTCCGCCGTGGTGCGAAAGATCTTGTAGAAATGATCGTTGAACGTAAAGAGGTCATTTGCCACATCATATTCCCAAGGCCCGAGATGGACCATTTCTACGGCATTGGACAGTTGTGCCTGGAACTCCTTTTGCCCCTCCTCTGCTCGCTCTAGATCGGTGATATCCTGGATGATCGAGCGGATCCCCTCAATTCGATCGTCCTTGTCTCTTAAGACTATATCTTCAATGAGAATTGGAACCGTTGTCCCGTCCTTCCTTTTAAAAGTCCGCTTCAGGTTCTTACCGGGTCCCCTCTCACCCATGAGTTTCGCGTTGGTCAATCCCTGTGCTTCTTCCCTTTTCACATCAAAATGCCAAACCGGTTTACCCACCATTTCTTCTTCGGTATAACCAAGCATTTCCAGCTCTCTTCGATTCACCCTTGTTATGACTCCGTTGGTGTCATATTCCATGTGGCCGACCGGTGCTTCTTCATAAAGATCCTTGTATTTCTTCTCGCTCTCAATCAGAGCTTTTGTCGCTTCGGAGCGCCGTCTTCTGCTGATGAGCAAGGTGAAAAGAAGCCAGCTCTCAATAACGAAAAAGCATGGGATGACCCAAAACCATATCCGATAGCGATCATATAGGGAAAACGGACTGAATAGCACCTGGCTTCCGGAGGGCAGATCTTTTTTTCGTATACCGAAGCGCTTCAATGCCCTCCAATCGAACATGGTAATATTGGGGCTTTTAAGGACGACCGGAATGTTTGAGACCGCTTCACCATGGAGGACGCGTAGGGACAGTTGGGCCACCGCTTCGCCGTGACGGAATCCACTCACCATTCTCCCCCCCACCATTCCAGAGCCTAGAGCGGCCTCCCATATGCCATAAACCGGCGCAGCGGAATTTTCCGATAGAACTCGAAAACTCTTTTCGAACAAAGCTTCCCTTTCGTCATCCTCTAATAGACCAACAAGGCAGAGAACGACACTGTCAGAAGAAACGGCACGAAGGACTTTCGGAGCTTCTGTTGTCTTGAGGTTCATGATCTCCCGAATCCTGACTCGATCCGAAAAGCGGGGGGAGACCCTCCTAAAAATCTCTAGCAATCTATGCCAATGAGGCTGATAGTCGCCCAGGATAGCGATCAGATTCTTGGCCTTAGGATGAAGCTGTAGGGCGATTCTAATGGTTTCCTCGATATCCATCGTCTCATTGACGCCCGTGATGTTTCTGTGTCCCGCTATGCGTTCATATTGGAAGTCATCGACCCCACAGAAGACAATAGGGGTGTTCGGAGAAAAGTCATTTCGGTGTTCCAAAAGGAAATCAAGGGCCTGATCATCAACTGAAATGATCAGGTGGAAAGGGAGATAGTAGAACTTGGATTTCAACAGGGCTTCCAAATTAGCCAAGCATTTTTCATCGTTATGTCGTGCGATATCCAGATATTCCACATGGATTTCTGCTTCCTTTTCCCCCAGACCCGAGAAAACACCTTGAACGATCCGGTCAGTCCGTGGATTACCCTGATGATATGAACAGAGTAGAAGGACCCTTTTGACGTCCTCTCCTCGTGTATAGGAAGGCCTCAGGCAAAAGAGAACAAAGAGAGCACAACAGAAAGCCAAAGAGAACACTCTCCTTTTTCGGAATGAAGCTCCCTCGATCCTTTTCATATTGTTTCCCCTTTTCTTATGACTATTCCTGAGCACTGCCGTCCGATAAGGACCTAAGAATAATTTTATCAGATTGACGCGGAATCTCCACACTTTTCCCCCTCCACGACACCTTTTCATCGTATTCTCTTGACATGCGAGACATAATTCTCCACTATGAATAAGTGAGAAAGAGTCCTCATAAACTCAACCTGTTCAACCGTATTTCTTTCTAAATAACCCAAATGAGGAGAGCAAAATGAAAAACAGATTGGCCATCATTGCATATTCAGTCTTCATGACCATATTTGCCATCACTCCAGCGTTAGCTGATAGCTACGCGGAAGATCGCGCTGCCATCGTCAATTTGCAGGGCCGCTACCTGTTTGCGCTGGATTTTCAAGATGCCGAAGCTTACGCCTCCACTTTTACAGAGGATGGTGTCATTCATTGGGCGCGAGGCGAAATCAAAGGGCGCAAAGCGATCCATGATTTTTTGTCTTCTGGGATTTATGATCCTACCAAAATCGCTGAGGAAGGCAAATGGCCTGCGGCTTCCCGCCATTTTATCACAAACCAGGTCATCAAGGTGGAAGGAAACAGGGCCAAGGCTGTAACCTATTGGTTCCAAGCAACAAACACTACTGCCGATCGTCGTACTATGGTATTGGGATTGTTTGGACACTATGAAGATGAGTTGGTAAGGATTGACGGCCAATGGTTTTTCAAAAAGCGTGTCATATACAATGAAGGGTTAGAAGATCGTCACAAAGCAGGACAAAAGAATCCCGCCTGGTAATAATCCTTTGGCGGGGAGGCAAATGGCGCTTCGCCAACTGAAGTAGAATATAGTAAAAACGCCTGAAGTAAAAGGGCCCCCATGTCCGCGACGGGGGCCCTCTGTTTCATGTGTCTCCCGAAAAGGGTTCTTTATGGTCTTTCCGGTCGAAGCGGCGTCCCGTGTTTCAACCCCCGCTTCAGATTTCCACCATACAGTGAAAACGTAATCAGGCGACGATTGTTTTGGCCAACTCGGCAGCTGAAGCGGCGTCCTCGGCAGTTCCGTCGGCGCCAATCTGTTTCGCGTATTCAGCGGTAATCGGGGCTCCGCCGACGATTATTTTGACTTTTTCCTTCAGCCCGGCTTCAATGATGCCTTCAACGGACTTCGATAGCGCGGGCATTGTCGTTGTCAATAGACAGGACAAAGCGACTAGATTGCAGTCATCATGGGCGTTGATCGCCTCGATGAATTTCTCTGCTGGAACATCCACTCCCAAATCTACAATCTTGAAACCAGCGGACTCGATCATCAGCGCGACCAGGTTCTTGCCGATATCATGCAGATCTCCGGTGATCGTGCCGATAACGCATGTGCCCAGTGAAGTCGTGGCGCCTTCAACCAGCAAAGGCTGTATGACCGCCACGGCCTTTTTCATCGTGTGGGCCGACATCAGCATTTCGGGAACGAAAATTTCAGATACTCTGAACTGTTCACCCACCACGACCATTGCTTCGATCATGGCGTCCAAGATCTCAGCGGCCTTAGCTCCATCCTTCAATGCCTCGTCCACAATGACTTCTATCTCTTTCAATTTTCCTTTTTCTACCGCCTTGGAAACATCTTCTAGCTTAGACATTGATGACTCTCCTTTCTTTCAATTCCTATTTTTTGACGCCGAAAAGCCCGCTCTTGTATGCTTGGATGTAATCCAGACAGAACTCATCATTCGCCAGCAACGCGTCTGTAGCATAAAGAACGCCCAGCGTATCCTTTTTTGTGGGATCTACTATCGCGCTATCCATGCCCGCATTCATTGCCAAGATGAGAAATGACTGATTGATGTATTTTCTGGCCGGCAGACCAAATGATATATTGCTCAACCCGCTGGTAATATGAATGGTGGGGTACATTGCCTTTATCGATTGAGTCACCTCCACAAAATTCGGCAATGCCTTGCCGTCGGTTGAGCGCGTCACGACCAGTGGATCGATGAAAAGTCTGGAAGGATCAATCTTGAATTCTGCGGCTCTCTTCATAATCTCTTTGAAAACATCTATACGCCTTTCCTTATCGGGGATTCCTCTGTCATCGCAAAGGAGCGCCACACAAGACCACTCGGTATCCGCGATCGCCGGGAAGACCACGTCGATTTTTTTACCTTCCATGGAAACAGAGTTCAATAGGCCCGGTCTATTGCAGAATTCCATGCTGTCCACACATACTTGAGGGCTCGGACTGTCTATACTTATCGGAACGTCCGTGGCCTCCTGAATCATCTCAATCATCCATTTGAGTGTTTCGACCTCAACGACTTCTTCCACCGAAGCACAGCAGTCAATGTAAGAAGCGCCCGCTTCCGCCTGTTCTTTCGCTAACTGCTGGATTTTCTTTCCATCTTTTTCTTCAATCGCCTTTTTAACAGATGGAATCGAACCATTTATCTTTTCGCCGATCAAAATCATGCTTTTCTCCTTTTCTGCGCCGTGCTCAGACAAGGGTGAATTAATAAGCCAACAAGGTGAGTCCTGTCTTTTACACGGTATGGTTATAGTTGTCAACCATATCCACCCGGACTGATCCATCGTCGATTATTATTTGAAGAGAGAAATCCTCGACAAGGAGCATAACCGACACATATACTGTCTTTCAATCCCAAAATTGAGAACTTTCTAAATATTATCAATGTGTTGAAGACAGTCTTGAGTTTTTATTTTTTCCTCACCAAATCCTTACACTCAACTCCTTCATCGCGTTTCGCTTGACAGACAAATGAAACCTCTCCTATAGTCACATCCGAAAAACCAAGTTCTCATCAACTCAATAATCAACGGCTCCATGTGACAATGTCAGATAAGACCTATAATCTCTGTCCAAAAACCTGAAACCTATGGAGTAAGGAGACCATACGATGAAACGTCTGTCAGAATTCATTACCCTCGTTTTATTGATATTCATTCCAGGGATAATCCAGGGGGAAACGAGTGTTTATCCCCTTGGAACGACTCTCTACAAACCGGACAAATGCTGGAACGGATTCACCATCCTTTCCTCAGAGGAAGGCCGACTTGTCGATATGAACGGAAACTTGGCTCATCTCTGGAAAGGCAAGCTTCATCACCCGAACAAAGTATTCCCGGGTGGATACCTTCTGGCTTCCACTGCTGCCTGGAAGCACGGGCGTCAGGATGCCATTGAAATTCAGATAAGGGATTTCAATGACCAGGTAATCTGGAAATTCAATCAATGGCACCAGGGAAAGGCGAATGAAGGGGAAGGATTCATGTACGTCTCCCGACAGCATCATGATCTGCAAATCAAGGGAAATCCTGTCGGCTATTACATTCCGGATTCCGCGCCGTTGGATATATACAAAGGCACCGTTCTGGCCCTAGCTCATTACAATGTACGGGATGAGAGAATCAATAAAAAGGTACCGCTTCTTGACGATGTCGTATATGAGGTGGACCTCGCCACGGGAAAGGTCATCTGGACCTGGAAAGCATCGGAACATCTGGATGAGATGGGCTTTGACAAAGCGGCACTTGAAGCCATGCGGAACTATAGCAACGAACCCAGGAGTGAAGGAGATGGATTCGACTGGTTTCACCAGAATTGCGCCTCCTATCTGGGCTCCAATAAATGGCATGATCAGGGAGATCAGCGCTTCCATCCGGACAATATCATTCTGGATAGTCGTCAAGCAGGGCTTCTGGCGATCGTTGACCATGAAAGCGGCAAAATCGTGTGGCGTGCCGGTCCATATTATCGGGACGATGATGATAAGAAGTTGGGATGGATGATCGGACCCCACCATACGCACATGATTCCAAAGGGATTGCCCGGTGCTGGAAATATCATGGTTTTCGACAATGGCGGTAATTCCGGCTACGGTCCTCCTACTGATTTTGCTCCGGATGGGCAGATGGTGATGCGCCGTGACCATTCCCGGGTCGTCGAGTTCAATCCCCTCACAAAGGAAATCGTCTGGGAGTATTCCCCCAATACCTCGAATAATCCCGGTCAGGGTTTTGGTCATAAGCTCTATAGCGTCAATGTCTCTTCCGCTCAGCGTCTGCCAAACGGCAATACATTGATAACGGAAGGCGCCCAGGGACGGATTATCGAGGTGACTGCGGATTATGAGATCGTCTGGGAATATATGAATCCATACCTATGGGATTCCGATATTCCTTTCACTCGGAACCTGGTCTATCGAGCCTATCGTGTCCCCTATGACTGGGTGCCGCAATTGCCAAAACCGAAGGAATCCGCAGTAGATGCCGGTCCTAACTATCTCTTCACGATCCCGGCTGTGGACGGTACGCGTCCCGATTTCGGCATTGAAAAAACCGGGGTCTGGAAACAGGGAGGGAGTCAGGGAAGAAAATAAAGAATCAAAGAAATACTGAATAGTGGAGGTCATAATAGATGTCTGAATCGAAGTATGGGAAATATATCGTAACCGATCTGAGGGAACCTGAAGAAAAGAAGAAGATCGCCGCGGATTATGCCAAATATGCCACACGTATTCTATGGATGGATGAGGATGTCGTCCAAGGCGCGTTCCATATGAATACCGCGTGGTTTTTGAAAGCGGCCAACACTCTTGAAGACAAACCGCATGTTCATGACGCAGATGAAATCATCGGATTTTTCGGAAACGATCCTTCGAATCCCTATGACCTGGGCGCGGAAATAGAAATGTGGCTTGAGGACGAAAAACACGTCATCACCAAAAGCGCCTTGCTGTTCGTGCCTGCCGGCATGAAGCACTGCCCGTTGATACTGCGACGGGTTGACCGGCCCATATTCCATTTTACAACAGTGCCCGGCGGCCGCTATATCAAAGACGAGAAGACACAGTAGTCCACACATGGAGAGTCACGGATTGATCTTTCAAATGGATATTGGCTAGGCGGTTTTTTCTTTGACTCTCCTCAATACGGTTCCTTCCATCTTTTTGAATACGCCTTCGGAGGTCGTGACATTGATTCCAAAATCCACAGCGAGGTCCTTGATGACAGGATAGCCCCTCATGGGTTCCAAAAGAATCCTTTCTCCCGGTTGAAGGACCCTTGAACAGGTCCGCATGCCTTCACCATTCACCATCATGGTACATGACATGCACCAGGAGCAGCCGCAGCAGTAATCCCGGAAAGCAAGCGTATCATCCATATGGTCCCGCACGTATTTGATGGCACTCAAAAGGAGCAATCCTTCATGATAAGGGACCTCATAGGTCTTGTAGGTCGGTATCTGGTCGGTGACGGGATTATATCTGAAGATCTTTAAGAAAACCTGTTCGTTCTTCATATCCTCCCCTCCGGATTCAATTTTGTGATGACGACGGGTGTGGTTCCCAACTCCATTTGATCGGATTTCTTGATGACCCGTGTATGTTTCAGCCATTCAGATTTTGTCTCCGGAAAATCTTCTCGAAAGTGGGCTCCCCTGCTTTCAGTCCTGTGAAGGGCCGACATGATAATCATTTGCGCCACATCCAGCATGCAGGGGACTTGGATGGCTTCAATCCAGCCCAGATTAAAGCATCGACCGGAAGGCGCGCGCATCTTGGGGAGATCATCAGCCCTCACAGATTCCAACTCCGACAAGGCCTTTTTAAGGTCCGTCTCTCTCCTTGCCACACCCACATATTCCGACATGAAGGCGGCAATCCGGTCCATGATGGCTTTCGGAGGGGTTCCTTTATCCCTAAAGAATGAGCATAATCTCTCATACTCCTGTTTAGAGGGATCTTCGAATCCCACTTCTTTTTCTCCTTTGGCATATTCAGCGGCATACCTCCCCGCCCTTGCGCCGAACACGATGATCTCCACCATGGCGTTCCCACCCATCCTGTTGGCCCCATGCACGCCTCCGGATACCTCGCCAGCCGCGAAAAGTCCTTCCAGATTGGTCCGGCATTTCTCATCGATTCTGACGCCACCCATAAAGAAATGCGCGCCGCCGGGGGTAAATTCAATCCGCCAGTTTTTCGGATCAGGATCATTCACGCTCATCCTTTTAATGAGTTCCCATCTCTCTTTGGCGATTTCCACGGCAAGGGAGTGTTTGAGTTGTTCTTCAATCTCTTCACTGGAAAGGGGCGACTTTGTAAGATCAATAAATACCCCTCCCCTTTCAGTCCCCCTGCCTTCCTTTATTTCTTTATAGGCTGATCTTTGGATAACATCTCTTGGCTGGGGCTGCTGAATGAATTCATCACCAAGGGCGTTAATGTATTGACCACCGCACATCATGCACAACAATTCGGGATTTCCAAGAAGCCATGGCGGATAGAGCTGGTTGCCCGTGAATTGAACCATCTCCATATCAATCAGTTCCGCACCCGCGCGGTACGCCATCGCATAGCCCATACCGGCCGCGTGGCCGTGCATGCCAAAAGGGGCGTTTGTCGAATGGGGATAGATCTCTCCCAATCCTCCGGATGCGAGGAGAGTCGCCTTTGCTGCCACAATGAAATACTCTCCGGTGCGTATGCTGAGCACAAAGGCGCCTGTGACCCGATTATCTGATGTGATTAACCTGGTCGTGAGGACGTCTTCGAAGACGGTAATGTTGGCGTGACGGGACATCTCATTTCTTAACGCCTTCATGTAGGTGACACCGGGGATGTAATGACCCCTGGGATAAGAAGGTCGTTTATCCTGCCCCGATGGGGAACCGCCTCTGGATCCGCGGGAAAATGAAATCATTTGCGCCCCCCAGTCTATCAGCTCTTGTGCCCTTTGGGGACCTTCCTGTGTCAAGGCCTCAACAAGATTCTGATCATTCAAAAAACAGCCAAACCTAAGGATATCCCCGAAAAGGAAGTCCGGGCTGTCATCCGGGTGTTCCACCCATTGCATCCCTCCATTGGCCATGGAAGTCAGTCCGCTCTTTCCTATAGGGCCCTGGTTGAGTATGGTGATCTTCAACCCGGGCTCTCTCATCGCGGCCTCAATGGCCGCCCTGGCCCCGGCACCGCCGGCACCGATCACCAAAATATCCGTATGGAGTATCATAGCTTTCTCCTTATGTTAAACGAATCAACTCTATTCATCCGGTTAATGTGTATAACCTATCTAAATCTGGGGAGGGTCATGGCGTCTTTTCGGAGTGACTGTTGGGAGGCCTTCGTTATTTCATGATGTTAGAGAGTGGGGGACCCCCTGGCTTCCCGCTTCGCAGAAGCGGGAAGAACAGCGGAGGGGGGAGGGTTCACCCGACTCTAACATCCTGAAATGACCAGGCCGTGAGACTCGGAATCGAAGAAAAGACACCATGACCCGTAGGCCTCCCGACAGTCATCTCGAAAAGATCTCAACACCATTCTCTTCTTGCGCGGGAATATATCTTCATATGTCGTACTCATTAATATGTAAGAGCATTGGTTGGGAGAGTATGATGAAAAAATCTAATGAGCCCAAACCATGGATGCCGCCATATAACTACTCACCTCCGAAGCCAGAAAGGCAACTATCGGCGCTACATCCTGGGGTGTACAAAGCCTTCCGAGCGCCAGGGTCGGCGCGATGCTGTCCATTCGAGGATCGTCAGCCGTAAGCCCCGTAGCACCGAGACCTGGAGAATAGACCGTAACAATGACCCCGCTTCCCTGAACCTCCTTGGCCAGTGCCCTGGTAAACATCACCACACCCGCCTTGGCCGCACCATAGGTCGATAGGGCGGGTATGCCCTGCCCTCCGGAGGTATTGATAATACGGCCCTGATTGCGCGACATCATGTGGGGAAGAACAGCATGGGCCACGTTCATCTGCCCGTAGAGATTGACGCCGATATCGTAGTCCCAATCCTCTTTTGTCATCTTCATAAAAGGCATCATCTTACTGCTGGCACCCGCATTGTTGACCAGTATGTCGATCCCACCGAATTCATCAATTCCCTTTTTGACCATTTCATCCACCTGGGTCCGGTTTCTCACGTCAACCCTCATGGCGGTCACCTTTCTTCCCAGGGCCTTGACTTCATCCGCTGTCTGATTTGTTCCTTCAAGATCAATGTCACCCAGGATAAGATCGCACCCCTCCTCAGCGAGAGTCAGAGCGATGGCCTTTCCATAGCCTATTTGGCTTCCCGCTCCGGTAACGAGCGCGACTTTGCCGCTCAATTTGAGATCCATTTTCTCCTCCTTAAATTTTTCTTTAAGAGACTCTCTGCTTTTCTTTCTGTTGGTGAGATTAATTTTCATCCCAGAGCATCAAGAGATTCAAGCTCCGGGATGACAAATTCAAGTCCGAGGCGTTCGAGTTCCGACTTCAGCGGCAGACCGTTTTCAGAGAGGTTCAAGGCCTTAACGAAATATTCTCTTTTCTCATCCTCCCACTCTTTCCTATTCCAGACCCATGTCTTGCCATATTTATTGGTTACAGGCTCATCAAAGGCCCTTTCAGGAAGGTTTGAGTCCTTATTCGGGTGATACCCTTCCCTCAGGCTGACACACCTGCCTAGAAAATCAATTCGCCGGCTGATATCGTCTAATGCACCGGGTGTGAGTTCCCATCCCGCGGCGGTATTGACAAATTTTCGAATCACTTCATTCGGCGGACCCCATATCGCGTAAAAGGGAAATGATGAGAAGAGGCAGATGGTCGCGGAGTCAAACAGACCCATTCCGTCGCTGTGCCTTGTGCCGTAGGGAAACGGCATTCCGTGTTCTCTGTTTCTGACGTCATACCTGGGAATAGATGCATTGGTGGGAGACTTCCATGCGTACCATGCGGATTCCTTTCCAAAAACCTCAATCGCGTGCCAATATCCTTCGGCCATGGCGGCAGGCGCGCGATCTTCCTTGTAAACGATTTTCTTGACCAGCTCTATGGTCGCGTCCCGGTCGCCCCACTTCAGGTCAATTCCGCCCAGGTCCTTTTTCGTGATAATTCCATGTTCATACAAGTCCATGGCCCATGCGATATGTCCCTGAATATCTTCCGCGTCAACCCCCAGCTCTTCAATCAGGGTGTTTATCTCTTCTACTTCATCGTAGCCCATCATGGCGTTACCGCAAAGGCCCGATGTGTTGCCGTGTCTCAGTTCACCGCCAAAAGCGCCGTATGGCGTGTTTTTGAAAAAGGGCATAAAGCAGGGAGTCGCGCATCCGGGGCATCCGTCCGTCCAAACGCGGTAGCTCAGTTCATGGGCTATATGGTCACTCTTGTCCGCCACAGGGTCCCATGAGGAATGGGCGTTTTTGATTGGATCTCCTCCATAATTAAGGAGCGCCCTCATGCCGTCACTCGCGCCGTAGCGACCCCACTCCTGGTTTTTCTGTAACGCGGTGGCCGGATGCATGGCATAGGTTTTTCTTAGTTCCCACACCTTCCTATGATCCGCGTACAGGGGGGTTCGTGTCCCTTTGACGGCCACTGCCTTGAGATTCTTAGAACCGAACACGGCCCCTACACCGCTTTTGGACGCGCTGTGCACATTTTCCGTCGCGGCATTGGCGTAGCGGACAAGGTTCTCCCCTCCCGGACCGATACACAGGGCGGCGAATTCCATGCCAGTCTCCTGGTATAACCGGTCCCGAATCGTATACTCAGTCTTGACCAGGTATTCCCCCCATAAAAAAGACGCGTCCCTCACCTCTACCTGATCATTATAGACAAAAAGGTAAACAGGGCTCTCAGCCCTACCCCTTATCAGAATGCCGGCATTATAGTGAGTCCTTATGATCTCATCCCCTATGTAACCCGAGATCGTGGCCTCTCCCGCCCAACCTGTCAGGGGTGACAGAAAGGAGCAGCTGACCTTGGTTCCCACAAGTCCTGTGATCGGTCCCACACCGATATGCAGGATATTATCCGGGCTCAAGGGATTCACTCCCCTGGGAACCAGGTCCCAGATCAGTTTGCTGCCGAGACCGCTTCCTCCAAGATAAGAAAGGACATCATCCGTGACGTCGATCACACGGCTGTTCTTAGCCTTCAGATCAACTTCCAGCAGGTTATACCGTATTTCAGCCATTTTCAGATCCTTTCCCCATTGTCTCCGGGCCCCATGGGGGATAGGCAATGCTCTCCCGGGTCAAAGGGTAGAGTCTTTTAGCGACCATCCAAGCCTTTTCATCAGAGCTTCTCCTGGACATGTCTCTCAAGGGGCGTCCCCTTTCGTCCTGGTTGTGAAAGTAGAGGGCGGTTGTAGGGCATATTTGGACACATTGGGGCTCTCTTTTTCCGCTGTTATCCGTATCACAGAGATCACAGACCAGAGGAGCGTCCGATACATCTGGATTAAAGCGGATAGCCTCAGTGTCGCAGGCCTCTTTGCATTGCGCGCAACCCGTGCAGGTCTCCTTGTTAACCACCATATGCAGCGTGTTTTGATCAAAATAGATCGCCGGCGGATCAACAGGACAGGCCGCTTCGCAGGGTCTTTCTTCATCCTGACACTGACAGCACGTAACGATGATCGCCTTTGGCAAGGGCAGAAGGAATTTTCGGACATATATTCTCGCAAAATCTTTGTTGATAACCCCGAAATGTTTCATGGAACATGCCTCGGCGCAGAGCCCACAACCCACACATTTCATGACGTCGGAATCGATAAAGGCCGTTCCTTTTGGAGGTGGATAGACTTCCCTCCCCCATACCGGGGAGAAAGCCTTTGGTGAATGTGTTTCTTCAAGGTGGGTCTTCAACGCATTGAGTCCTTGGAATTGCTCTTCGCAATAGGGGCAGGCGTACTTCAAGACAACCCGTGTCATTCTACTACCTCCTGTTTCGATGTTTCTTGACCTCAGAGTTCCAGGTTCAGTTTTTGAAGGATCTCCTTCAGCGGTACTCCCGTCTCCTCGTTCCAACCTCTAAAACGGTAGTATTCTCGGAGCATATGGGTGAATTTATCCCGGTCCAGGACCATCCCGGGAGGGCTTTGTGAATGATCATCAGGACCCGGCATCATCATAAGACCCATAGGTTTTGGCGGTTCCGTGAAATTGAACTCCGGAGGAAAATCGTCTTCAGGCACTTTTCTCCCTTCTCTCAGCTGAATAGCCCTCTGTAGGAGGAAGACCCGCTTCACGCAAGTGTCTATCACCTCTTCATCCAAACCGGTAACCGCTGTAAAGATTTTTGCCTCCAGGTCAGGATCCCCCACATGACCCGGCTTAGTAAAAGAATAGGCCAGGGGCCACCCTAGATCGCAAAGACCAAGGCAGTCCTCCATTATGACCCTGTCCTGTATTTTAACGGCAGCCAGGGCCTTGCCCTCATAGCTTGACGCATCAGCAGACTCAACGCTGCCCCAAAAGGCTTTGGCGATCTCCTGAAACACTTCCAATGTAATGGGATTGCTTCCTGGATCTATCGTGTTGAACAATAAAGCGGCCCTGGCAAAACCGGCATGGGCAATGGGGCGACTCATTCGGGGTTCCATAGGATCCAGCAGGGCATGAACAACAGAAAGCCTGGGCAGGTTCGCGTCAACCTCTCCCACGGGTTGAACCGATGGATCAAGCAGCACCCGTGCCTTTTCCGGGACTCTTTCAACCGCCCGGGCCAAACCCTCAGCCAGAATATCGCCAAAGCCATTACGGTACGCAATGGAATAAAGCAGGGTCTCCAGAAACTCCCTTGTGCCCATCCTGGAAAGGGGGAGATCGGTCTCTGCTTCAGTTAAGGCCTGGTTCTGAGTACAGGTATAAAGCCAATTGACCATGTTCCGGAGTTCAAATGTGCATATGGAGTAGTCATTCGCAAGAATTGGTGCGTCAAAGAGGGTCTCAACAGGCTCATCCTCCTGACCATACTTCCACGGGAGATAGTATTCCATGGCCTGACACCGGCGAACTCCCTCAAACTCCGATCTCTTACCATACCGATATCTGTTTCTGTTACAGTCCAGACCGCACTGATAGCAGTTGTCTTTTCCGATGGCCTCAAGCAGATGGCCATGACCACTCATTGTTACCTCCGGAGGAATGCTCATATCAAGCCGTTTGCTTATTTCTAATATATAACGATTGAGTTTCTTGAGCCGATCGGGATGTGCCACGGAAGGCTTGCCCGTCCCCTTGACAACGATTGCCTTGAGATTCTTGGAAGCCATGACCGACCCGAAGCCACCGGTTGAAGTGGACTGGTGGGATCCGAATATGATCGCCGACCTTACGAGTTTTTCACCGGCCATGCCGGTGGTGAGGAAACGCGCTCCTTTACCGTGTTTCTGATGCAATATATCCCCTACACGATATGTCCCCTTACCCCACAGGGATGAGCCATCGCGAACTTCAACAGTATCGTCCTCAATCCAGAGGTAAACCGGTCTTTTCGCCCGACCTGTAAAAACCATACCGTCGTATCCGGCCTTCTTCAATTCAGGAGGAAAGAAGCCTCCCATATTCCCATAACAGTATTGCTCCGGATAAGTCATGGGAGATTTACCCATTACGACCATCCGTGTCGCCCCTTGAGCACCTGTGGCCACGAGCGGCCCTGTCATAAAGATCAGGGTGTTATCAGGATCAAAAGCCCTGGTTTCCGGCTTTACATTCTCCCAATAGAGCCTCAGGGCAATGCCGCGTCCGCCCAGGTATTCATCACTATAGCTCATTGTTGGAGACTCGGATATTTCCGATGTGCTCAGGTTCACGTGGAGTATCTTGCCCATCCATCCATGCATAGGTGTTGCCTCAATTTCATTCAGATTATGAAAATCCTCATCAAACCCATCCCGGCACAGTTTCTGCTTTTCTTACATAACATATAAATGATAAAGGAGGGAGAAATTATGAGAGGAGATATGATACTTGCATTCCCATTTTACATGAGACATACTTGACCAATTTTTATGAACAGGTTCCCTATCGGGCATCCAAAGGCGGCAATCCATCCTGGTCAATCATCAAATGAAACCACTATCTCATGCGGAGCTGGCGATTTCCTGCCGCGATCTCCGCAAACAATACAAGGGAAGCGGCGAGGTCGTTTATGCCGTAAACGGATTGGATTTGGAAATCCGGAGCGGCGAGTGTTTCGGACTGCTCGGTCCGAACGGCGCTGGCAAGACGACCACTATCGAGATCTTTGAAGGCCTACTTTCGCCCTCTTCCGGCGATGTGGAAGTTCTCGGGATGTACTGGGGCGAAAACGACAACGAACTGCGACAGAAGATAGGGATTTCATTACAGGAGACGCGATTTCCTGAAAAGCTCAAGGTTCTGGAAACACTGGAACTTTTCCGAAGTTTTTATCGTGAAGGCCGTAGGCCCGAAGATGTGATGGAGACGGTCGGCCTGACCGAAAAAGCCGGTTCCCTGGTCGGTAAACTCTCAGGCGGTCAGCGCCAGCGTCTTGCGGTCGCATGCGCGCT
This sequence comes from Deltaproteobacteria bacterium, assembly GCA_016930795.1. Classification (GTDB taxonomy): domain Bacteria; phylum Desulfobacterota; class DSM-4660; order Desulfatiglandales; family HGW-15; genus JAFGFY01. The sequence continues at coordinate 16,613 of JAFGFY010000024.1, forward strand.
GGTAGGCAATCCCCGGCTACTCTTTCTGGATGAACCAACGACCGGTCTTGATCCTCAATCCCGACGCAAGCTTTGGGATGTCATACGAAGGTTTCGGGAAGAAGGACGTGCGGTCCTGCTTACAACCCATTACATGGAAGAAGCGGAGCGCCTGTGCGATCGGGTCGCGATAATCGATCATGGAGAAATCATAGCAGTGGGATCTCCGGTCGAACTGATAGCCGGACTGGGTGGCGAGCACATCGTTGAGTTTTCGATGAATAATGGAGCCGACATTCCAGTGGACGTATTGGAAGATCTCCCTGCAGTTCTGGAAGTACGCGCTGATGGAAATGGAATTTCCCTCACCGTTTCCGAACCTCATATCGCTATTCCGGCCCTGATTCAGAGCCTGCAGTCTCACGAGCGCAGCCTGTCTCGACTCACTACGCGACACGCAAGTCTTGAAGACGTCTTTGTTAACCTGACGGGAAGGCATTTGCGAGATGATGAAATATCATCCTCTTAATGAGCTATTAAAGGCAAGGATTCGGGAGTTTTTACGCGAGCCGGAGACAATTTTCTGGGTCTATGTGTTTCCGGTGCTAATCGCGATCGGACTTGGAATCGCTTTCAGCAATCGTCCCGTCAATCGGGTATTCGTGGATATACAAGAGCACGTTATTGCTGAAGATATCGCAGCGAATTTGAAACAGGATTCGGTTTTTATTGTCGCGATCCATACGGAATCCGAGTGTAAGGAACGCCTCAGGCTTGGAAAATCCCTTGTTGTGGTGATACCCGGTGAAGGCTTTACTTACCTGTTCGATCCCACCAGGCCTGAAAGTGTTCTCGCGCGACAGAGCGTTGACGATGCCCTCCAGAGAGCGGCGGGACGTCGAGATGCCGTTTTGACCATGGATCGTCACGTTACGGAACCCGGAACACGATACATTGACTTCCTCATTCCGGGGCTGCTCGGCATGAACCTGCTTGCGGGCAGTTTATGGGGTGTCGGCTATTATGTTGTTGACATCCGAGTGAAGAAGTTGCTCAAAAGGTTGATTGCTACGCCGATGAAGAGAGTTCATTTCCTCATCGCTTCAATAGGCGGTCGAATGATATTTATGATCCCCGAGATCATCGTCATTCTAGGCGCCGGTGTCCTTTTCTTCAAAGTCCCGATTCGAGGAAGTATCTTCTCAATCCTCATTCTATCGTTTCTCGGGGCTTTTTCCTTCACTGGGGTTGGATTGCTGGTGGCCTGCCGGGCGCGGAAACTGGAAACGGTTTCAGGACTTATGAACCTGATTATGCTCCCCATGTATTTGCTGTCGGGCGTCTTTTTTCCCCCGGAACGTTTCCCCGGTATAATGCAGATCCCGATACAAGCCCTCCCGTTGACTCAATTCAATTATGCCCTTCGTGCACTCATTCTTGATGGAATGTCTTTAGCCTCACAGGGATGGAGGCTGGGGATCATTCTGGCCTGGGGCGGAATCTCTTTCCTTTTAACTCTGCGCTGGTTTCGATGGAACTAGCGGCATGTAAAGGCCTCGCCGCCTTTAGTCCCAGATAATGGTTTCCGGGAACTCCGTGGCGATCAGGTCCTTTGCCAGGGTACGGGGTATGATCTCGGCCAGTTCCTCAGACGTCCAGCCCTCTTCATTCCGGACGATCTCCCTCACGGTTGGCGGTTCGACAAAGATGCCCACATGTCCCTTCCATACTTCGAAAATCTGGCCATTGATGCGTATTCCGGTCCATTCCGGACACTCATTCCATTTTAATCCGGACACTGATTCCGATTCAATCCGGACACCAATTCCGGAGTA
>JAFGFY010000025.1 GCA_016930795.1 Deltaproteobacteria bacterium
CCCCTACATCCCTAATGTGATCCATCTTGACGGGAGTAAATTCTTGGAGGAGTAGGAAAAAAAAGAAGGAAAAGAATATAACATACTGAATTACGCTATGACAGGCACCCTTTTTGGCATCCACAGTGAAGGCAACGATGGCACTTCATGCTTCACGACTGGAATTAGCGCCTGCTACATGGATTTTTTCGATCACTCATCTATCACTCGCTTGATTTGGGCCTAGTATTGTTTCCCCAAGGGGCAAGGGGGGGCCCTGATCGGTCCTTGGCGGAGACGCGATTAGGTAATACACTCCTCGTACACGATCTGAGCAGGAGACTCGAGAGGGATGAGTAAGTGGTCTAGCTGGGTTCGGGACGGAATTCCTGAAGATGGGCCTTAGCCAAGGGAAGAAAGGGGGAGTTTTCGTATTTCTCTACAAATTCCTGCAGGATCTCCTTGGCCTGATCTTTTTGCCCGGCAAGGCGGTAAATCCGGGCCAGGCTAAACAGCGCCTGTTCCTTGAAGAGGTCGTCGGCATGAGCCGTGACCTGGTTCAAAATCTCAATGGCCTGCTCAAATTCTCCCTTGGCTTCATGGCAGGCGGCGATGGCTATTCGGGCAAGAGATTGATAGGGGCTCTTCTCGGGTGCTTTGTCCAGGAATTCCTGATAAAGAGGAATCGCTTCATCGTACTTTTTCTCAACCATTTTGACGTAGGCCAATTCCGGAAGCGCCAATTGGCGTACCCTGGAAAGGCTGTAATCATCGAGAACCTCTTGAAAAAGCTCTCCAGCCTGTTTTACTTCCTCGGACTCCGGGCTCAAATCCGTATTTTGGGCGCTCATCAATCTGAAAGCCAGATTGTAGGCACTTTGCCCCTTCTTATTGATGTATCCCATGCCGGTATTGACGCCGAGGTATATGAGGATGATGACCCCTATAGTCCCCGCGATAAATTTGAATTTCCGATCATGTTCCTTTATGAAAAGGACTGCCTTTTCAGTAAAGGTCAGGAACTCATCCGGTTCTTTCAGCAGTTGTTTGCGTGTGACTCTCTTTTTTGCCATTTTTTACCTGTCCCGCTATTCTCAACCTGTCCATTCCTTTAACAAAATCCCTGAAGCTGGTCAAGGTAAAAAAAGTGCGACTTCATCAGTCCTTTTTAAAAAGGCTCCAATATTGACCATACCCCTCCGCTTCCAGATTCTCTTTTGGAACAAACCTCAGTGCTGCTGAATTGATGCAGTATCTCAAGCCGGTTGGGGGCGGACCATCATTAAAGACATGGCCCAAATGGGAATCGGCGTGCTTGCTTCGCACCTCGGTTCGAATCCTGAAAAGTTTTCGATCCTTCTTTTCAACGATGTTCTCCGGCTCCAGCGGCCTTATGAAGCTCGGCCACCCCGTACCGGAATTAAATTTGTCGAATGAGGAAAACAAAGGCTCACCAGATACGATGTCCACATAGATCCCTTCCTTCTTGTTATCCCAATATTCATTCTTAAACGCCGGTTCGGTCGCGTCATTCTGGGTGACTTCATACTGCAAAGGCGTCAATCGCTCCCTCAGCAAGTCATCCCCGGGCTTTGAATTCATCTCGCTCTCAGGAGGAGCCTGAAGCATCTTTTCCGCATTCTCAGCCCATACCTTGTTCAGGAACTTGTCCCGACCGGAACGATATCTGTAATCGCTGTACTGGATCGGACTTTTCTTGTAATAAGCCTGATGATAGTCTTCGGCTCGGTAAAACTCGGAAAACTCGAGGATCTCCGTCACAATCGGTTTGTCAAATATGTTCGAGTTATCCAGGTCTTCCTTAGATTTCTGTGCCAGTTTCCGTTGCTCCTCATTGTGGTAGAAGATCGCGGTTCGGTACTGAGGCCCTCTGTCAACGAATTGTCCGCCGGAATCCGTGGGGTTTACATGTCTCCAGAAAACCTCCAGCAATTCGCTGTAAGTCACCTTGGAGGGATCATAGACTACCTGTACAGCCTCTAAGTGTCCTGTCCCCCCGGCCGATACCTGTTTATAGGTTGGATTTTCCTTATGGCCTCCCGTATAACCGGATATGACCTCCGTCACGCCCTCGACCTTTTCAAAATCTGATTCAACGCACCAAAAACACCCCCCGGCAAATGTCGCTCTCTCCAGATTCTTATCCTTTTCACTCATCGTCTTTTCCTCTCTGTTTTCAAGGCTTAAAGCATCTTGCGGGCCAAAGAACATGGCCAGGAATATCAATATAATAGATGCTATTTTCATATCACACCCCCATAAAATTCAGTAATGGCTTAAAAATACGAGTTTGTATGGTTTAATTAATCACTTTCTCTGGAAAGTCAAAAATTCAGAATGCTCATTGACTGGTTTCTAATCCTCGTGGTAAGCGCAAAGATCCCCGAAAAATTTGCTCCTTTTCTGTATCGGGTTCATCGTTTTTGCCCTTGAGTTCTGGATCATGATCGAAAGTATGATGGCCTTAATAAATCTCCATTCCAAGGCCGCGGCACCCCCTGATCGGTTGACGATTTCTCTGTTTTCCAGTAAACTGGTGCCCTATTCCAGGAGCAACTCGAATGATTAATGTTCCAGTGCATTCGTCTCCCGCGCTTCTGGATAATCATGCGTATGTTGAATATTGAGGAGGAATATATGGTAAGAAAGATCGTTGGTATATTTGCGGTGATCCTGGTGGTTTTCTTGTTTTTTGCTGATTACAGCATGGCGGAAACCCCCGATAAACCTCAAGTCGTGAGTTCTGAACGTTCTCAAAACGTGGAGCCTGCATCACAGAATGGGCCGGCTCCGAGGATTTCCTCGACTGAGGCCCTGTACGATTTTGGTGAGGTCAACGAGGGAGAGAGAGTGGAACACGTCTTCCAGATTCAAAATACCGGCTCGGCGGATCTCGTTCTCAAGAGCGCCACCGGCTCCTGAGGCTGCACCGCCGCCGTCATTTCGGCGGAGGTCATTCCCCCGGGTGGGGAAGGGTACATCAAGGCGTCGTTTAATACCACGGGTCGAAAGGGGGAGACCAATAAAAAAATATATGTATATTCCAATGATCCCTCTCATCCTAAATTTGACCTGACTCTCAAGGGAAAAATTATTGCAGAGGTTGTGGTAAATCCTTCCAGGCTGAATTTCGGGGCTTTTATGAAGAGACAAACAGGTTCACGGGACCTTTCCGTTATATTTAAGGACCCCGAGAAGGTTAGAGTTTCCTCGGTTACCATCGAAGACAAACGGTTTTCCATCGAGCCCTTAAGTGTGGATAGTGAGGGAACAACTCACTACAAGATAACGTTTCTGGGAAGCGATACGGCCGATACAATCTCCAGTAGGTTGAGGATCAACCTGAAAGGTGCTTCAACCCCTTACATCGATGTGCTGGTCCAAGTCACTGTTATGAGTGACATCGTCTACCGACAAAGCCTTGATTTCCGCCAACGGGGTGGTAAGTATGTCCCTCAGGAGGTCCGCTTTATGACAAGGGCAGGCATTCCCGTGGAGATCCTTGGTGTGGAGGATACGGGCGGTCTGCTCGAAACCGAGATCCTGGAGCGGGAAGGGCACCGATCGGCAATCAAGGCTCAGGTGGCAAATCCAGGAGCAGTCTCGTCAAATCGAGGACCCTACAAGATGATTGTCTCGACAGATCACGAAGAGGAACCCGAATTGGAAATTCTCTATAGGATCGCGCTTCCCCGGACAAGGTGAGATAAACCTGCGCACACTTTCTAAAGGACCACGCAAGCCAGGCATTGATTTCTTTCAATCCGTCCAGGCGCCGCACCGTTTTCTTTTCATAAGAAAACATGATGGAATCGTGCTTAGTGAGTTCTCCAAACCGCCTCCTAGACATGCCTTGCGAGAGAGAGCGAAGGGCTGTCAGCTCGTAGTTCTTGTGAGAGGATGGCGACAAGCAATGTTAGAAGAAGAATCGTCCAAACAGGACAAGGCTTTCAAGGTATTTCTGGTTGTTGTTTTAAAGATCTTAGAGGCTATAGGCTATCTCGGCCTTCTCGTTGTGTTAATCATTGTTGCCTCGGCCATTTGGAGATCCGGATGGAAAGAGCTGCCGGGAATGATCTGGCCGGCATTGGCTGCTTGTGTCATCCTCGTCGGCTCGATTTGGGGCGCTAAGCTCTTAAGAAAGTTGGTCGTCTAATGGGAGGATCCATTCATCTCAGGATTGTACCCCATCCGAATAAGGCTCCACGCCGATAGGGCGAGTCCTTCGACATCTTTCCAGTTGCCCCTTTCAATCCATTCCGCAATGATGCGGCCCACATCGGGATAGCCTATGGGCCGAATAGAAGGAGCAGCTAGAAACTCCTTCACAGTATTCCGATTGAGTTTTGGCATGATCATCCCCAGTTTCAGCTGAGATACCACAAAGGCATTGGAGGCTTGCTCTATCTGGCCGGACAGGGCTTTAATCAAAGCTTTTTTCCCCAAATAGAACGCTTCGCTAAGGAATTCAAATCCCGCGTTGCTAATCACGCCGTTACATTCTTGCAAGTCCTTTAAAAAACCATCTCGCGAAAAAGGGCGCAGGTGAATATTGCCATCATCTATCGCCCCCGCGATGTCGCAATAAATGAAGAAGTCATGGGTCGTGATGGGTCTCAGTAAAGACTCAATGTCCTCAATGGATTCAAAGGGTAGATAGACGAGTATCTTTTCCTGTTTTATCGGCGAATTGGCTTTCAAATGGGCAGGAATAATTGGGGGAAGAATGGGCTTATTAAAATGATGCCAATGAAGACCTACCGAATAATCGGCGGGCGCGAAATTCCTGATAACCCACATTGAAAATGGATCGGCTTTTTTAACGGGTATCTCATGGAGAAAAGCGTACTGATGGCCAACGCCGATGGAAGGTATACCATTTCGGCGGGCTATCCGGGATGAAACCGGTTCAAAATCCGTGACCACGAGATCAAATCCGGACGTATCGTAAGAAAAAACATCGCGATAGAATTGAAATAGATTCAACTGCAGTGCTGTGCGGAATTTGCGGACTTTTCCGCGTCGAGTAATAAAAGTGAGACCCCGAAACGCGTCATAGGGCTCGAATGTCTCGATATCCCAGAGCAGAGAAGGATCCCGTCCGCTGAATATCACCTGAACGTCTTGCCCCATTTCCTTGAGTCGTCGAATCACCTCTCGGGAACGGCTGATATGCCCGTTACCCGTTGCCTGGACGCCATACAAAATCTTCATTCAGGTCATCCCCTCCGGCCATTATCCAAAAACCACAATCCCAACAAGCGCACAAGAGACGCCTATAAAAAGACCGGCGAGGATGTCGGAGGGATAATGTACACCAAGGTAAATTCGAGACATACCGACCAGCAAGGCCCAGACGTAAACAGGAAACAAAAGGACTGGGAAAAAACGGCAGACTAGAGTGGCAATCAAAAAGGCGGCGGCAGTATGTCCGGAAGGGAAGCTGAATAGATCGCTGGGAGAAACACGTGGATACACACCGAATAGCACTTCACAGGGACGCTCCCGTTTAATCCAATTTTTTAGAGCTTTGTAAAGGGGAAGCTCAATGACAAATGCCATGATGCCGGCAAGCAAAAAGGACCGTGCTGTATGAGGATCAATGAGATAAAGAAAGAGCGGGATCGCCGGATAATAATAACCATTAGCACTATGGGAAATCCAGGGCATGACAGCTGAGATGAGTCTCCTGCCGTTCAAGCCAAAGATGGTATTCAGGAAAATCAAATCCCAATGTGTAATGCTATCGACAAAGGTTCTCATAATCTAACTCCATGAATACATTAATGATGGAAAGTTAGGCCATTGTTAGCTTTTGATTCGTTTTCCACTAAGGAAGGGATTTGACGGGTTTTGTTTGTTCAGCACGGCTAACGGACTCGACAATGTGTTTGCACTCTGCCTTGAGGTCTTCTATTGAAAGATTCTGACTCTTTTCGCATATATCGATGAGGCGGAGAAAGACTCTGTCTAGGGATTCTCTATAGTGAGGAGAATAGGCGTCTCGGTTCTTTTCCGCTAGTTTATAACAAAGGTCCAGGTGGGGATCTATTTCAATAGCCATGATGATCTCCCTTTCTGCGAAAGGTTGTGAATGCTTTTTGGCATTTTTCCGGAAACACCGGTTCGAACAGAATACGGGGTTGTTTTAAGTTAGTCTATCGGGAAAACCCTGATTTTTTAGTCAGAAAGAGGATAAGAGAGAAAAACCCCTCCGGGCTCTCACGAGGGACACCGGAGGGGGAAAAGGAGAAAAACTATGTACAGCTTTCCTGACTCTAAATATAGTACAAACTCATATCATATCAATTAAGGTAAAAACTGTATTTTGAAGGAGGATTGATCGTATTTTTTAGGGTAAGGCATTGGCCGAGGGCAGACTCTCGAAATGTCACATAGTCCTTCTTCTTATGAGGCCCTTAAAAGAATAGACTAGTGGATGTCAGTGAAAATGAAGAAGAGAATAGAATGTATACAAAAAGGTCTCAGCTTTTACAGATAGATGGTAACACTTCCGAATTGAGTGACATGTAATAATCTAATATCATTCACTCTGAAGATCCATCCATATCCTCTCCTCTCGAAACGAATCTCCCCTTTTCCCTTATCGAAGGAGATTGTCGATTCGTCCGCTTTACGAAAACTGGCTATAGGTTTTTCTGCCAGTGGCAGCACTATCTCAATGAGATGCCCATTATCGAAATTCTCGGCGATGATATCTTCAACATCCTTTCCCTGAGAATCAGACGCGTTTGTCTTTAGCATGAAGAATGATGAAGAAATCAATAGTAAGAAAGCAAGGAATAATCCCCAAGATACTTTTTTGATCATTTTTCCCTCCTTATAGTGCCTGATATAGGTCTCTATTCCAGGTGGTGTATTTTTTAAGACTTGGTTCTTTAGAGTTCATTTAGACCAGGTAAAGTTTCCTGAGACTGCTTACAAGCTGAGATCATCCATGGGTTCGCTTTTTCTGTCCAGCCCTCATGTCCACTGGCTTACTATGGGCCTGTTCAGGAGACATATATGCCTCAGTTCCTAGAATAACGCCTTGTTGCGCGGCAGCAGCATTGGATGTGAATCAACTGTCACTCTCATGTGGTTAAAGCTCAGTTCCAAACTCTGGCCGCGACAGGGACTTGTACACGATCTATGAGGTGGATGGCCTCTTTCTTCTCACTCGCATGTGTCATTGCATAGCTATCCCTTCCCGAAAGTCCGGTCCCAATAAAACCTAGTGGATTGTTCTGCAGAAATTTTCTGCGGCTTATCTTGGATTCTGTCATTTTGTTTTCCTCACATCGTTTCTTTAAATTCGTTTTTTCACTTTCTCCCAAGAATGAGTGATCAGAAAGCTTTCGTCCATGTTGACGACCATAGCCAGAAACTTTTTCATTGGCGCGGCAAAAGTAAGAACATCTTTTTCTACAAAGGGACGGGCTGAAATGTCGAACATGCCTATAACGCATCGTGGAGAATCCTTTTCTTTTTCCAAATAGGGATTCTGAACAATGGAAGAACAGCCCGCGCCAAAAGGAGTGTATACCCTATCTTCAGACTCATCAAAATTAGCCAGGGTAAATAGGGCCGATAGGACATTCGGCTTGGCAAAAAATATGACAACTTCAGGCTCATCGGCGGTCTCCAGTAGGTCCCAGCGTTTAAAAACGATAGTCCTGGCCGGGGCCTTAAATAGAGCCCAGCCTTTGACCACTTGCTCTACCAGTTCAGGGCTTTTTTTATACCGTTCTCCTTCCACTCGACCGGGAAGTCCGGTAGACAGAAAATATTTAAAATCAGGGCCGGATTCAAACGGAAATCCAAGACATCGTTTTCCTCCGCCACAGCCGACCGTTTTCTCGTCCAGACAGAGGGCAGTTCCTTTCCGTACACGGCTTAACACCCCGATTACGCACTGGTGCCCGGAAGGCACCTTCAGCTTTTGCGTGGAATTTTCCTGGTCCGTGTAATAAAAAGTAATAGGAAGCTCAGCCTGTCCGAAATACTTTTGCCACTTCGACAAGAATTCTTCCTTTAATCCTGTTTCCATATATTCTGTCTCCTTTTCTTTACTTACTAATTCATTACATCTGGCTCCTATATTCTAGCGAATCCTGTCCCCTTCATAAACCACGCGGAAGTTGTCTGACAGGATAAAATAATGGGAGCTGATGATTCTCTTTTTAATCAGCTTTGGTCTTTAGCTTTCCGGCTATGTAACCACCGACTATTCCGCCCAGCAACTTAGGAGTATGACCCCAAAGGGCCGCCTGCCAATAGTTCATTGGGTATTGCCCGCTAATAGCATCGGGTAGACTCCTTATGACGTAATACACTACAGCAACAACACCCACAAGAAATCCGTGAAGGACAAAACGTGATTCGATATCCCGCCCCACCCATAGCGCGCCGACTAACATAAACACGAAGCAGCCCACGATAACAACGAGGTTTGATGCTGTTCCGCGGCCCAACTGTTGCACAGTCAGCTGATATACTAAGAGAAGCAATATTTCTGCGACCAAACCGGCATTCACAACACGTCCCCAGTTCATTTTCATTTTCTCATCCTCCTTTGTTTGGTTAAGAATTCATAATTAATTAGGTCCAATGACTCTGCCATAAATAAAAAATGCGGGTCATCCTAAGATGCAGCGTGTATTCTGCGTGCATCCAATTCAGCCCTGATCTGTGGCATTTGTCTATCCAATCGGCGAAGGAAGAATAGGATGATGGTACAGGCAATTGAGCCGAGCGAGTACCACCATGTGAAGGTAAGGGTAATGGCGTTAAGGGCTGTCTGGGACTGTGAAGCTGCAGCGCCCTCATATCCTCCGGCGGCCAGCATTGCCGCTAAGATCGCGCAACCCAGACCCAAACCGAGTTTCCCGCCCATGCTGGAACCGGCAAATACCAGACCTTCAAGCCGTTTTCCTGTTTTCCATTCACCATAGTCCACGACATCACACATAAATGAGAGATTGATTCCAAGGAGAAGTGCAGGACCGGCTCCGCGTAAGGCCGCGGCAACCATTAATAGGGGGACACTGCTTGTATCCGCCAAGGGAAGAAGATTCCCAACAATCTGCATGAACATCCCTATAAAAGCCGCGTTAATCTTGCCGATACGGGGGACAATAGGTACCGCGCCAACCAGTGTAATGAGCAATGCTATATACATTATGGACATATACGGTCCCATTAAATCAGGGGTTTTCATAATCCAGGTCATGTAGTACATATTGATTCCCATAAAAGCGGGATAGAGCATCATAAAGACAGTAAATATCGTGATGACTATAAACCACTTATTGGCCTTCAATGATCCTAAAACTTCCAAAATAGAGACTTTTTCTGGTTTCTTGGTATCAGATTGGACTACTTTCTCTCTTGTGCCCCGGAAGGTGAGTAAGTACATACTCATTGTAAGCAATCCTATTAACGTAAAAAATCTCCAGTAGCCTTGTGGACCGCCGCCCAATACTTCTATCGCGTCCACGATATACCAGTTGCCAAACACTGTAAGGGCTGTGCAGATCCCCATGCCCAGCATGTTCATTCTCACCTGTTTTTCAGGGTCATCGGTTATCATGGATAACAATGACGTTAACGGAATCGTCATGGCCGTGGATATAAAGAAAGCAACGCAGTTGTACGTGATAAACGCATAGATAATCAGACCTGTCTCACTGAGGCTGGGGACAAAAAATAACGCTGACATGGAAATGAGTCCCGGCAGGGCCATCCACAGCAGCCAGGGCCGGGCCTTGCCAAATCTGGATTTTGTCCTGTCCACGATAAATCCCATAAAAATATCTGAAGTGCCATCTAGAATACGGGAGATGAGCATAATGGTGGCCATGGCTGCTAAAGGCAACCTCATTATGTCGCTCCAGAAATAGGGCAGATAGGTCCCTAACATCATGTTGACAAAGGTGTTCGCCCCAAATCCCAGACAAAAAACAAACATTTCCGACCAGATGATCGGTTTGATCTGATTTGTCTGCACCGAATTCACCATTGAGGACACCATGTTGCTCCTATCTAAACCAAGTGGGCAATTCTTTGTTTTTTATCTAATTTGCTTTGACCAGGTGATTTGAAGTGATAGTCGGTCTCCCTTGGTCATATATCTATGTTGTTATCATCCAGAAAGAATAACATCATCACCCATAAAACGACTATAGCCCACAACATCGGCGCTGAGTATTACGGTGAGTTTTCGTTGGAAGGTATCTGTGGTCATTTTATTATTTTTCCTTCGAAATTATTCACACACAACATCATCATCGACCGGATGACATTGAAGCTCCCCGCGGCAAGCCGCGGGGAATCTTCCAAATCTAAGGATCTTTCTATTATTGTAATTCGCTCGCTAACCCCCGCTCTCTGAGCGGGAGAATGCGCTCGCTGTGCATTTTCAAGCATGCGCAATAACGATCCTATTGAAAAAAATTGTTAAAATATGAAATTGGATCAGTAACTCTGATTCCATCTTTATCAAACGGCCTTTTCAGGTTCGCTGTTATTTGTGTAGATTTTTTTGGCTTTAAACGTTCAGAATAATAGGAAAGAGATTTGGAAATATCTTCTTCAGAAAATTTTACTTCTATCAATTCCTCCAGTTTACCTTCCTTTAAGACTGCAAAATCCACTTCCCTGCCTTCTTTATCACGTATATATCTAAGTTCGTATCCAAAGCCATCACGATCCTCAAGAAAATGCAGCCGTTTTATAAGTGAAGTGGCAACAAGGTTTTCAAACCTGGCTCCTTCATCACCCAGTACATCCACATTATCAAAAAAATATACTTTTGGGGGTTTTAAAACAGCTCGTGGTAATGATTTGGTATAGGGTCTGACAATGAATATAAGATACATTTTTTCAAGTACTTCCAGCCATGCTTTAGCAGTTTGCGGAGCGACCTGAATATCATTGGCAAAGTTTGAAATCGTAACCAATCCACCAACTCTCCGGCGGAGTAAATCAAGGAAAAGACTTAATAATTGTATATTTCTCACGGATTCAAGATCACGCACATCTTCTCTTAATACTCTGTCAAAGCGTTCACGGCGCCAGCGCCTGGCTGAACGCTCATCGCCCTCCAGAAAAGGCTCAGGAAAACCACCCACGGTCATGAGCCTGTCAAATGCATCCTGTGGGGAAATACCTTCAGGTATTTCATCAAGGGTAAAAGGATGTAACCGCCAGTAATGATATCGACCCATTAATGAATCGCCTCCCCGTCTGTATGTATCCAGACGGGCAGAACCTGTCACCAGGAAAGAATGAGTATCATGAGATACATCATAAATTCCCTTTATCCATCTCTTCCAGCGCGGAAATTTATGCAGTTCATCAAAAACAAGTAAGCTATCACTATTACTCCACTTTTTTTGAATGATGTCCTGCCGGTCATCATCATAATCCCAGTTCATATACCTGCCATCAGGATAATCGGTGTTCAGGATAGTTTTCGCGAGTGTGGTTTTCCCTACCTGACGGGGGCCACCTACAAAAACCATCTTCTTTTTCAGATCTTCTAGTATGTATCGGCTAATATATCTCATATGGCCATTTTATGGTCTATTTTAAAAATGTCAAGGCTATTTTTAAGTAGGATACAAAATGGCTAAAGTTGGGCTAGGCAAAACACTATATTCCGCGTATCGTGCGCCCCGCGAAGCGGGGGTTTAACGGGATTTAAGGATTAACTGCAAAAAGTTAGTGATATTTGGTGAGAATTTAGGATAGATTATCGTGGTTTTTCAGACAATCCTATTTTTCCTTCGAGGTTATCCTGAACTGCCACATTTGCCTGGAATCGCCTGATTCCAACATGTTATGTCTCTTTCCTCTTTTCTTCTCATACCCTCCAAGAATTTGTTCCGATGTTTTTCTTTTCAGTTAAACTCTCTGGATTGGTTTAGAGGAATCCTGATCTTCGGCATGATAAACCTACAGGGATATCATCTTACAGCTTAAAAGCTCATGACAATACTTGTGACATAAGTTTACGATTGTTGAAGACAAGTGACGACTGGAAAGGCCATTTAAAACGTATGACAATGGCAGATCTTCTATCCTTATCAGGAACGGTTCCTAAGCTATGATCTACAATCTCACAAAAGAAAAACGGCAGGGTCAACGATCCTGCCGTTGATTTATCAAGGGATATCATCCAAAATTAATCATTACTCACCGGATGACAAAGATCGGATTAACCGACATCAGATCTCTGAAAGGAGAGCATCCTCTGTCTCAGCCGTGCGACCCACAGCATCGACAGTCAGAATCTTATAATGGTGTGCGGCGGTATCAGACAGGGCTTCTTTGAAAACAAAGGGCGTTCGACTCACCTGTGGTTTATGGGCGACCTGCCCGACTTTCATATTGTCCCGCCATATCTCGTAGCGAACAATGGGTTCGTCTCCCGCGTATGCCGTCTGCCAATTCAAATCCGCCATTCGTTTCCGATCGTCCATTTCCTGGGCAACCGAGAGATGCCGGACAGCGCCAAGGGATTGTTTTTCTACCTGAAAATAATTTGTCTGACCCTCTTTAGCGTTTAGAGCCAGCCCTTCAATTTCCCGTCTATCGGATACACTCAAATCACTAGGATTGATCTGGGCGGCGAGGAAGTTCTGTTTCAACTGACAGGCGGCCGGATCATCATCGATGTGACCTATCCCGATGATGGCCGTGTGAATGCCTGGGGTTGTCAAAGAATACTCTACCAGCTTTTTGCTGGGAAGCTTTTCACTCCCCACCCTGCGATTGACCATGTGTGCTCCCCGAGTCCAGACAGCCGGCTTATCATACATGGCGCCGTCAGCGAAAACTTTCATGGCAATGACACCCATATTGTTGGCCTCTGCCACGGGAATGACGTTGTACTGCATATTGAAATAGTTGCGGTCATTGGCATTCATGGCAACAAGCATGCCATCAAGAACACCGCGAGTATCGCGATGAATCATCTCCATCATCACCGCAGGTGATGCATGGCCTGAAAATCCGATGTGACGAACAAGTTTTTCTTCTTTTGGATTGAGGCCTGTTACATTCGTTCCGTCACGAAAATCTATTAATGTGGCAAGAGTGCCGATGGTTTCAGCCTTGGGATCGGTATGGTTATAGCCTTCATATAGCGCGTCCATATCCTCGACACTGGTGACCATGTGCATGAGGATCATATCCAGATAAGCCCCTTTTGGGTAGCCCCCCTGTCCGTCGCCGAATATCTGTGACAGGGTTCGTCTCAGATCATCTGCGGCATGTTTTCCCGATCCGTTGGTGGCGCTGATCAGTCCCTGTTTCTGCCATCCCCCCTTGCCGAAGCGCAGACAGGTTTTGCTCGTCAGAAAAATCGAGCGGCGGAGACGCTCGTTGTATCCGGGTTGTTCGGGAATCAAGTGAAGTTTACGGAATGCCTTGCCGTAATTGAGCTGACTGCCATCATAGAAGTTGGATGTGTCGTAATAGTTGATCCCTGAATCTAAGGCCTTCAGGATAATCTTCACCGGATCTTCATCAGAGGGTGTCCACTGAAGTGAAGCCTGACCACCAAGGCCTAGGGTCGTTGCCTCAAAATTAAGGCGCCCCATGGAGCGTTTCACGGGCACAAAGGCATGTGCTTTACCCAGATGGATATAGGGGCCAAGGGAAAGGCCTGCTGTTGTCAAAGCGACGTTTTTGATAAACCGGCGGCGGGAGTATTTCTTTTTCATAAAATCATTCATGGGATTTGTCCTTTCCTTGAAATCAATTAGGAAAATTGAGTTTCGCTGAAAAGTATAGATAGAATGCGATTGCAGGTCAAGTAACTATTCCTTCAGTCTTCGGCCTTCAGCCTTGATATTCCCCTTGGCTTTCGCCTTGATATGCATTATAAAAAGACAAGACATCCCGAGTCCCGAATCGGTTTTGGGAGTGGGGGAGAAAGCATTTGGTTGGCAGGTCATTACAAATTATGCGTATGCAGGCGAAAAAATCATTTGCTGTAATTGATTATCATAGGTGCGATCCTCGATCATGTAATCCTGATGAAGGAATATGCCTCGCAGCCGAGGCCTGTTCCCACAAGGTTATGAAACAGATAGACGGCATCTTTGAACAGCCCATTATATTCCAGGATATGTGCATGGGCTGTTGGGACTGCATTGAAGCCTGTCCATTAAAGGTTGTTTTCGCAAAACACGTCACGTAGATCAGATTCAAAATGCCGGATTCAAGATTGAAGCTCCCCGCGGCAAGCCGAGGGGAATCTTCCAAATGTAAGGATCTTTCTATTATTGTAATTCGCTCGCTGTGCATTTTCAAGAAAGACGGTGAAATCTTTTCTTCAATTCAATTTCATCGTACCTTTTTTCAACCACAAATTCTTATGAGGAGCCATCATTTTTTCAATAGGAGTTTATCATGAAATCTATAATACCGATATTTTCTTCTATCCTCTGTATTTCGCTCACTGCATGTGAAAAAGACAAAAAACCCGACTATCTAAACCCTGAATTACTCGTAGAAAAAAGAATAGACGATCTGGTTTCGCGCATGACTCTGGAAGAAAAAGTCTCACAGATGCTGAACCGGGCAAAGGCTATTCCGCGCTTAAAGATTCCTGAATATGACTGGTGGAATGAGTGCCTGCATGGAGTGGCACGGGCAGGTCATGCCACGGTGTTTCCGCAAGCCATCGCACTGGCAGCCACCTGGAACACCGACCTGATGTTCGAACTCGCTGACGCCATTTCCACAGAGGCAAGAGCAAAACACCATGAATCGCTCCGGAATCATGACTTCAGTGAGTATACAGGCCTGACCTTCTGGAGTCCCAATATCAACATTTTCCGCGATCCGCGCTGGGGCCGTGGTCAGGAGACTTACGGCGAAGATCCTTATCTCACCGGACGCATGGGCATGGCGTTTGTCAAAGGCTTACAGGGCGATGATCCGAAATATTTCAAAGTGGTTGCCACGCCTAAACATTACGCGGTCCACAGCGGCCCGGAACCGGACCGGCATCATTTTGATGCGGTTACGAATAGGAGAGATCTTTACGACACCTACCTGCCGGCTTTTGAGGCATGCATCCGGGAAGCCGGCGCCTATTCGGTGATGTGCGCGTATAACCGTTATATGGGAGAGGCCTGTTGCGGCTCCCCGCGTCTGATGAAGGACATACTGCGCAACGATTGGGGTTTTAAAGGTTATATTGTTTCTGATTGCGGGGCTATCCGGGATATTTATGAGAACCACAAAATCACGGGAACCGCTCCGGAGGCCGCGGCGCTCGCGGTAAAATCAGGCACGGATTTGAATTGCGGCTCGGTCTATAATCCGGCCTTGCTCAAAGCGGTTGAACAGGGACTGATTACTGAAGAAGAGATCGATGTTTCAGTCAAACGCCTGTTCACTGCCCGCTTTAAACTCGGCATGTTCGATCCGCCGGAGATGGTCAAATATGCGCAAATTTCCTACTCTGAAAATGACACCGAAGCGCATCGACAGCTATCTCTTAGGGTCGCGCGGGAATCCATTGTTCTTTTGAAAATTGAAGGCACCGAACTGCCCTTAAAAAAGGATCTGAAGAAAATCGCGGTCATCGGGCCCACAGCAGATTCGTATGAGATGCTTCTTGGGAACTACAATGGGACTCCGTCAAAATATGTCACTCCGCTTCAGGGCATTAAAAACAAGGTATCGGAAAAAACCGAAGTCGTTTTTGAACAGGGCTGTAATCTCGCCAAAGGCGGCGCGATTACCCATGCCTTGAGTTCAGGGATGCTGAATTTTGAAGGCAAGAAAGGTCTGAAGCTGGAGTGTTTTAAGAATCTCGACATGACCGGCGAACCGTTTTTTACCAAAGTGGACGAAATACCCATGACGCAATACTGGATATGGGGCGCCGGCGTTCCCGAGCTCAGCTGGGAATCAGAATTCGCGATGCGTTGGAAAGGCACCATGACCGTACCCAAAACCGGGGATTATAATCTTCGTGTTAAGGGTGACGATCATTAGCGGTTGGTGATCGATAACAAGGTCCTGGTTGAAGATTTCAATGATGAGGACGACTCAACCAAAAGCAACCACATACACCTGGAAAAAGAAAAAACTTATGATTTTAAACTTGAATTCTACAAAAGACAGGGCTGGTCTAATCTCACTGTGGAATGGGAGCTTCTGAACTTTGATCCGTTTAAGCGCGCCATTGAACTGGGTTCCGATGCTGATGTGATCATTTTCGTCGGTGGTTTAACCGCGCAGCTTGAAGGCGAAGAAATGCGGGTCGATTACGAGGGATTTGAAGGCGGTGACCGGACAAATATCGAACTACCTAAAGTTCAGCAGGATTTACTCAAAGCGCTGTGCGACACCGGTAAGCCGGTGATACTGGTGCTGACCAGCGGCAGCGCGCTCGCCGTTAATTGGGCAAATGAGAACATTCCGGCGATTGTGCAACTCTGGTACCCTGGACAGGAAGGGGGTACCGCTTTGGCCGATGTCCTGTTTGGTGACTACAATCCCGGGGGTCGTCTGCCGGTGACTTTTTACAAATCCGTTGACCAGCTGCCGCCTTTTACAGACTACAATATGAAAGGCCGCACCTACCGCTATTTCGAAGATGAGCCGCTCTACGCCTTTGGTTACGGATTGAGTTATACAAAATTCGAATATACAGACCTCACAGTGCCTGAAAAGGTCAAGGCCGGTGATCATATAAATGTCTCTGTTAAGGTCAAAAACACCGGTGGAGTTGTCGGGGACGAAGTCGTTCAACTTTATGTCAAGGACAAGGAAGCGTCCGTGCCCATCCCCATTCGCGCTTTACAGGGTTTGAAGCGTATCCATCTTGAGCCTGGTGAGGAGAAGGATGTCATGTTTACGCTGAGTCCTAAAAATTTGAGTCTGGTCACAGACGAAGGCAAGCGCCTGGTTGAACCGGGAACTTTCGAAATTGCGATCGGCGGTGCACTCCCCGGCACCGAGCCGGCAACGACGTCTGTAGTCGCACAGAATCTGGAGGTAGTGGGCAAGCCATTTTCCGTGGAATAATTAAAAGGAGACAGACGAAATAATGACGGCTTTTGTTATCCGAAGACTGCTCCTAGCCCTGCTTACCCTGTTGCTGGTCAGCCTGGCGGTATTTTTCGTTATGCGGCTGCTGCCGGGCGATCCTCTGCTGATCTATATGGCGCAAAGCATGGAATTCGATGCTATGTCGAGCGAAGCCCTGGATGAGCTGCGTCGGGAATTTGGGCTGGATAAGCCGATCATGGTGCAGTATATGCATTGGATTTCCGGCGTATTTCGGGGAGACTTCGGAACATCCATTTTTTATCGGGAAAAAGTCGGGAAACTGATGTTGGAGCGGTTCCCAGTCACCCTTCACCTGGGCCTGCTTGCCCTACTGGGCTCTGTTTTTGTGGGGCTGGCGGTGGGATTAATCGCCGCGGTAAGGCGCGGCAGTTGGCCGGACAGGATACTAACACCTCTTACTTACCTCGGCGTTACCGTGCCGGTCTTTTGGTTGGGAATACTCATGATCTATGTCTTCGGCCTCAAACTCCATTGGCTCCCCATTGCCGGCTATACCTCGCCCTGGGAAAACTTCTGGTTGAGCACCCAACAGTCCATTATGCCGGTTATCTGCCTGGCGGTTTTCGGGCTGGCCTCCAACGCGCGGCAGATGCGCTCCAGCATGCTGGAAGTCATCCATCAGGACTACATCCGAACGGCCTGGGCCAAAGGATTGAGTGAAAGTCGGATCATCCTCAAACACGCCCTGAAAAACAGCCTCATTCCGGTGATTACCCTGATGGGCATGGGCGTCAGCATGGTCTTCGGCGGGTCGGTCATTGTGGAGACCGTATTTGCTATTCCCGGTATCGGGCGGCTATTGGTGAGCAGCATTTTCGGCCAGGACTACGTGGTGGTACAGGCCATAGCCTTTGTCATCGCATCCATTGTCCTGGTGGTCAATTTGATCGTGGATATATCCTACGCCTGGCTTGATCCCAAAATCAGATATGGTCGGATTGCATAGAATGAATAAGACCTCAACCATCGAAGCGGATTTCTCCGAGGCCCCTCCCCGCGTCAGCGAGTGGCGGCGATTGTGGCGCGTATTTTTTTCCCGAGGCACTGTGGCGGTCGGATTCTGCATCTTGTTACTGGTGGTCTTGTTGGCCCTTTTCGCTCCTTTCCTGGCTCCCTACGATCCCTATCAGGTCGGGGTAACCGATCCTCTGATTCAGCCCGACAGCATGCACTGGTTGGGCAGTGATACGCTGGGGCGGGACACCTTGAGCCGGCTGATCTACGGTTCACGAACGGCATTGATGGTGGGATTCCTGACGGTGGGGATTGCTTCTCTGATGGGAGTTACCCTCGGGCTGATTGCCGGGTATTTCGGCGGCATTCCCTATATGGTCATCATGAGATGCATCGACGCCGTCATGTGTTTTCCCATGCTTTTAATGGCATTGATTATGGCGGCTGTTTTGGGCGGCGGTATTCAAAATGTGATCATCGCTCTGAGCGTCGCCATCATTCCTCACTATACCCGCGTAACCTGCGGAATGACCCTCAGCATCCGGGAGAACGACTATGTTAAGGCGGCGCAGCTCATGGGGGCCGGAAGTGAATCCATCCTTCTGAAGCATGTGCTGCCGAACATCCTGCATCCGCTGCTGGTCCTGATGACCATGCAACTGGGATCTCTCATCCTGGCCGAGGCTTCCCTCAGTTTTTTGGGTATTGGGATCGAGCCGCCGGGCGCTGCCTGGGGCGCTATGGTCAACGACGGTTATAGGCACATGATAAGAAATCCGGTGCTTTCTTTCGCACCAGGCCTGGCCATCATGTTGACCGTTTTCGCCTTCAACATGGTCGGGGACGGATTGCGCGACGCCCTCGATCCCCGTTTGAGGGGTTTGTTGTAGGAGTAGAATGAACGAAATACTAAAAGTCGAGAGCCTGTCGACCCATTTTGCAACTGAAGTCGGACTTGTCAAAGCGGTGGATGATGTGTCCTTCCATATTGGAGAGAAGGAAATCGTCGGGCTTGTCGGCGAAAGCGGTTGCGGTAAATCGGTCAGTCTCCTATCGGTTCTGCGGCTCGTGAAAGCGCCCGGGAAAATCGTCGGCGGGAAAATCCTTTTTGAGGGGAAAGATCTGCTTCAATATCCAGCCAATGGCCGGGAGATGCGATCGGTTCGCGGCGCGCGGATTTCTATGATATTCCAGGAGCCGATGACGTCGCTCAATCCCGTATTGACCATCGGACAGCAG
>JAFGFY010000190.1 GCA_016930795.1 Deltaproteobacteria bacterium
ATATGTCTAAGGTTCGCCCCGCGCTGCTTGAGCGACAACCAAAATTGGAAAGAATTCCACGAGAACGTATGAAGGAGACCGCCAACTCCTATTATGAATCGATCCTTCAAGGCAATGGGGATGTTGCTCCTTTTGCCGATGAATGCCAGCGCAGGGAGAATGGAGGAATCAGCGTCAATGATCAAACCCAGACGCCTGAAGAGGCTGCAAAGGACGATTACTCGGTATTTAGAAGAATGAAATGCGGGGAGCAGATGAACACCGGCATATGGGAATATATCACCGATATAACAGACCGACGCATTCTTGCTATTGACGAAGAAAAAGGCCTGGCATTCGCGTTTTCCATATTCCGTCACAACGGCGAGCCCAAGATCATCAAGATTACCGGTGTGCCCGGAATGACCGAGCGCCCCAATGATTATGGCGCGTTCGATCTCCCGGCCGCTCACATCTTTAAAATCCGGAATGGTCAAATATATGAGATCGAAGCGATCGGCTATATGGCAGAACACGGGATAACCAATGGTTGGGAATAGTATGCCCTGTATGACTTGATTTAACTACGTGGAGTTTAGCAAGGGCCTGAAGGCTTTCGCGTTATGACCCGGATTTGAAGGCGCCTATATCCGTTTCTGGGGGTTCAAATTGAAAAAGCTTTTGAGTTTTGTCTTACCAGTGCTTTGGGGGGACCAGCTGTTGTTTGTGCCTCAGCAATTCCTGAGTTCATGAAGGGCTCATTTCCGCTTTGACCTGGCCCGCTATTACGATGCGCAGTCATCGTTCTTGTGAAACAGAGGGAGTCCTTATGATACTTAGCTTTTCCTAAGGCCATTCGTTGACCCTGTTATGGGGCAAATTTCTATTGACATAAAATACCTAACTCCATATAATGAGCTTCCAAGAATAGATATTCTTCTTAAATATCAATTAGTTAATAAGATTTCCTGCCCGAATTGGTTATTAGAAATTACCCGCAAAGAATCCATTCCGGCAGATGGGTTAGCCTGCGTTTTAATCAATGCGAATTTACCTGCTGAAATAGTTCCTAAATGAAATGATGAGAGAACAGAGATACTCAGCGACAAAGAAATTTGATAAACATCGGACCAAAAGAGGAGGTAGGGTATGAAAATCAAGGCAGCCGTTGTAAGAGAACCATCTAGTCCATTTGTCATTGAAGAGCTGGAACTCGATGAGCCCAGAGATAATGAAATACTTGTTCGTATGGTAGGTACAGGACTGTGCTCAACGGATCTTACGGCACAACATGGACATTTACCGGTAAAATTCCCAGGAGTATTCGGTCATGAAGGAGCCGGTATTGTTGAAAAAGTCGGCTCACAGATTAAAACAGTTCAGCCCGGCGACCATGTTACGATGAGTTATACATCCTGCGGTATCTGTAATTCCTGCATAAAAGGGCATCCCACTCATTGTGATCATTTTTTTCCGTTTAACTTTCTGTTAGGGGGTCGTCCTGACGGCAGCCCGACGATGCGTAAGGGGGATGAAATCATTTTCGGGGGGTTTTTCGGCCAGTCCTCATTTGCCACATACGCGCTTGCTACGGAGCGAAACACTGTTAAAGTGCCGAAGGATGTCCCGATTGAGATGCTTGGACCTTTGGGCTGCGCTCTTCAAACCGGGGCAGGCGGAGTCTTTTATTCTTTGGAGGTGAAGCCGGGCTCTTCCATAGCCATATTCGGGGGAACAGGGTCCGTAGGCGTCAGTGCGATCATGGCGGCGGTTGTCAGCGGCGCCACAAAAATCATTGTGGTCAGTAGAAGCGATAAAAAAATGAAAAGGACAGAGCAGTTTGGCGCGACACATTTTGTAAATTCAGGAAAATGCGATCCGGTAGAGGAAATCAAAAAGATCACAGGCGGCGTAGGCATAGACTATTCTGTGGAATGCACTGCCAGGCCGGAAATTCTGCGCCAGGCGGTAGATTGCCTCGCTATGGGAGGTAAATGCGGACTTATAGGCGCTGCGCCGATGGGAACTGAAGTGACTTTTGACATGCAGACCCTTCTCGATGGCCGTAGCGTCATGGGAATTGTAGAAGGCGATGCTGTATCAGGCATCCTTATCCCGAAACTGATAGAACTTTACAAGCAGGGCCGTTTACCATTTGACAAAATGATAGAGTATTATCCTTTTGATCAGATCAATCAGGCGGTAGAGGATCTCCAATCAGGAAAAGTCATAAAGGCTGTGCTGAAGTTTTAATTCAGGGTGTTTGTAGAAATAAATACAAGTTGATATTGTTGAACTCTCAAGGGGCGGGATTTTCCCACCCCTTATTATTATTTTCCTCTATTTAAACAAACAAATATTCAACCTCCGTGAACCATCTGGAGTAACCGAATTTCAGCTCCATCGCGCATGAGGTCGTCATATTTCAATATACGACTGTCCATGGCAACCGCAACGCCCCAGTCCGCGGAGACCTTCATATATTCGAGAAGATCCGCTGCTGACGATCCATCAGGCAGCTCTATTTCAATCCCCTCCGGCGCACTGAATTCAGGAAGCTTTTTTCCTAGGACGCCGAATAATCGAATTCTAACCTTCATCCTCAAGAAAGTTTTAAAAATTGTACGTACTGTCTATTTCTTCTTCCGTAAATGGAAACACCACGTTATGGGGTGGAAGGGGTTCTTTGTAGAAAAATTCCGGCAATCTGTCATCGTCCTTTGTCAGGCCTGCCTTCATGTTGAATTCTTTTTCTGCCTTGAGAATACGCATCCCCAGGTTGCGGAAGTCATCTACCGTCCAGGTTGAACCAAGCCTTGCGTTGACCAGTCTTGTAAACATTTCCTTTGCCTCAGGAGATGCTATAGAATACATGACAAAGAGGCAAAGACCCATGCTATCGGCAGCCGCGCAGAAGATCTGGTTTTCTCGTGAGTTTTCTATCTGCCCCTCTTTCTTCAACGGATCCAAAATATGGCCCAGGTACATGGCGACCATGTTCCCGGCGGTGTGATCAGCGCCCATGGTTGATGTGGCAAAAGTAATACCGTTACCGATCATTGCCCTGGGATCATACGCGGCTATACTCTGATTCTTGACCGCGGCAACCCTGGCATTATTGAAATGTTGACCGACTCTCACGGGGCCGTTGCCGAAAACATGACCTATTTCTGAACCTTTCGCAATCTCTTCCAAGATTTCAATCGCCGCTTCTTTATCACCGAACTTCCTGTAACCGGCATCCATGGCCACGGCAATCGCTACTCCCGTGTTCATTGTATCAAGACCGATATCATCACAGAGGAAATCAAGACGGGCTATTGTATCCAGATCGTCTATACCTGTCATTCCTCCCATGGACCAGAGGGTTTCATATTCAACCGCGCTTGAAACATAATTTCCATCCTTGTCATTATAGACATTGGAACACCGAACAATGCATTGGGAACAGCCAACATGACCGGTCTGGCCGTTTCTTTCCTTGGCGTTATTTGCCAATGCCTCACCACTGACCTTCTGCCATCCATCAAATTCACCTTTTGTGGCGTTATAGCTCGGAAATGCCCCCATTGAATTAACAGGCGCGACCAGAGCCGCCGTACCAAAGTTCGGAAGAAGTTCGCCCTCAAAAGGGTTCGCTTGAACCAGTTTGGCGAATGCTTTTGAGGCCTCGCTAAATGTCTCCTTATCAATGACCGGATCGGCCTTTTTGCCGCCCTGGGGAATGATTACCGCCTTTAAACCTTTTGCTCCCATGACGGCTCCCATACCGCCTCTTCCCGCTGCCCTGCATGGATGTCCATCCACATCAGTACCCTGAATGGACGCGGATTTCATCTTATACTCACCTGCCGGGCCAACACAAAGGACCGCATTTTTCTCTCCGAACCTGGCATGGAGTTTTTCTACAAGCTTATAGGTTCTCAAACCTTTATATTCATTTGCGCCAATCAATTCGGCGTTGCCTTCAAGGTCCAGTTTTAGGATGCTTAAATCTCCTTCATCCGCCTTTCCATCCACGATAATCGCCGCAATACCAAGACGGCCTATTGCTGCCCCGGCCGTACCGCCAACGTTAGCTTCTTTAATCCCCCCTGTTAAAGGGCTTTTCGCGCCTATTGAAACCCTGCTTGAATTAAACATACTTGTGCCACAGAACATACCCACGGCAAAAATAAGTTTGTTATCAGGGCCCAATGGATCACAATCAGCCGGAACCTCTTCGTTTATCATGATTGAGGTTAATCCCCTGCCTCCAATACCTTTGTATTCATCAGGCGTCTTTTCGATCTTTACTTCCCTGCTACTCATATTTACTCTGATAAAATTCATCTTTCTCTCCCTCCGCATCGTAATGGTTTCATTTTATAAGAAAGTTATTTAACTGCTTATGGCAAAAAATTATTTATTAGAGGTTACTGGGTAGTTAGATTGAAAATGCACAGCGAGCGCATTCCCCGTAGCGTGCTGCGGGGTTAGCGAGCGAATTACAATAAATACTTCCTTACATTTGGGAGATCCCCGCGGCTTGCCGCGGGGATCTTCAATTGATAAGAAGCACTCTTGGCGTCACAGTATAGGTGTTGCCGGGAGGTATGTCAATATATAACCGTCATAATATTGTGGGAATTTCCTGTGAAGTCAATGAGTTAGATCAAGACTGATATAAGGTTGGTATCTGTATTGCAGGTTCTATACGCCCTTTGGAAATGGACAGCGAGTCCATTCCCCGCAGGCTTGTTGGAGCGAAGCGGAAATCCCGCTCACCGGGGCTGCAGGGTTAGCGAGCGTAGGTACTTATTCTCGTTCATTCTGAGACACGACACCAGGACGTGTATTCCCCTATTTCTTTGGATCGACGCATTCGAAATTATCAGCGTTATTAACATCGCCGCTCCCTTTATACCTGGCCTGCTCGGGATAGGGGCACACCGGCCGGGTCCGGTAGACTTCTCCTCCTCCGCCCATCATGCCTCCCCCTTTCATATGAGGATAGATGATTCTATCCGGGGCTTTGACTTTCTCAACCCATTCAATAAGGGCGTCAAAAACTTTAAAATCATTGGGGTTTGACATAGCGGGACAGCCGCCCGAACCGGGCACGGTGAAAAGGCGGGCAAAATCCTGTGTCTTCCCAAAACCACCCATGACCTTTGCTACCTCCTTGTAATATTCAACATATTGCCTCGGCGGGAGGGCAAGGCTGTTCCAGGATGAGACCATAATGATCTTACCGCCCGCGTCCTTGAAGGGCTTCAGGTTTGGATCGATCCCGTCCACAGCGGCAGCGGTCTTCTTTATGCCCAGGCGGGTGTCACGGTCCACGTCGAAGGTACGGAAATCCCAGTCAGGATTTTCAAAGACCATGCCTTTGAAATAATTGAGATTGACGGAGAAGGGCTCCTTTTCAATCATAAAGGCCCATGTCAACTCGCTTCCCTTTTCAAGACCTGTATATATGGGCGTCCCGTCATTGAATTTGGCGCCTTCATAGATTTTTCTGACGGTGTCCACCTGGGCGTCCGTAAGGCAGGACGGCTGATCCTGGCCATGGCAGCGGATGCTTGAGGGGTCAAAATCACAGCTCGTGGGATCTTCAATAAGTCCGTCGACCAACCCGTCATTTCCATCACAGGCGTCCAGCACCGCGCGGTTTATAACGGCCAGCTTTGCGGGCGGAATATATCCAGGACCGTCCACACCATCCTTGAGCGCGAGCCAGCTTATGTACAATGAGCCCGGTTGGAGGCGGGAAATCCAGAAGGCGGGGTCCTCGGCGATAATGCCGTCAAAATCTTCGGGATAACGCTGTGCTTCATTGAGTCCCTGATTGCCGCCGTTGTGGCAGCTGTTCCAGTAGGAATATTTAATCGGTTTTCCATAATAGGCCTTTGCCAGGATCTTTGTGACGACAACCATTTCATGGACGGCGCGATGACCCCAGTCCGCCCATTTTTCAGGGTGCCCGATAGCCCATTCAAATCCCTGATCCACGTGACCCGTGTCGGTTCCCGCGGAGACATATCCCCGCTCCATGTTGCGCGCGATACCGCCGCTGGCGATGGAACCGATAAACCCGGGATTTCCCACTGCCAGGAACCTCTTGTTCCAGTTGGAGGCGTCGGGAAGCCATACCTCGATGCCTATATGAGAGTCGCTGGTCGGCTCCGAATATGCCTGAATCCTGCAGAACGGCGCCTGGATTTTTTGGGGCGGCATATCCATAAATCCTGCCCCGGTCATTCCGGGAAGTTCATATCCCGAACCTCCTTTTTCCACGGAAGTGATGGTGACGTTGGGGATTTTGATCCTCTTCAGGCTTTCGCAGGACTGCTGCGCTTCCGCGGGGAGTGTGAAGACAAGGGTTGCAAGGAATACAGCACACCGGATTGAACGCATGGGATGTTTCATAAATATGCCTCCTGTTGGATTGTATTGAGAAGAAGCCCCTTTTTTATGAAGCTCGGATATATAAACCAGCTTTTTAGGCAGCTCCTAGCTTCCCGCTGTCCCTGAGTGTCTTTACCATCCTCCCCAGACCCAGATCTTCCAGTGTCTTGCGCGTGGGCCAGCCGTGTTCTTTGTCCCAGCCTTCCAGGGCATAGAAGTGGGTCTTAAAGTCGTCCACGCCCTTCCGGTCCAGGTACATGTCCGGGGCCAGGTCGGAACGCCATTTGCCCTTCTCGTAAACGGGCACTCCTCCATAGATGGCAAAGCCCGACGCGCCCGGCATATACATATAGGGAAAGAAGTCCTCCGTCTGCCGGCTTCTCCCGTGCATCACGCGGATGGCGCGCTCCAGGGTCCAGATCTTCTGGCCGATGCGCATGGTGCCGGCAAAGGAGTCATCCTTCCCGGTAACGGCTTTGTAGTACATGGTTTCCATCTCTGGACTGTGGCTGCCCAGTTCAGGGAGGAACATCTCGCAGAACGCCATGGATTCATTCCAGAAGGAAGAATAGTGGCGGCTCCAGGCCACCTGTTTGGCTTTATGGGGGGAATAGATGCCTGTCTTCCAGGCCTCTTCGCCCTTCCACGCGTAGTTGAACATGAAAATATCGTCGGTATAGGGGATGGTCCTTTTCGAGAGCTTTTCAAGGGATTGTTCCAGAGTGCCCTCACTGGGCTTACCGACAGGCGCCATGAATCCGTGCCAGGCCGGATCTCCCGCTCCAAGGATGTAGGCATATGCCCATTCCACCCAGGGCATGGTCCAGTGGGCCGTCGCTCCCCAGGCAGTCAGGCGCAGGGCGCCGCTGTCCCTGTCCTTTTCCAGACGTCCCCATTTCTCGGCAGCCCGGCAGCAGCCCTCGGCCAGGGCATCGCCGATCCCGGTGCGATTGGCGACCGCGTCCAGTAAGGCCTGACGAAAACTCAGCTCGCCCCATTGATCCATGGGCAATGGGTCCGAGTCGATCTCTTTTCCCGGTCCCAGCAGTCCCTCCTGTTTGAGGTACTGGAGATACCATCCCAGTCCGGAATCCGTCGGCACCTTCCCTCTAAATAACGCCGGCGCGCCGGGGATATTTTGCGAAAACATATCCACATGGAAATGGGCCGACCAACTGCTGAGTCCGTATTTTATCAATGCCTCAGCAGCCCGGTCTGAATCCGACATTTTATGACTACTGAGCCAGCCCTGGCAGGCGCACATGGTTTCTCCGCCATAATAGTTGCTTCTGCGCCGATCACCCTTTAGACAAGGCATGCAGGACGCCGCCCCGGGTTGGGTTGGAAATGAACCAGGTGATTGCATCTGGTGGAGTCTGGCTTCCAAGATCCCCTTGGGATCCGAAACCTGAATGCTGTTGGTCCCGATTACGCTAATCGCTTTCAAATTTTTGGACCCGAAGACCGCGGCGTGGCCGCCGATCCGCGCGCTGACCCCACTACCGGTGATCAGAGCGGCGAGTCGTGACTTGGTCTCGCCAATCGGTCCAATAAGGAGGATCTCCGGACGGGCGGTGGTACTGCCGCTCCCTATCTCATACCACTCTTCGCCGTAGCGGGTTTTTCCTCCCACCATGGAGGTAATTCTGTTCTGTGTCTCCCAGGTATCTAGACCCCACAACTCTTTGGCATCTTCGATCTTCACCTGGTCATTGATGATGTTGATCCACACCGGCTTATCGGCCTTGCCTTCCACGACGACTCCGTCCCAGCCGGCAAGCTTCATCATGGTGCCAAACCGGCCGCCCAAATTGCCCCGCCAGAATTCACACGTGGGAAAGGTTTCAGGAGATAGACTGCAAACGCTGGTCCTTCCCGCGCCCGGAACACCGGTAGCCGCCAAGGGACCGACCATAATGGGGAGCACATTGCGGGGATCATAGGCGTCCTTCATATCCCATTCGCCCGGAGAGACCGCCAGATCCCAGAAGATGGCTGTTCCCATTCCATAACCGCCCCCGAACTCCTCGTACTTGGCAGTGTCAATCGTGCCGACTTCTTTAGTGGTCAAGTTAACCCGAATGATTTTCCCTGTATATCCGCCTGTCATGGTTTTATTCTCCCTTTTTCTTGCTGTCATCTGAGTTTTGTTGAAAGAAATTCATAAAATTCCTCGGTGGAGGCGGTGGTGGCGCCAGATCGACATCATACCCGGTCACATCCGTCTGTAGAGGAGGTTCGTGAACAAGCTTCAGCGCCTTTGCCGGACAGATCTCTACACAGGCCTGGTATCCATTAGGCCCTCCCTCCCGGCCCCAGTAGGGGGCGTCAACGCAAAGGTCACATTTCATTGATATGTCTTTCTCGGGATTCCAAACAGTTCGATGGGGCCTCTGGGGGCAGGACTCGATACAGGTGCCGCAACCAATACATTCATTTGGATCGATCCTCCTGACATTACCGTTTTCCGTATCCACGTAACAGGCGCCAGTAGGGCAGTTCTGTACACAAATCGGTGTTACACACTGTCTGCATACGGACATTGTAATATCATAGGGATATTTGGTAAACGACGGGGCGTCGCGGATGATCTGGATTCTTGACAGCGAGGGATTTGCTACCCCTTCATGGGTCAGTGAACAGGCGTACATGCAGCTCTGGCAGCCCAAACACAACCTGCTGTCCCACACGATGTAACCGGTTGATGGTGCGTAGGAGGGCGCTTCCACCGGGTCCGGATTGGCGAGGGCTGTTGATGTAGATCCAGAGGCATATACTCCCAACGCGCCGGCCGCGATTACCGTGCTGCCGGTTTTGAGGAAGTCGCGTCTCGAAACCGATTCCTTTTTGCCTTCAACTTTCTTGGATTTAGTCATATGGTGTAGTCTCCTTATTAAAAGTTCTTCTCCAACTTTGATGTAGAAGAGGGGCCAAGGGTTCGAGTGTAAGTCTTTACCATTGCAATAGCATGCATTTAACTCAACATCAAGTTATGCAAACTGCAATAGCTACATATATTTATATAGTGCGCGTCCAGAAATGAGAAATTTTGCTCAAGGTCAAGGAATGCGATGATTTTAACCCTCTCGATCACCATCGGGACAACCAGGAATACACAAAGTATTTCGAGGATTAAAATCTGAGTATGACGCAGCTTGTCCCGCCATAGCTTTAGCGACGGTGGAAGATTTGGCAAAAGGGCCATTTCTGGAAGGGCACTACTAGCATTTGCCCAGTGCTTTCAGCACCTTATCTGGCGTAACAGGCGGCTCGATCCACTTTCCTATGGCATTGGCCACCGCGCAGACAGGAAGCAGAGGGGCGGCCATACAGTGACTGATGCCCGTCGCGCCGTAACACGCGTTACCGCCTCGAGTCTCCACAGCATACGTATCGATCGGCCCC
>JAFGFY010000191.1 GCA_016930795.1 Deltaproteobacteria bacterium
GACGGGGCCTGCGTGGACAATGTGGAACTGGCAGGGATCATAGAGGATCTGGGAGGTAATGTGGTGGTGGATACCCTGTGTAACGGCACACGGGATTATTTCCCCCAAATGGATGCCGACCGGCCCTCAGTGGACGCCCTCTCTCATCGTTACCTGGATGGTATCAATTGTCCCAAGACCTATAGGGACAACAGGGCCGGGAACTTTGAAGGGGATTGTGAAGCACGGTTTGGTGATATCAAACGGTTTGCCAAGGATTTCGATATCGACGGCGCCATTCTCTATGTCTATATATATTGCGATCCCTTTGGATTTGAAGTTCCGGCACGCAAGGCCTTTTACGAATCCATGGATGTCCCCCTTCTCCATCTGGAGGGGGGTTATTCGACCGGGTCCGTTGGGCAGATGAAGACAAGAATCCAGGCATTCCTTGAAATGATCGGATAGGCCTGCGCCACGCTACAAGATAAGGAGGTTCAATTCAATGAGTGAGGAACAAATCAAGGAAAAACCGAAAAAAAGACGAACAGCGACCAAAGCGGCCGCTTCCATAGGGCCCATGGTCAAGGCCCTCATCGGTAATACACTCAAAGCAAAGGAAGAAGGGAAGCAGAAGCTGGCATTCACCTTTATCGTCTGTTCCCAGGAAGAAATCTTTCGGGCCATGGATATCATACCGGTCTGGACGGAGCAGTTTGCCGGAATCTGCGGGGCCAAAAGGGATTCAGAGCGATTTCTTGAAAGGGCGGAGTCTTTGGGTCTCTCCCGCTCCCTTTGCACCTATGCCCTTTGCGGCATCGGTTTTGATCAGTGGCGGGAGGAACTGGGAGAAATGCCGCCTGACCCACCCTGGGGCGGGCAGGTGCGGCCTGATATGATGTTATCCAGTGGGCAGATCCTGTGTGACCCCAGGTCCAAGTGGTATCAGGCCTCTCAGCAGTATATGCCGGATGTCCCTATCTATAATATGGACATGCCCTATCCCTTGTTCAATCCCAAACAGGACCATCGGAAGGTCTGGGGATATTATCACAAATATATCGTTCAAGAGATGCGCGGGCTGATCACCTTTCTTGAAGAACAGACAGGGAATAAGATGGACTATGATCGGCTGGAGGAATTGGTGGATCTCACCGACCGGACCTGGAACCTGATCCACGAGACCTATGAATTGCGCAAGGCCCACCCTTCCCCAATGGGTACGGGGGATGCCATGAATACCATGGTCCCTATGACCTTCATGCTGGCGACGCAAGAGGCCTATGATTTCTACGCGGATCTCCACAAGGAACTCAAGGATAAGATCGCCAACAAAGAGGGGATCATCGAAAACGAGCGTTTCAGATTGCTCTGGGGTGGGGGCCTGCCCGCGTGGTATGCACTGCAGGATTTCAACTACTTTAACAGCAAAGGGGCGGTTTTCCCTGTCGAGACGACCTATCGAATGGTCGCCCCCCTAGACGAGATGGACATCCCCAAGACCAGTGACCCCGTGGAACATATGGCCTGGCGTTGGCTCGGTTTTTGGACCTTCTGGTATGACAGGGCCCGTCAAAGACCGGGGAGTGAACCGGATGTGGAAAGACTGATCAGCTATATTGAAGACTATGACATCGACGGCGTGGTGATGCATGAAGCCTTTTCCTGCAGGACATGGCACGTCGGTCTGATCTGGCAGTTGCATCAATTGGCAAAAATATACAAACCCATCCCTGTGCTCAGCCTGGGCAAGAACGAAAAGCAAGTCAAGGGACAACGGGAATTGCCGTCTCTCATTCTCGAAAGTGATATCATTGATATCAGCTCTTACTCGGAAGTCGATACGCGCAACAAGATTGACGCGTTTATCGAGACCCTCGAGTCCGTGGAGAAAAGTAAAGTCGTGTAGAGGAGCCTTTCGGGGAGATTGAGGATTTGGTGTCGTTTCCCTGATCAACCCTGATTTTTCAAAAGGCGCAAGGCCCAAGGTACACGGCACAAGGAAAAAGATATTTTTTGTCTTAGGCCTTGAGCCTTACGCCGTGCACCTTTCACTCGGTTTCTCTCTCTTGGAATGAAGCACCCTGAATGCTGACCACTGAAAGCTGAAAGCTAATATATGCCCTCTTATTTCGCCGGTATTGATATAGGCTCCACCATGACCAAGGTGGTGATCATGGATGAGGAGATCATCGCCTCGATCGTGGGACCCACGGGTCCGGAGCACAGAAGACTCGCCGACCAGGTCATGGCCGAGGCACTTAAGAAGGCTGATCTCCCTTTTGAGGCCATCGACTATATCGTATCCACGGGGTATGGCCGGATCAATGTCCCCTTCGCGGACAAGCAGATTACAGAGATCAGCTGTCACGCGAAAGGCATTGCCCATCTTTTTCCAAAGGCTAGGACGGTCATCGATGTTGGGGGGCAGGATAGCAAGGGGATCAAGATCGGCGGGAACGGCAAACCGGTCAACTTTATCATGAACGACAAGTGCGCGGCGGGCTCCGGCCGATTCCTGGATATCCTTGCCGATGCTCTGGAGTTGGATATCGCGGAATTGGGCCCCCTTTCTCTCAATGCGAAAGAACCCGCGGAGATCAGCAATATCTGTACGGTCTACGCAGAGCAGGAGGTAAAAACCAAACTCGTGGAGGGTGTCTCTCTACCGGACTTGGTGGCCGGGATTCATGAATCATTGGCCAACCGGATCTTTCGGATGGTCAACAGGCTGAAAGTGGAGGCAGATGTTATCCTAACGGGCGGGGTAGCCAAGAACATCGGGTTTGTCAAAGCCCTGTCCGATAAATTGGGACATGAGACGACAGTCCCATCCAACCCCCTCCTTACCGGCGCCCTTGGGGCGGCGCTTCTGGGAAAAGACCTGGTCGAACAGGCCATGAAAAAGGGGCAGCCGCTGAAAAAGCAGGAGCGCTCCCTAAAACAAGTCCGGATCCTCTAAAAGCCCTTTCCTCATTGCCTACACTTCATGGAATAAACACCTCCTTATATGGAGCAAACCCGGTAGCATACACCTGTAACGTGATCTCGCCAGTATTCGGATCCAGAGGGACTTCCAAATCAAATTCCCCGGAATGATCGGGGGGGCAACTGAACATGTTTTGACCATTTGCCAGGACCATCGCGCAGACGTCTTGCCCATTATGGGTCACTGTTCCCCAAATCCTAACCCAGTCTGGATTATCAGTGCCTGGTCCTGTCTGAAAACTGACGGTCATCCCAGGGATGCCGTCATCCGCTCTGGCCATAACGATATCACGGCACAAGGCTTGAGATGGGGTGAGGACGCTCTTAGAAGGCGAAAATCCGGATGCAAACACATGTAATGTAATATTACCAGTATTAGGATCCAGAGGGACTTCAAGATCATAGAGACCTGTATCTTGGCCGCAGGTGAACATGTGTTGTCCGTTGCCTAGGACCATGGCACAAAGAGGAGTTTCTCCATATAAAATCGAGCCGTAAGTTGACATCCAGTTGGGATTATCCGGTCTTCCATCACACGCATCTCCACACCCATCCCCATCACTGTCTTCTTGTTCAGGGTTATAGGTGCAAGGGCAGTTATCAAATGTTGTATGTCCGTCGCCGTCACGGTCGATGTCCCCTCCATTATGATTCCACCCGGCCAGGCTCGCCCATAACCACCATGCTGCATAGGCCTTTTGATTAGCATTAAGAGGTTCGCTATGAGCGGAACTGCAAGCATACCAATCCACATTTTCTATATGAGCGTTCTGCCACTCAATGGCCCAGTTGGCCCCATCATTATAGGGATTTCCGTCACCATTGCTGTCATATGCGCAGCTATCAAGAACGTTTTTATCTCCATAGTAGTTGCCGTCTGGATCATAGCATTCTATATCATAGAAATCATAAAGGATTTTATCATTGGCAACACAGTAGTTCCTAATTTGTTGGTTTCGAAGATGGACATTGCCTGTTTCACCCGTTCCATTCGCGTGTCCTGTCATATAGACGAACATAACATCAGGGTAATCGATTTCAAGTTGGTTCATTAGGGTAAGGTATAGGTCAATCTCTGCTTCCGACGCATTTACCTGGCCGCACCAGGACCAGATAATGACATTGACATCTGAATTAGAAGGATCATCAAGATAATCCCTGGTTATCTGGGCCCAGGCTTGCCTGTTCGGACTGCCTAAATCTCCGCCCTTAAAAGAGTCATGAAGATCTAATGCCCCTCCCCTTCCACCGTTATTCCACACAAAGATATCCATAGGAAGGGACAACCCCAATCCTCCCGAGTTTGCAAAGTCAACCAATCCGGACATCCCTTCGGTTAATTGACTACCGTGGGACGTATGTCCATATGCAATATGAAGATATGATTTTGCTTGCTCTATTGCAGATTGAGGTATTTGAGTGATATCTGTACAATGGTGATCAATGATCAAGGCGTCTGCGGAAGATATAGAGGGAAATATTATGGTTATAAGAGTCAAAAAAAACAAGAATCTGAAGACAAGCCTATAATAAATATTTTTAATCACGTCTATTCTCCCAAGCCTTTCATTTGAATACGATCCTCAACGATGGTTGATAAGAAGCACCTTGCTATGGTGTAAGTATAAGAGGGTTTAGAGAGTCTTCCTGAAATACTCAATCGTCTTCATCAATCCTTCTTGTAGGTCGACTCTCGGCTCCCAATCCAGATGTTGTTTGGCCAGGCCAATGTCGGGCTGGCGCTGAAGCGGATCATCCCTAGGAAGAGGTCTGAAGACAATCCTGGATTGACTGTCAGTCAACTCGATGACCATTCCCGCTAGGGTCAACACACTAAACTCCCCTGGGTTTCCTAAATTTACGGGTCCAAAAAAGTCATCCCGCCCGTTCATCATTCGAATAAGGCCATCAATCAGATCATCGACATAACAGAAAGATCGGGTCTGGCTTCCATCACCAAAAACGGTTATATCTTGGCCTGTCAATGCCTGTACAATAAAGTTGCTAACCACGCGTCCGTCATGAGGGTGCATTCTCGGCCCATACGTGTTAAAGATCCGGACCACCCGGATATTGACATGGTTTTGGCGGTAATAGTCAAAGAACAGGGTTTCCGCGCAACGCTTGCCTTCATCATAGCAGGACCGGGGCCCTATGGTATTCACGTTTCCCCAATAGTCCTCCCTTTGAGGATGAACCTTGGGGTCCCCATAGATCTCACTGGTGGAGGCCTGAAGAATCTTGGCCTTGACCCTTTTAGCAAGACCCAGCATATTGATCGCCCCCATCACATTGGTCTTAACGGTCTTGACCGGGTTATGCTGGTAATGGATGGGCGATGCCGGGCAGGCCAGATTATATATCTCATCCACTTCGAGGAAAATCGGCTGCACCAAATCATGGCGCATCAATTCAAAATTGGGTTTTTCCAAAAGATGTTCGATGTTTCTCTTGCTGCCGCTAAAAAAATTGTCCAGGCATATAACCTCATGCCCTTCTTGGACAAGACGATCACATAGATGGGAACCCAAAAAACCCGCGCCTCCGGTCACCAAAATCCTCTTTTTTCTATGATTCATCTTCCAGAACCTCTCAACTTCGGACGTAGCATCTCTTGATTTCATTCTATATTAGGCATAGCCCATATCGTCAAGCGCTATTACTAAGCTGAGCAGAAAAAGGCGGATGAACCCTCATGACCGCAGGGAGATGACGAGAGGTCAAAAATGCTTAAACAGTGTGAACAAGTCTTTCGATCACCTGACAGGCCTCACTGGGCGTGACAATCCATATGTTATTGTACGACTTCAGTTCCAGCAGATGATTGTCGCTAGAGACGATCAGTCTAGATCCGTTTTCCGAAGCCAATGCAAGAAACACATTGTCAAACGGGTCTTCCACAATCTCATCGGGGATCTGGTCCGGAGTCGGAACGAAGAAGACGAGGTTTGAATAATAAGCGAAGACTTCCAGCGATGAAACCTTAAGCGTGGCAAGCCGTTTGGAAAACCTCTTGTATTGTATCACACGCTTGAGTTCAGCGACTGTCTCTTCACAAGCAAGAAGCGTCAGTGTGCCCCCCTGAACCCATTTAAGGATCTGGTTAGGCGGTCCGTCCCACAGTAAACCGGAGACAGCGACATTCGTATCAATAACGATCCTCATTATACCCGTCGCAGCTCATGAACGATCCGAGAGATCTCCTGCAGATCAGGCTGACCATGGTCTTTGATCGTGGCAGCGCGATCGAGAAGATCCGATGGAACCTCTTCGAACGGTGTAACCCTGAATAGGGGTCTTGATCTCTTGAGAACAACGATCTCCCCTGTTCGTTTCAACTCATCGGCAATCTCTGAGAATCGCCGCCTGAATTCCTTCGCGCTAATATATTGAGGCATTATAGTTACCCCTAAGATTTTGCTAAGTTTATTCA
Source organism: Deltaproteobacteria bacterium (assembly GCA_016930795.1). GTDB lineage: Bacteria > Desulfobacterota > DSM-4660 > Desulfatiglandales > HGW-15 > JAFGFY01. The sequence goes on from JAFGFY010000191.1 coordinate 6,401, forward strand.
AAGTTATACTTAAAAGTACCATAAGTCAACCTTTTTTTCGGCAAAAAGAAAAGCAGGAGTCCAAAAAAGAATCTCCTGCTCATTTTATTAACACTATCTCGCCCACTCACTTCGTTCGTTCGAGCTCTCAGAGGGCCCTGAGTAAACAGCAA
>JAFGFY010000192.1 GCA_016930795.1 Deltaproteobacteria bacterium
AGTGGCGCATTTGCTTTGCCTACCTGTGAAAGGAGAAGAATCAGGTGGATTCTGTCAGGGCCCGGATTATTACAGTGAAGTCGGAGTGACGAGCGCTAAGGTGTTAGAGGAGCACCGTTCATCGCTGATTGAGGGCTGCACACACCGCATCGATCGCATGTTCCCACCTGGCAGACCTCAGATTCCTGTTCCTTTAGAGCCAGTCTATATTCCTTGATCAGATGTTCTTTGAAGATACCGTGATCCATAAAATCCCAAGGCAGGATTTCATCAAGCGCCTTGGGTCGATAAACAAAAAAATCTGAGTTGAGTTCAGATGAGCGATAAGCCCGGGTCCAATTCCCATTCAGTTGATGGGATAAGAGAAGCAAGGAGCCCACTCTCCTATCTCCCATGGACAAGAGGGTCTGAAGATAGGCCCATTTTGGCACGTCAAAACTGACCCTAATTCCGCCCTCTTTGCCTAAAGCCTTCTTCAACCACTTCTGCTTCTCTTTTAGGGTGGAGATATCCTCCATGGGAAACCATTGAAAAGGCGTAAAAGGCTTGGGAATAAAGCAATTCAGGCTCAATTTGATCTGCCCTATTTCTCCACGTGACTTTGATTCTTTTATGAGATGGTGTTTGATGTGTTTGACCAGCTTTACGATCTCGGTCACATCTTCACGACTCTCCGTGGGCAAACCGATCAGAAAATAGAGCCTGACACTGAATTTGCCCTTTTGACCTATGAGCCGGATCGCGTTGCTGATCTGATTTCGTGTCAGATGTTTGTTCACGACCCTTCGGAGCCTCTCAGAGCCAGCCTCTGGGGCGATGGCCACACTCCTTTGCCCCACCCTCTTAAGATCTTCAAGCATCTTTTCCGTCAAGGTATCGGCCCGCAAAGAGGAGATAGAAAAATGTCCCCCTTTGTCCGCGATAAGTCCTGTCATGCGCTCTATCCCCGGTATATCTGATACACAAGCACTGAGCAGGCCCAAACGTTTATGCTTTTCCATGAGAGTATTTAAACAAGAGAGTAACCGGGATTCGTCCCGAATCCTTGGAGGTCTGTAGACATAACCGGCAGCACAAAAACGGCAGGAGTGTCCACAACCTCTCCCTAATTCTACGAGGATCCTGTCACTGAACTCCGTTTCCGGTGTCAGAATGGTGGAAACCGCAACGGAGTCATTAATATGATCATCATGCGCAACTTTTACCTTCTGAGGGATGCCGGTATCCCTGGGTTCCATGGCTTGGATAGTCCCGTCGCTGCAATACTCAACATGATAAAGAGAAGGGACGTAAACATAATCGGTGTTTTGAGCAAGTGTTCGCAATATTTCTTGCCTACTTTCGGAGGTGCGGCTGAGCTCCGCAAACAGGGTGATGAAGGGGTCGAGACTTGTTTCGGCCTCCCCCAAAAGGAAAAGGTCAAAGAAATCAGCCAAGGGCTCGGGATTTAAAAAAGTGGTCACCCCGCCGCCCATGATAATAGGATGTAAATGACCTCTTTCTTCCGAGCGAAGAGGAATCTTGCCAAGCTGAAGGATTTTCAGAATGTTGGGATAGTCATTCTCAAAAGAGAGGGAAAAGGCCACCAGATCGAATTTCTCGAGTGGGGTCTGGGATTCCAGAGAAAGAAGGGGTTTCTCTGATTCCAGATAGAGGGACATCTCTTGGTCTTCAGGAAAGAAAACACGTTCAGCAACGACTTTTTCTTTCCTATTGAACAGATCATATACAATCTGGAATCCCAGGTTGGACATGCCGATATGGTAGTGATTGGGATAGACCAGGGCAACGGATATCTTGCCGCCCCAATCTTTTCTCACTGTTCCCTTTTCCCCGGCCAATCTGGCGCGATAAAGGGAGATGATCTTATTCGACACGCAAACAGCTCCACGGAATGGGGACGAATTAAGCCTGTTTATGCATCCCCGAGTTCTCGATTAATCCGCCTTGGCCCTGAGAAAGGTGGGATAATCAAGATTGTCTTTGGAAAAGGCCCGTTTGAGGAAGCCCCTCTTTCTGGAGACTTCCTCGTCCATCTCGTCTAAGCCCGGCAATTCCTCTGTTCTCTGGAAACTCGGCGTTTCTAAGGCGACGCCGTTTCTTTTCACTGTCCACGCGTCCACTGCCTCCTCAGCTGTGACATCGCGAAGTCTGGTCACCTTACCGTACCGGCCTTTTTCGATACCCGTGGCGATGACCGTGATTTGAACCTCTTCTTTCATGGTGTCATCGAAAACCACGCCCCAGAATATTTCAGCCTCCTCGTCCACTTCCTGCTTAATATAGCTGGAAGCCTCATCGATCTCTTCCATGGTCATGTCCGAAGGGCCTGTAATATTCATCAGGAGGCCTCTTGCGCCGCTGATGGAGATATCTTCAAGGAGTGGACTGTTAATGGCCTTTTGAGCCGCTTCAGAAGCCCTATTCTCTCCAGTGGCCTTTCCGGTCCCCATGATAGCCGTTCCCATTTGCTCCATGATCCTTTTGACGTCCGCAAAATCGAGGTTGATAAACCCACTGCTGAGAATAAGGTCAGAGATTCCCTGGACAGCATGAAGAAGGACTTCATCAGCACGTACAATGAGTTCTTTAAAAGGCGTGGTCTTATCCCCGATGGCTTTGAGGCGTTCATTGGGGATGACAATCACCGTGTCTACCTCTTTTTTCAGCTCCTGTATGCCTTCCAGTGCCCTTTGCATCCTTCGTTCTCCCTCAAACTGGAAGGGCTTTGTAACGACAGCAACGGTTAGGGCACCGATTTCTCGAGCCTCATGGGCAATGACGGGGGCCGCGCCGGTCCCTGTCCCTCCTCCCATACCAGCCGCAATGAAAATCATGTCACACGCGCCGATGGCCGTCTTGATTTCATCCACGCACTCTTCGGCTGATTGGCGACCAAGCTCGGGATCAGCGCCTGCTCCGAGGCCCCTGGTGACCGACGGGCCAAGCTGAATCTTATGAGTGCAGGCCGAGCACTCAAGATTCTGGCTGTCCGTGTTGGCAACCAAAAACTCCACCCCTTTGAGCTTGGCCGCAATCATGTTGTTTATGGCGTTTCCGCCGGCTCCGCCAACGCCAATGACCTTTATTTTGGCGTTGTACGTGTTCCCCTTCTCCTCTACGAATTCAAATTTCATGGATGTCCCTCCTCTTTTACGTTCCTCATAGATATTATTAGATAACTTCTCTAAACCATTTTTTCATTCGATCTGTCACTCGACCAAAGATATTCGTATCTCTTATCCTGAATTTCCTTCCTCCTTTGGTCCTTTTTGCCCCATAAAGCACAAGGCCTACCGCTGTTGCGTACATGGGTTTATTGACAACCTCCACAAGCCCTTTGATTCCCTCTGGATAACCTATGCGTGAAGGCACGTTAAAAACCTGTTCCGCCATCTCCGTTATGCCGTAGAGTTCCGCTGATCCCCCGGTGATCACCACACCGGAATTAATCAGATCCTCATATCCGGATCGATGTATATCGTTGTGAATAAGTGTGAAAATTTCCTCAACACGGGGTTCTATGATTTCTCCTAGAATTTGCCTCGACAGGATTTTAGGCTTTCTTCCTCCCACGCCGGGGACCTCGATGGTCTCATCCTTCCCGATTAAGGAGGAGAGTGCACATCCGTATTTGATCTTTGTTTTTTCCGCTTCCATTCTTGGTGTCCTGAGGCCTATGGCAATGTCATAGGTGAGATTATCACCACCAAGGGTCAGAACAGAAGTATGTTTAATGGAACCCCTTGAAAAGACGGCCATATCCGTGGTTCCTCCACCGAAATCAAGCAATGCCACCCCTAAGTTACGCTCTTCTTCAGATAGCACCGCCTCACTGGATGCCAATGATTCGAGCACAATATCACAGACATCCAGTCCGGCCCGGTTGGCGCATTTGATAATATTTTGGGCGGAAGTGACGGCACCGGTAACAATATGAACCTTGGCCTCCATGCGAACACCGGACATCCCCAGAGGATCAGTAATTCCATCTTGCTCATCAATGATATACTCCTGTGTCAGGACATGGATCACTTCTCGGTCCATGGGAATGGCCACCGCACTGGCGGCCTCAATTACTCTGTCAATGTCAATCTTTGTTACCTCTCTTTCCTTAAGAGCGATGACGCCATGGCTGTTAAATCCTTTGATATGACCTCCGGCGATGCCGGTGTAGACAGAACTGATCTCACAACCTGCCATGGTCTCGGCTTCTTCAATAGCTTCTTTGATTGAATTGACGGTCTTTTCGATGTTAATCACAACACCCTTCCTAAGACCCTCTGAAGGGTGAGAACCGATACCCGCGATCTCGATTCCGTCCGGATGCACCTCGCCCACGACTGCACAGATCTTAGTGGTGCCAATGTCTAAGCCTACAATGATTTCTCCAGCCACAATCCTGTCTCCTTCCCAAAAAGAGCGGTTTTGTTGCCTCGCGAAATGGCCTGTCTAAAGGTGATTTCATAGTTTCAATGAGACAACGCCCCCATCTGTGTAATCCAAATTGATTCGCTTGACCGTTCGGATTTGCCCTGTCTTCTCAAGATGTCGGACCAGCCGCTTCAGATCGTCCATCTTCTTGTGCGTTTGAGTTCCATCCAGGACGATGGCCGCTGGGAGTGAACGGAAATAGAGAGACGCATGTCCCCCTTTTTCAAGATGGATTTCGGACAATTCTTCTAGGGACCATGCTTCTTCTTCACCTTCAATCTCCCTCAGGATATGGGCCGCCAATTGTACTTGTTTTTCCATCTCTTCACCTGTCGTGGAGATCCCCGTGATCAAGGGAAAATCCACATCGCCGGTTGGATCGACCTTTTCAAAGATCTTCCCCAATCGATTCATATAATAAAGCCCATCGGTGACAACCATGGCCCTGGGTTTTTCTTTCTTGGCCTGAATGACCAATGTGTGAGGAAACCGTCTTTCCACGTGGATCGTTTGAATCCATGGATGCTTTTCTAACCTCTTCTTCAAATCGTTGAGACGTATGGCCAATAGACTGGTATCCGTGGTCAACTGGGACATCGCACGCAATTCATACTTCAACTCTGTTTCCACCCCCTCAATGACCACCTGTTCAAGTCTGATGTATGGTGAGGTGAGCAGATATTGGTAGACACATAGGAACAAGAGACTCAGAACAGTCAGCCCAGCCAATAGGAAGGACAGTTTGAGCGTAGATGTGCCGAATAAGACGATGAGTTTCCAGAGACGAGAAGGTTTTTTCCGTTTCTTTCTCTTCACGGCCTGTCTCTCTAGAGCAGGTTTTTTTCTCTCCCTAGGCACTCTCTCGCTTGCCCCCTATGATTCTTATTTCCGTTTCCAACACGATCCCTGTATCTTCCTTCACTTTTTGTCTGGCGAGCCCCATCAGGGTCAGCACATCTTCGGCTTTGGCTTCTCCGGTGTTGACTATGTAGTTGGCGTGTTTCGGTGAAATCATCGCTCCTCCAACCTTTTTCCCCTTCAAACCTGCCTTCTCAATAAGTCTTCCCGCGGAATCATTCTTAGGATTTCGAAAGATTGAACCAGCACTTGGGTATTCCAGAGGTTGAGTGGCCTTTCGCCTCTTAAGATAGTCTGACACTTTTCTGGAAACCATCTCTCGACTTTTTTGCACACATCGAAAACTGGCCCTGACCACGATACTTTTTTCCGGAAGGGACAGGTTTCTATATGAAAAGGCAAGTTCAGAGCGGTACTTTGTCTCTAATTTCCCTTGAGGGGTGAGAACCTGGATGCTTTCAACCACACCCTCCACCTCTTCTCCAAAGGCTCCAGCGTTCATGGCTACTGCTCCGCCCACAGTACCGGGGATTCCCACGAGAAACTCCAGTCCTCCTAATCCTTTTTGACTGCAATAAGTAACCAGAGCATTGAGCCCGAGGCCGCCGCCGGCCGTTACTTCCGGAGTATTCTCTTCGTCGGTTTCGATGGTAGCCAGCTCCCCCCTCATGATGATCAAGATCCCTTCAAATCCTCCGTTTCTTATGAGGAGATTGCTCCCTTTTCCCACTATAAAAAATGGGATATTCTCACGAACCAAATAAGAGACCGTTTGTTGAAGTTCTGACAACCTCTCCACAAAGCAGAGGGCATCCGCTTCACCTCCAATGCGAAATGTGGTGTACTGGGCCATGGAACAATGGAACCGAGCCCCCTTGCCAACGATCTTTATGAGAGCTTCTTTATGTCTTTTATCGATCATCGTATTGAGCGTTCCGATAGATCCTGATGGACATACCCCCATCCTAGGGCTGTCTCTTTTCGAGCCGTTTTAAAAACTCTTCTCCCACTCGGTATATATCCCCTGCGCCGAGGGTTAGGACCAGATCTCCCGGTTTTGTCAGGTCCAGAAGGGCCTGTAAGACTTCATTTTTACTGTTACACAGGGTCACCTCTCGGTGCCCATGTTCTTTGATCCCTTGGTAAAGCCAATCTGCGTCCACACCATCTATGGGAAGCTCTCCTGCGGAGTATATGGGCGCCAGAATGAGGACATCGGCCTGATTAAAACTGATAGTGAAGCGGTCATAGAGGGCCTTTGTTCGAGAATACCTGTGGGGTTGAAAGACCACTACGAGGCGTTTTTCAGGCCAGCAGTCCTTTGCCGTTTCCAAAGTGGCGGAGATTTCTGTGGGGTGATGGCCATAATCATCCACCATCATGATCCCCTGCTCTTCCCCTTTCTGTTGAAAGCGCCTTGCAAGGCCTCCCAAAGTCTTAAGACCCCTTTGTATGGCCTCAATGGGAATCTCGATCTCCAGGGCTACACCTATAGCCGCCAGGGCATTGTGGACGTTATGCATCCCGGGCATGCCGACGACAACTCTGCCCAAAGACTGATTCCGGTAAACCACCTCAAATCGTGACTCTGATACCCCTTTCTCGATATCCCGGGCCTGCAAATCTGCCTGGGGATTCATACCATAGGTGACATAGCGCTTTCTCAAATGTGGAATAATGCCCTGAATTTCTTTGTTATCCAGGCAGATGACGGCAAGCCCGTAAAAAGGGATTTTATTGATAAACTCGATAAAGGTCTTTCGTAAGGTATCCATATCACCGTAATGGTCTACATGTTCATGGTCCATATTGGTGACAACGGCCACTGTGGGAGACAGGGTGATGAAAGAGCCGTCACTCTCATCCGACTCCGCTACGAGAATATCGCCCTGGCCCAATTTGGCATTGGAGCCCCCCCAGATATCCAACCTTCCTCCGATGACCACCGTGGGATCCAGGTTTCCGCTGGTGAGAATGGAGGCGATCATGGAAGTGGTGGTGGTTTTGCCGTGTGCACCGGCCACACCCACGCCGTATTTGAGTCTCATCAACTCAGCCAGCATCTCCGCTCTGGGGATGACAGGGATGTACCGGTCCATTGCCTCAAGAATCTCGGGATTGTCCATGGCAATGGCCGAGGAATAGACGACCACGTCCGTGTCCCCTATGTATTCTTTCTTGTGTCCATGAAATATCTTTCCTCCGAGATCGGCAAGCCGCGCGGTTATCGGGGAATTTTGGAGGTCGGATCCACTGACCTCATATCCAAGATTGAGTAGAAGCTCGGCAATACCACTCATGCCGATACCCCCTATTCCAACAAAGTGTATGTGCTTTGCCTTGCCGAATGTCGTCATTGTTCGAAGGTGTTCGTTGTTTGTTGTTCGTGTCTGTGTCATAAAACCAAAAGGTCAGGTGTCAAGTCAGGACCTCATTTCTTCCAGATGATCCACGATCACCTTGGCTGCATCAGGTCTACCCACTCTGGCCGCACACTTTCCCATTTCTTCCAATGCCGTTTTATCATCCATGTATTTCATTAGGAGACCGGAGAGGACTTCCCCGCTGAGATCTTTCTCCAGAATCATCCTAGCCCCTCCCTCCTGAACCAGCATCCTGGCGTTGATCTCCTGGTGCCTGTTGGCCGCAAAAGGGTATGGGACCAGAATAGAGGGTTTTCCTAGAACTGCCAACTCGGAGACCGTTGTGGCTCCAGCCCTGCCGACGACCAGGTCTGCTCGGCCATAGGCCGCCCCCATATCCTGAATGAACGGCACAATATCTCCTTTGATTCCTCTCTCTTCATAGTCCCGAACAACTCGGTCGTAATCCGTTTCACCGCTTTGGTGGATGACGTTGGGCATCTTGCCCTCTGTTTTTAATATCTCCAATGCGGCCGCAAAGGCTTTATTCACGGCCCGTGCCCCCAGACTTCCTCCCACCACCAGGACGGTAAACCCTGGTTTTGTCCTCTCATAGACATCCGCTCCTGCAATGAGTTCTTCACGAACCGGATTTCCCGTGAGACGAGGCGTTGATCCCGAGAGATGTTCTTCACTGATTGCCCATGAGATAAAGACCCTGTCCACGACCCTTGCCAAAAGACGATTTGTCAACCCTGGGAATGAGTTCTGCTCATGAATTGCCGTGGGGATGCCCATCAGTTTGGCCGCCACACAGACCGGGCCTGAAGAGTAACCACCCATGCCAAGAACCAGATGGGGTGAGAATCCCCTGAGGATAGAGAAGGATTGGAACAGACTGTATGGTAAGCTGAATAGAACCATGAAACCCTCTCTCCCACCGCGACCTTTGATGCCCTTCACCTGGATTGCCTCTTGGGGGTATCCCAAACGGGACAATATCTCCGATTCCATCTTTCTTCGGCCGATGACAAAACGAATGTCTGCTGCGCTATATCTTTTTTCAAGCTCCTTTGCGATGGCTATGCCGGGAAAGAGATGCCCTCCCGTGCCGCCACCAGCGATAATGACCCGTATTTCATTCTTGTTCGCGTTCAAAATAGCTGCCTTTCGGGCACAATATCTCAGCGTGTAGGCAAACCGGCATACTCGGAATGCTAAAAATTGACCAAGGGATGTCAAATGAAGAAGCCATACTGTTTCTATGCTCGAACCTTTCGACTCTTGGTCACAAAATATCTGTCTTCATCTAGCTAGACCTATTCCCGTTCATTTCTTGCAGAGATACTGAGAAGTATCCCGATGCCTAAAAGGCTGACAACCAATGATGATCCTCCATAGCTGATCAGGGGTAATGCAAGCCCTTTGGTGGGGAGTAACCCCATGACCACACCCGCGTTGATCATGACTTGAAGTCCTATAAACGTGACAATCCCTAGGGCCAGATAGCTTCCATAGAGATCGGGGGCGTTTAGAGCGATTTTGATCCCCCGGATAATCAATACGGAAAAAAGGAGAATGACAACGGCGAAACCCATCAATCCCAGTTCCTCGGCCACGATAGAGAGAATGAAATCCGTATGGGGTTCAGGCAGATAGAAGAGTTTTTGCTTGCTGTTCCCCAAACCTACACCGAAGATCCCACCGGAGCCGAAGGCCAAAAATGAGTGTATGATTTGAAATCCAAGTCCCTGGGGATCTTCCCATGGGTTGATAAAGGCCCACCATCTCTTGAGGCGATAATCTGCCTGCCAAACCAGCCAAAGAAGAATAGGCACGGACAAGAGCAATACGCTCAGGAGATGATGCAATCTCGCACCTCCGACAAAGACAAGGATGAAGACCCAACTCCCAATGATCACGGATGTACCGAGATCCGGTTGTAGGAGAATGAGTCCAATAAAGATTCCTGCCACAAGAATGTGTGGTGAAATCCCTTTTGAGAAAGAGGCCATGTCGGGTCCTTTTTTGGCCATGGAATAGGCCATATACATGGCCAGGGACAACTTGGCTGGTTCCGAGGGCTGGAATGAAATGGGGCCGAATCGCAACCATCTTGTGGCCCCTCCTACCTTTACACCCATTTCCGGAATCGCGAGTAAGATCAAGAGGGCCAAACTAACGAAAAGGAGGGGATAGGTGAGTTTTTGGTAGAGTGTGTAGGGGATGTTTTTTCCCAATATCAACAGACATAGACCCACGAGACAAAACAGTCCCTGTCTTTTCAGGTAGTAGTGACTATCTCCCAGTCTCTCTGCCGCAAGAATGGTACTGGCGCTATAGATAGCCACCAGCCCTAAGCCCAGTAGTATAAGGGTTGGAATAAGGAGAGAATAGTCATAACCCAAATATGTATGTTTCTTAATCGCCATGGTGAAGCCTCTTTACTTCTTCTCTGAAAACCCTTCCCCTGTGGGCGAAATCAGTAAACATGTCAAAGCTGGAGCACGCGGGTGCCAGCAGTACGACACCCTTTGGGTTGGAGGATAAGAATGATTGAGAGACCGCATCCCTCATATCCTCTGCCAGACTGAAGGGAATAAGGGGCTCAAAGGCATGTGCTAAAAGAGACTTGGCTTCTCCTAGGAATACGGCCTTAGTCACCTTTCCAACAGCCGCCTTGACGAGGGGAGAGTAATCCGCACCCTTATGACGACCACCGGCTATGAGGACGATGGGCCTATCAAAGCTGGCGATGGATCTTACCGCTGCATCGATATTGGTGGCTTTGGAGTCGTTGTAAAAGTCCACTTCCTCGACTGTCCCCACATGTTCTAGCCGATCCGGCAATCCTTGAAAGTCATCCATGGCCTCCTGAATGATCTGAGGTCTGATGTCCAGGACGTTGCAAGCCAAGACCACCGCCATAAGATTCTCCTGGTTGTGTTTTCCCGGCAACCTGAAGGTATCGAGATGGAAGGTCTGTTCTTTTCCTTCCGTCAGACAAACCTTGAGCGTGGAGCCGCTGATAAAGGCTTGGCGCCCTTCTCCCTTTTCACGACCATAGCGGAGTTCGAATACTCCTCCGCCTGGGCTGTATTGGGATAAAACCTTGTCGTCATCATTTATGATGGCGTACTGCCCAGGCCCTTGATTTTTGAAAATCCCGAGTTTGGAATGGACATAGGTCTCGTAATCGGGATATCGATCCAGATGGTCCGGCGAGATATTAAGCAAGAGGGAAATCATGGGGCAAAACGTCTCCATGGTATCCAATTGAAAACTACTCACCTCCACCACGGCATAATCGGCCTTTTGATCGCCGTAGGCGTAATCCATAAGAGGCGTTCCGATGTTTCCCCCCACAAACACTTTTCGCCCTGCCTTCTTGATTATATAACTCAAAAGCGCAGTGGTAGTGGATTTTCCGTTGGTCCCGGTTACGGCGACCATGGGTGTATCGATCAGTCGGCTGGCCAATTCCATTTCACCGATGATCGGGATTCCCATTTCTTTGGCGGCTAATAAAGGCTTCAGGTCAATGGGAACGCCAGGACTGACGACGATCATGTCTGATGCCATAAAGGTCTTTTCTCTGTGCGGGCCTGTTTCCAATTCTATCCCAAGTTCTAGAATCTCTTGGCGTAATGCCGCTTCAAATGTGTGGGCCTCTCTTCGCTCACTCACCGTTACCAGTGCCCCTTGTGCGGCTAACCATCGGGCAGCGGAGAGTCCGGATTTTCCAAAACCGACAATCAGCACTCTCTTCTCAAATAGCTCTGTGACTTCGAGTTTCATTTGGTTTACACTCATCACCCATCATCTCAACTTCAAGGTACTCAGGGAGATGAGCGCCAGTATAATGGCTATGATCCAAAAGCGAACGGTGACCTTGGATTCAGCCCATCCCTTCAGTTCGAAATGATGATGGATAGGGGCCATACGAAAAATCCTTTGCCCACCGGTCATTTTAAAGTAGGCGACTTGAATAATGACCGAGAGGGCCTCGACAACAAATATTCCTCCAACAAGGACAAGAACGAGTTCCTGTTTCGTTATCACAGCCACTGTGCCCAAGATGGCTCCAAGGGGAAGGGACCCCACGTCCCCCATAAAGAGCTCTGCAGGATGCGCGTTGTACCACAAGAAGCCGAGACTGGCTCCGAATACAGCTCCACACAACACGGAAAGCTCTCCTGCGCCGGCGACATATGGAATCTGGAGGTAGGCGGATGAATCGACACGCCCCGCCAGATAGGCAAACCCTAGGTAACTGACAAAGGCCACAATGATGGGGCCGATGGCCAGACCATCCAGACCATCGGTGAGGTTTACCGCATTGGATGCCCCTACGATGACAAATACGGCCAAAGGAATATACAACCATCCCAGATCAGGTTTTAAGGCTTTGAAAAAAGGGACATTCAAGCAAGAATCGAAACCGGGATAGAGGTATAGGACAATGGCCACAATCAGTGCCACTAGGACCTGCAGGGAGAATTTGGCCTTTGCACTCAGGCCGTAACTGTCCTTCCTAACACTCTTCAGGTAGTCATCCAAGAATCCTACAAATCCAAAACCGAGGATGATCAACATGATCAGCCAAACATAGATATTCTTCAGGTCCGCCCAGAGAAGTATGGACAGCATAATAACAGGAAGGATTATGCAACCTCCCATGGTGGGAGTTCCGGCCTTTTCTTTGTGATTGGGCGGTCCGTCATCGCGTATGTACTGTCCCATTTGCATAGAGCGTAGCTTGTTGACAGCCCACGAGGCAAGGATGAAGAAGAGCGTCAGGGAGGTCAGGGTCGTGAGCATGGTTCGGAATGTGATGTATCGAAAAACATTCAGCCAGGAGATGTTTGGTTGAAACAGATGAAGGAGTTTATAGAGCATTTATAAGCCTTGTCAGGTGTTAAGATTGTCTGTGCGTTGATATTCCGCAAGACTTTCTGCCACTTTTTCAAGCTGCATTTTCCTGGAACCCTTAAGAAGGATAATGTCTCCAGGTCTCATAATATTTTCTATTTCCCTTACCATCTCTTCATGCCCGTGGATTACCATGGCCTTGTTCGATGGAAATCCTTTGTTTACTGCGCCCTCTATCATATGCCGGGCGTGCTCTCCCATGGCCATAAAGCAAGAAGGTCCCAATTCAGCCACCATATGGCCGGCTTCAAGGTGTGCGGTGACTGTCTCATCTCCCAGCTCAAGCATATCCGCCAAACCCACGATCACCCTACTGGGTTCCTTAGTAAGTTCCCTCACCGTATCCATGGCAGCCTTGAGTGAGGATGGATTCGCATTATATGTGTCGTCCACAAGGGTGATATCTCTTGAAAGATGGGAGATGGTAAATCGTCCTTTTATCCCTTTGAAACGCTTCAAACTTTCAGCAATACCGGCAAGGGACTCGTCAAGACAAAAGGCAATAGCAGACGCTGCCAGGGCATTTAGAACATTCTGAATCCCGGGGACGTTTAATTCGACTTCCCTGGATCGTCCGAAACATTGAAGCTCGAAAGCGACCCCCTTCTCGCCCAGACTTCGGATCTTCTTGGCGTAAATCGGGTGCTCTGATCCAAGACCAAAGGTTATGACATTTCTTTTGAATCGTGATGCCATCTTCATAAGAAGGAGATCGTCTCCATTCAAAATCACCCGGCCATTTTTTGAGATTTTCTCCAGCAATTCCACTTTTGCTCGGGCCACTGCCTCAACACTGCCAAGACCTTCCAAATGGGCTCTTCCCACATTGGTGATAAGGCCAATATCAGGATTTGCTATTTCCGTCAGACGGGCAATCTCTCCGGGGCGATTCATACCCATCTCCACTAGAGCTCTCCGATGAGTCTCCTGTAATAACAACAGGGTCAAAGGGAGTCCAATCAGGTTGTTGAGATTCCCCTCGTTTTTTAGGATCGGAGTGCTTCGCTCCAAGATACAAGCTGTCATCTCTTTAGTGGTGGTCTTGCCCACACTTCCTGTGATGGCCACTAAAGGAATAGGGTGTTGTCGTCTCCACCAATTCCCCAGATCGCCCAGGGCCTTGAGTGTGTCGGGCACAGTCATGAGGGCCGGTTTTTTCCCGGTGGGTATTTCAGGGTGGTATCCCTTTTTCATCACCACACCGGCAGCACCCTGATTAACCGCCTGAGTGATGAAATCATGTCCGTCATATTTTTCACCTTTCAGGGCCAGAAAAAGCTGATCTTGAGCAATGTTTCTTGAATCTGTGCTCAAACCGTGAAGTACGGTCTCTTTGTGGCCTGAAATCCATTCTCCATGCATAGCCGGAATCAACGCCCCCGCAGTTATTTCACCCCACTCGGCTTTCATATGTTTCCATAAGTGAGTCTTGACATAGATGAAGTATAGTCCCCTAACATTTGACTGGATGCCGTCAAACGGTCATTGCCCACAGGTTAGGACGCGGCCAAGGCGGCTTCCTTTCGATCATCAAAGGCTATTCGGTGATTGCCTATGATTTGGTAGTTTTCGTGGCCCTTCCCGGCAATGAGAACCAGGTCCTCTTCGCCCGCCATTGCAACAGCCTTCCAGATGGCCTCACGGCGATCCGCTTCAACAATATACCCCGATCCTGAGACCAACTCTTGACCAGAAACATCTAAAGGAGTTAATCCTGATTCCATGATCCCTTCTTTGATCTGTGCGATAATAGATAAAGGGTCCTCGCTTCGGGGGTTATCTGACGTGATAAAGACCAGGTCACTGTTTTCGCCGGC
>JAFGFY010000193.1 GCA_016930795.1 Deltaproteobacteria bacterium
CCATGACCGCTCTCTCGATCACATGGGCGGCCAAGTGACAATCGCCGCCGAATTCATCCGTATTGATCTGCACCACCGGCACGCCGGTTCTCGCGAGCCGATCCGCGTCATGGGTCGTGCAGATGTCCCCGACGACCACAGCGCTTCTCATTTCCGGCGCAATTCGATTCAGTGTCTTTTCCAGGAGGGTGGTTTTGCCTGATCCAGGGGAACTCATCACATTGAGGACAAATGTCCCGTTTTCGGCAAACATACGGCGGTTCTGTTCGGCCATTCTTTCATTCACATCGAGTACCCGTCGTACCACCTGAATCTTGCGCCCACTGCTCTCCTTGGTTATTGACTCCAATCCGGCATTCTCAAGCAAAGGACTGCCGGAATGATGAGAGTCATCATGGTGAAAATAATGCTGTCTCTTTATATCGCTATTAAGAAACATGATCTTCCCCTTCCGCGATTTCGATTGACTGGATGTCCAACTCCCGGCCTGATATGATTTCAATTGAACTGCTTTGACACTTTTGACACCGAAATAACAGACCACTGATGGTCCATTGTGTGCCACAATCATGGCACCTGGCAACGACAGGCAATTCTTCAATATTCAGTCGGGCGCCTTGTAGAGGGGTATCCCTGGCCGCCATTTCAAAACAGAACCGCAGGCTTTCCGGCACCACCGCGGCCAGTCTTCCGATTCTCAAATTCACCTTTTCCACCCTTGCCTTTCCAATATTGGGCGGTATGGACGCGGCTGCGATATCAACAATCTGCAATGCGATTCCTATCTCGTGCATATTTGATTCCGCAATCAACTAGCCCTTTCAGCAAGCAGATTCTCAGATGATATCCATGGCAGCAAAGTAGCCTTGATGAATGGCTTGCCGCACCGTTTCTACCTTGTAGCAATCACCGATGTCGCGAAAGTGACCAAACCCGAACTTCTCACGCAACGCCTCTACGTCTGCCCTGTTGGATTTCATGCCGACCGCGATCAGCGC
Organism: Deltaproteobacteria bacterium; assembly: GCA_016930795.1. Taxonomy (GTDB): domain Bacteria; phylum Desulfobacterota; class DSM-4660; order Desulfatiglandales; family HGW-15; genus JAFGFY01. Next base: position 999 of record JAFGFY010000193.1, read on the forward strand.
GGTATCGCAGGGCAATAGAGTCTCCTTACCGTCTTTGTCCGCTGCCATTACGCCCTCTTTTATGAAAGCAACACAGCGTGTCTTCATCAGGCAATTGACCTTGCCCTCCAGCTGTTCCTTGAGAGCGCTATAATAGATTCGGTTGGAATCACTTGCGATATCCTCCAGCATCTCAATCAGCGTGACCTCTCGATTGTTGTTCGCCAAGTAGAGTGCTGTTTCGCATCCCACCATACCGCCTCCGACAACTACGACTTTCTTCCTGACTTCGTCAAGACGATCATATACCTCTGACGCCGGCAGGCTGTGCAGAAGATCCATTCCTTGGATGTTCGGAATGATGGGGCTGGAACCAACGGCCACGATAAGAAACTCGGGCTTGATCTCATCCAAAAGCGCGGGAGTTCCTTCGGTGTTCAGACGCACATCGACGTTGTTCTTATAGACCTGACGGATCAGGTAATCCTTGAACTGCTTCAAATCCTTCTTGTAGGGATCAAGATCGGTATGCTTGAACAGACCGCCAAGCCTATCGCTCTTTTCTACAAGAATGACTTCATGTCCGCGCTCTCCCGCGATAGCCGATGCCATAAGGCCGCCTGGGCCTCCGCCGATGACCAGGACATGGCGCCTTCGTTCGACGGGCTTGATGCTGTTGGCAATGTAAGGACCATTGCAAGCGATGGGATTGACGTCGCAATTGTTGTGTCCGAAGTATTTGAGGCCGAGGCAATTACCGCAACGTATGCAGGGACGGATCTCTTCCTCCTTCCCCCAATAGGCCTTGTTGGGAAGCTCGGGATCGGCAATCAGCGCCCGCGCGACGGCTATGAAATCGGCTTTACCTTCAGCAATAACCTTCTCCATCTGGGCGGGATCACTAAAACCACCGACAACGGTCACGGGGAGATCTACATGTTTCTTCACAAATGCGGCCAGTTCCGTGTTGATGCCGTGGGGTTGATAGATGGTTGGAAAGGTATACTGAGGGGCGGACCAGTAAGAGCCTGCGGAGATGTGGGCGATATCGATCTTGTCCTTGACCATGTTCAAGAACTCAGCGACCCCTTCGATCTGCATTCCGCCCTTCAAATGCTCATCGCCGCTTATACGATATTCAATAATCATGTCAGGGCCTATGCCGCGACGAACGGCATTGATCACCATCTTCGGAAATCGAGCACGGTTCTCCAGGCTGCCGCCGAATTCATCGTTGCGGTGGTTTGTCAACGGGGACAGGAACTGGGACAAAAGCCATCCGTGTGCGCCATGGAGCTGTATGATTCGGAAACCAACCATTTTAGCTGTCTTGGCTGCTTCCTCGAAATCACGGCAAACCTCCTCCATAACACTCAAATCCATGGCCTGAACCTCTCTGCCGTCAGGCAAAACGCGAGTGTTCGGCCCGTAAATACCGCGTCCTTTCGAAAGCTGAGGCAGGGCTACTTCACCGGCATGGAACAACTGAATGCTGGGAAGGGCCCCATGGCGACTAATGGCGGAAGTGATTTTCGCGTAGGCGTTGGTTGGCGAGTTATTCACTTTTTCCAGGGGATGGCCTTCGGAATGACTGAGGAACGTCTCACATCCGCGTCTGGAATGGGAACGGTTGACATTGGTCTCCCCCAGCGTGATGACTGCCACGCCTCCGCGTACCTTATCTATGACATCATATAGATACGCCTCATTCGGCGCACCGGCGTAATCCGGCCAGGTGGTCAGACTGGGGCTGCAAAAGATGCGGTTCCGGAACGTTGTGTTTCGAATCGTATAAGTGCTGAACAGTTTTGGATATTTGGTCATCTTGTATTCTCCTGCTCCGCATCAAGAAATAGAATGTGCTTGAGGAATCAACTCCTGATTCCCGCGAGTGTAGTGGGCAGCACTCCTTTTGTTGTGGTGTGAGTGTAGGAGAGATTTGACTGATGTGTCAAGCAAAAGAGGATCCTATGGTATGGCGTTGAATCCAGCAAGACGAAGACGCGAAACTCAGTAGGTATAAGTGTCGGGTCAGGTCACTATGATGATCAAACGTCACATGAAAGATACGTAGAATCGCATACCGCACTGTGGTATTAGACTTCCCATCATAAGGGTAATTCTCTACCATGTTTTGGTTATTATCTCCGACATACTCAGTCAACTACCTGAAATATAAAGATAAATGGTGAAAACCCTATTTTGGCATTTCTTTTGCAGAATTAGCTGGGTAAATGCACTTCAATGCCTTCTCTGGCTTTAAGATGAAATAATCGAAAGGAGAACATCTAACAAATGAAACTTCGCCTAATAATGAATAAAGGGGAAGCGGCTTTCTCCTATAACATTGACGGAAATACTGTCTCTGTCGGACGCTCCGCCGAAAATGATATTCAAATCCATGACAGTCATGTTTCACGCAATCACCTAGTGGTGAAGAGGGTGGGGAGAAGGTATTTGGTTAAAGATTTGGGGAGCGGAAATGGGACTCTTGTGAACGGTCATCGAATACCCTCCGGCGCCACTGTTGAAGTGAAAGAAGGCGACGCGATTGTCATTGGTATGAGCGTATTTTGTTTGGGCGAAGGGAGTTCAGGGGATTTATTCGCCCTTCTCGATTTAATCGATCCCTCCAAGCAGCGTGGGAGAGATACAACTACGGTCATCGTAGAAGACAGCGGCGACATGGCTGCCTAAAGGGTGTTTTCCTCCTGCCGAATAATGTTCTCTAAGCCTTTTTCAACTCAGATCTGACGAAATTTAGGGCACCTCCGGCCAGGAGGAATTTCCTTTGTCTATCCGAAACGTCGAGTAAAGCCACGATGGTCGTTCCATCTGTTTTGATCGGAATCTCTTTCTCTCCCGATTCAATATGCTTTCTGATGCCTTCGAGGATGATTGAAGACCCCACATTCATCTTTTCATAGTCCCTAGGATCTTTAAAAATGAGAGGAATAATTCCAAAATTGCAGAGGTTGGCCTTGTGAATTCGGGCAAAACTCTTTGTGATCTTTGCTCTCACACCAAGATAACGGGGGGCCAGGGCGGCCTGCTCTCTACTGGAGCCCTGTCCATAGTTTTCTCCTCCCACCACAATGACGTTGCCCTTTTCCTTACATATCTTATGGAAATCAGGCTCTATTTGGGAAAAGACAAATTCACTCAGAGCCGGTATGTTTGAGCGTAGAGGCAGAACCTGACTTCCGGCGGTCATAATGGTGTCTGTTGTGATGTTGTCTTCGACGATGATAGCCACTTTCGCCCTCAAGGTTTCCGGAAGTGATTCCATATTGGGCAAGGGTTTGATATTCGGCCCCCTCTTTATCTCGATATCCTGATAAGTCTCCCGGGGACACAATATGCCGCCCGCGTTTATAGCATATTGTTCTGGATTTTTAATCATTGGGTAAGCCATTTCCTTTGAAAGATCTCTAGGGTCCGTAATCACTCCTTTGAGGGCGGCGGCGGCGGCCGTCTCCGGGGAGCAGAGATAGACCTGATCATCCCTTGTTCCGGAGCGCCCCGGGAAGTTCCTGGGAAATGTGCGCAGACTGATCTGACCAGTGCCCGGAACCTGACCCGTCCCGATGCATCCCAGGCAACCGGGTTCATGAATTCTTGCTCCCGATGCCAAAAAAAGGGACATTCCACCATGCTGAGTAATATTCTCAACAACCTGCACGCTCCCAGGATTAATATGCAGACTGGTGTCGGAATGACGCCTGCGCCCTTCCATGATCTTGGCCACCACCATCAGATCACGAAAAGAAGAATTGACGCAACTCCCCACGATGACCTGATCCACAGGAGTTCCTGCGACTTCAGTAACGGTTACCACATTCCCCGGAGATGAAGGGCAAGCAATCATGGGTTGAAGCATCGAGAGATTGATCTCGTCATATCGGTCGTACTCTGCTCCTTCATCGGCAGACAACCCCAGCCAGGTTGTTCCTCGCCCCTGCGCCATCAAGTAGGTTCTTGTGTTCTCGTCTGACGGAAACACCGTGCTTGTCGCACCTAATTCCGTGCCCATGTTTCCTATGGTCTCCCGATCCGTGGCAGATAGAGATTTGACGCCCGGGCCGAAATACTCGATCACCATTCCCACGCACCCCTTGACATCATATCGCCTCAGCATCTCCAGGATGACGTCTTTTGCGCTGACCCAATCCGGAAGCTCTCCCCTAAGATCAACACCGAATATCGCCGGGCAGGGGAAATAATAGGGCCGGCCCGCCATGGCCATGGCCACATCAAGGCCGCCTGCGCCGATACCAAGCATAGAAACACCGGCTGCACCGGGGGTGTGGCTGTCTGAGCCCAGGATGGTCTTACCGGGGACACCAAACCGTTCCATATGAACCTGATGGCAGATTCCGTTACCAGGAGGGCTGAAATGTATTCCGTATCGCGCGCATGCCGTCTGAAGGTACTTGTGATCGTCCGCGTTCTTATTGTCCGCCTGCATGATATTGTGATCCACGTATTGGGCGGCCAACTCTACCCTCACGGAATCAAGACCCAGCGCCTCGAATTCCATCATGGCCACGGTTCCGGTTGCGTCCTGTAGAAGCGTATGATCGATCTTGATAGCGATCTCTTCTCCCGGGACAAGTCTACCTTCAACCAGATGGGCTTCCAGGATTTTTTGTGTTAAACTTTTTGCCATTCATTGACTCCCTAAACCCATATCTTTTCATTCCCTCTTATGATAAACAGCCCACTTAAACCATCATCAACGACATGGATCATGTCCTCTTTCAGATTGTCACCGAAACCTGGTCCTCTTCCGCGTAAAGGAGTTCCCGCTTTTCAGCCAGATGGATGACGGCTATTCCACGCGTCATCCTTCTGTGGGTTACACGGAAGAACCCGACCCTTTTGAGCATTTCCGTCAGTTCAGCAGGAGACAGAAACATATGGATCGATTCATAGAGATAGCGGTAGGCAGACCACGACCCTACCATAATCGATCCCAACAGGGGTATAATATAGAAGGAGTAACAATCATAGAGAAATCTGAAAGCAGGAGCGGTGGGTTTTGAAAAGTCAAGGCATACGAGCTTTCCGCCGGGCTTCAGCACCCGGTACATTTCCGTCAACCCCTTTTCAATATGTGTCAGATTTCGAACACCAAATCCTACCATGATCGCGTCAACTGTCTGATCAGGAAGAGAAATCTCCTCTGCATCTCCCTGCACATGATAGATATGTTTCCCATGTTCCGAGTGTCTTATCTTCGGCAATCCCCTCATCATCATCGTCCGGTTTATATCATAGAGAATGATGTGACCTGACGAACCCACCGCCTTTGCGGCGAGCATTGATAGGTCTCCCGTTCCACCACATAGATCAATGACCGATTGTCCCGGCCCCAATTCCAACATTTTCACGGCGCTTCGCTTCCACAGAAAATGGATTCCAAAACTGAACAAGGTGTTCATGAAATCATATTTCTGGGCGACGATATCAAAGAGTTTCTTCACATATAGCCTTTTTTCACTCTCAGGAACAAGCCGATATCCGAAATGGGTCATGCCTCTTCTGTTCAAGGTGTTATCAGACCTTGCAGATTGCCCTTCACCCCACCGGATTCTATTCTTCATCGCGAAAAGGCCTCAAAGATCTACTTTCTCACTGATTTGTCTGAAAAGTCAATAGGGTAAACGCCCAGTTGATACAACTAAAACCCTGTATCCAACAATGAAATGGTCAAAGTCAGGCCTTGAAAAATGAGCCCCCGAACAAGATGGCAAAGAATAGATAGAGGATGGATTGACAACGAGCTTTTGATATCACTCGAGATATCTGAGGGACAAGCTCGCGGTCCTAGCGTCGAAAGGAAAAGGTAAGAAAAAACCTGTCAAGGAAGAAGCGAAATCGAAAACCCATAACCTCCTCGTGATTACCAGAACGAGGATGGTTGCAAGAACAGATATCAATAAGAGAATTAGGTTTTCATTTCCTTGGTTCATGTGTAATCCCTTGTTTGAGATCGAAGGTGTTGCCGTGCCTATAAAGCAACCGCCGCCGCTACCACCGGTTGCTCCTCCTTGTACACTATCCGCGGCATCTCCCTCATCTTCTACCTCGTCTACTGTGTCTTCTGTCTCGTTTGGTATCTCTTCTGTTTCGTCAATTACGGAGTTCGTAGTCGCATCGGCTGCTGCCTGAACAGCGGAGAAGTGGTACACTTGGATTTCGATTGTGGACGGGGCCCCATTATGATGATTTATGCGTGAACCGGCTACCATCCATCCTTCGCCTCCCGGAAGGATTTCTCCATTTTCATCACATGCCGCGACCCATTCTTCTCCGTTGTGAAGCATAACACAGAGCTCGCTGAGATCCGAGTATTCAGGGCACGGAATGAAGATTCTTACAGGAGTTCTGAAGACTGCGTGAGGCTGAAGAACCATCGGTATCCCCACGCCATTCATCCCTTCCACGTCCAATGGTGGTATTCCACTAGAAAAACCGAATGTCGGCTCTAGAGGTTCGTCACTATTGTAAATGATCCTGGCACCCACAAGGTCACCACTATCGACCTGGATTCCAGCATCATAGTCTCCTCCAAGGTCAGGATCTCCAGGATCAATAGCGCTGACACCAGGAAAATCCGCTAATTCTTGAGCGCTTTCGTTTTCAGCTTGAGTCTCAACCCTCAAGGTGAAAGTCTGTTCCAATATAAAACCTTCTCTGTCCATAATGTCCACTTTGATGGTGATAAAGGTATCAAAGGGATAGGTGTTATAGGGGTAGGAGGTCGGTTCAGATGATTTATAATAGGTAACCCATAAATGGCCTACGTTTGTGTTGGGATCTTCGGTGAATTTGACCACTCTGACAACCCATGTGTTGCTAAGGTTTCTCTTATAGTCAAAAATACCACCGTCGTCTATTGTAAACCGGATACTGTTTGTGTTTGTGATATCAATGCCGTTCAAGGCTTCAATACGAAGGGAGAATGAGGTATCATGGGGCACACGGTGATTGTCGTTGATTCCTGAAAGGTTTTTTGGAATGCTCTCTGCGATCTGAATGGCAGATAACGATGGAACGGAAGCACTGTCAGAAGGGTCTGTTTCGTCTTCATATTCCTCTTGATTTGACCAGCCGTCACCGTCCAAGTCCCCATGTCTGCCGTTTACTCCAGTACTGTCCAATGGATCCAATCCATAGGCTTGCTCCCATAGGTCAGACAATCCGTCGTTATCGTCATCAGGATCCTCTGAATCAGGTATTCCATCATGATCATGATCATCCCCTTGAGTTGGGCTTCCCCCGACAGTCACTGAGACTGAAGCACTCGCGCTC
>JAFGFY010000194.1 GCA_016930795.1 Deltaproteobacteria bacterium
ACATAATATATTGAAAAGACGTCAAAAAAGATATTATTTTTTAACGAAAGAAAAGCCTTTGTCTCTTGAGCATTTCTCCCCGGAAAAGTGGAATCTTTATATATATTGATCGGCCAATTCCGTTATAAAGTTCTCCACTGCATCACGTCCCCCCTTTTCCTCCAACTCTTTAATAAGGCGTTCTATCTTTTGATAGAGGGTCGTATCGGACCTGAGATCATCGGTAGAGCGGTAGGCCCCTCCTCTGCGGCCGAGTCGGTAAATGATCCTTTGGGAATCGCTAAGACTCTGGTATTTGCCGATCACATCCAGCATTCTTCCCTTGTCTTCAGGCAGTTTTCCTTCCACCTCCTCCAGCAAGTTCATGATATGATCACTGCTCACTCTGCTCGTGATTCCATTCAGTGATGAAATAAAAAGTCTGATCTCCTCAGCCAGCATATCATCGCTCTGCATCTTAAACTCGCCATTCTTCACTTTCTCAGTTAGTGGGACTTTACCAGGAATTCTCAGACTCCGAAGACGAATGAAGTGAGGATTGATCTGATTGAGAACCTTGGCTGTCTCAACAGAGTGTTCCTTCCACAATTCCCGCCCCCCTAAACCCGAGATCACATACTCGGAAAGCTCCATGCCGCTTTCCATTACCTTTGCGCCAGCCTCTATATGTTGAATTCCTGTGACCCCTTTTTTCATCAGTTTCAAGAGTGGATCATAGCCGCTCTCAAGTCCCACATGTACTCTATCCAGTCCGGCCTCTCGAATTGCCCGGAGGGATTCCACGCTCTTGCGGATGATGGTTCTGGACCTCGAGTAAGTCGTGACACGAGTGATTTGAGGAATCATTTTTCTAAGAAAAGACAACACCTCCACCAGGTCATTTGTTTTCATGACCAGATTATCCGCATCCTGCAAAAAACAGCCCCCTGTCCCATAGAAGAGCCATATGGCGACACTTCGGTAAGCCATGTTGTAATTGGGACTGCTCAAGATCGCGCTGGTCACTTGCTCAGTGACCTTCCCACTGAAACCAAGTCTCTCAGAAAGAGATTCGATATCCCTGACAATGTCCTTGATCGTCTGAATATCCTCTTTGATCTCCTCTGCTGTTCGAAGGGAGAATCGGCTCTTCTTGTAAAGAGGACAGAAGAGGCACTGATTCCATGGACAATTTCGTGTAATCCGAAGAAGAAGGCTCTTGGCCTCATTAGGCGGCCGGATCGGCCCTTGTTCAAAGGTGAGGTTAGTTCCCAAGGTTGTTCGTCCCACATTAATTCTCATTTGTTTTCCAATAGTTGTATACTCTATTAGCTAAAATATATCAACCAGGCCTCCCAACAGTCACTTCGAAAAGACACCATGACCCTTCCCATATTTGAAAAGGTTTTACAATCACGGCATTCTTCAAACGAATGAGGGAGGGATTCGAATTCAGGAGCATTGATTATGGCTGGAAGTCCTGTGAAAGGAGGAGTTTGTCACACGCTGTATAGGGGTCGGTTCTTCCCAGGTAAATCGATTCCACAGCTTCTTCGAAGTGAATATCCTGCACCAACTGACTGCTAAAAATCTCCATCAAACGATTTGTGACCATATCACGGAGCAGTATCCTGATTCTCTCCTTTTTCTTTGAAGCCCCTTCGCTGCTCGATATCTTGCGGAGGTATTCAGAATGCTTATCGATCTCAGCAAGAAGCTCCGATATGCCTTTATTGAACAGCGCCTCTGTCTTGATGATTGACGGCTCCCATTCATTTTTTCGATTATCTCTATTCCCCAAGGCGATCATGGCTCTCAGGTCATTTTCGGTTTTCTCGGCGCCGGGGTGGTCCGATTTATTGATGACAAATATTTCGCCTACTTCAAGAATCCCCGCTTTTATCGCTTGAATATCATCGCCCATTCCAGGAACCACAAGAATCACAGTCGTATGTGCTTCCTTCACGATATCCACTTCATCCTGTCCCACACCGACTGTTTCGACAATAATAAAATCTTTCCCCATAGCGTCCAAAACGTCGATCGCATATCGGGTCGATTGTGTTAATCCCCCAAACTGCCCCCGTGTCGCTAGCGATCGAATAAACACACCCGGATCAGTACTATGACGTTGCATCCTGATACGATCGCCGAGGATGGCCCCTCCGCTGAATGGACTTGTGGGATCCACAGCTAGCACTCCCACTGTTTTTCCTCTTTCTCTCAAGCTCCCAATAACCGCGTCGACTAGTGTACTCTTCCCCACGCCGGGGGCTCCCGTAATGCCAACGACATACGCCTTCCCGGTATGGGGATAGAGTTCCTTCATGGTCTCCCGGACCTCAGGAAGTCCATCATCTATATCGCGTATAAGCCGAGCCACGCTTCGGATTTCCCCATTGATAATCTTCTCCGCAACATCTCCCATTATCCAATTCGACCTTATTTCTATTTAGTGTCCATCCAGAAAGGAGGAATTTTGGCCAAGGTCAAGGAACGCGAAGTTTGTAACCACAGGAATACATTGAAGTATTTCGAGGATTACAATCTGAAGCGTGACGCAGAGATTGGCCAAAAGGGCCGTTTATGGATCGGCACTATTCAAGTCCCTTTCACCAGATTCTCCGCTATGAGCAGACGCATGATCTCATTGGTTCCTGCATAGATCTGACATATTTTCGCATCCCTCATCCTACGTTCCATGGCGTGTTTCATACGATAGTCATATCCGCCGAAGACTTGAATTCCCTCGATAGAGGCCCTCATGGCAACATCTGATGCGTAGCTCTTAGCCATCGCTGCCTCTTTGTGAAACGGTTTTTGATTATCCTTTAACCATGCCGCCTTCAGCGTCATGAGTTCAGCCGCGTCAAGTTCAGTGGCCATATCGGCCAGCTTCCATTGAATAGCCTGGAAAGATCCTATGGGTTTACCGAATTGTTCTCTTGTCTTAGCATGCTTGATAGACTCCTCAAGAACGGCCCGCCCTATTCCTACAGATTGTGAGGCAATGCCGATTCGTACCATATCAAGGGACGACCTTATCCACCCGCTTCCGTTATCGTTTTGACCAAGGAGGGCCCTCTCGGATACCTTTGCTTTCTCAAAGACAAGCCCTGAGGTCCCAAAAGCGTGAGTGTCTACTTGATCATTCATGCTTTCTAATCTGATCCCGGGCGTCGCCCTGAGATCAAGCACAAACAAACGGATCTCCTTCCCATCCCCTCCATCGTGTATCACCGCGGCGACAACACAATACGAGGAGATACCGCCATTTGTGACATACTCTTTTTTACCGTCGATCACCCATTCATGGCCCTGTCTGACGGCTGTTGTGCGTATTCCAGAAATATCCGACCCCGCACTTGCTTCACTCAGGGCATAGCATCCTACGGCTTCCCCAGACGCACAGGGGAGTAAGTATTCCACCTTTTGTTCGTGCGACCCTGAAGCCATCAATGTAAAACAGTATAATGAGTGGGCCGCCATGACGGCGCCGATATGCCCACACCACCGGGATACTTCTATAAGAGCCAGCGCGTAGCTTACGCTGTCCAGTCCGGCGCCTCCATATACAACCGGAACGGCGATGCCCATCATCTTCAACGCGCCCAATCGCCTGATGATTTCTTCAGATTCATCCTCCGGACGGTCGAGGATTTGCTCATTCGGCTTGAATTCTTTTTCCGTAAAAGATTTTACGGTACTTTTAAACGATTTTTGCTCTGCTGTTAATTCAAAATCCATTTCTTATGAGCGCTTACTGAAAATGAGGATCCCTTTTTTCCAAAAATGCCGTCATACCTTCCTTTGCGTCCGGACTTGTCTTGCATAGCCCAAACGTATCCGACTCCATGTAGCAACCATCCCTGAGATCCACGTCAGAACCTCGTTCTATGGAGTCTTTGATTCCCTTTAAGGCCACTCTTCCCTTCAGGGCTATTGTGTTGGCCGTCTTCATGGTCTCTTCCAAAAGGGCTTCAGGAGGGAATACTTTATTTACCAATCCGATTTCCTTCGCTTCCGCGGCATTGATCATCCCGCCGGTCATACATAGTTCTTTGGCCTTACCCTTCCCGATAATCCTGGGCAGCCTTTGGGTTCCTCCAAACCCAGGGATAAGGCCTAGGTTGATTTCTGGCTGTCCGAACTTGGCCTTCTCCGATGCGTAGATAAAATCACAGCTCATAGCGATTTCTGTTCCCCCTCCGAGAGCAAAGCCGTTGACGCAGGCAATCACTGGGATAGAGAGGCTCTCGAGGCGGAAAAATAGGTCCTGCCCTTGTCGAGAGAAATCCCGCCCCTCGATCGGGGAAAGACTTGCAAGATGAGCAATATCCGCCCCCGCAACGAAAGCCCTTTCTCCTTCTCCCATAAGGACTAACACCCTGATGGACGGATTACTTTCGATCTGATTAAGAACGTCACTCAACTCCTTGAGCATATCAGAGTTAATGGCATTAAGCGCCTTGGGCCTATTAAACTTTATTACAGCCACTTTCTCCTTCACTTCATAAATAATCGTCTTGTAGTCCATTATTCACTCCTCGTTTACTGGTGTCATTGTAAAAGACATGCGGTATGCCATTGTTATCCCCGAATTCAGCTGTTTCCTCGTGCGATACGGCCCAAGGTGCAAGGCTCACGGTACAGGGATAAGATCCTTGAGTGTGTTCCTTGTGCCCTGCGCCTTGCGCCTTGCACCTCTCTGCCAAAGGCAATGATCAAATGAACAAGAAGACTCTATTCTGTTTCTTACTCCTAAGAATCTCATCATCATTGGATATTCTCCAAGACCATGCCCATACCCTGGCCTCCGCCAATACAAAGCGCGGCAAGACCTAAGGCCTGTTGTTTTCTAAGCATCTCTCCCAACAGGGTCACGATAAGGCGAGCCCCCGAGCACCCTATGGGGTGGCCGATGGAGATACCACTCCCCAGGGGATTGGTCTTCTCCATGTCGCATTTCAACTCCCGAATGCAGGCGATGGCCTGAGAGGCAAAAGCCTCATTAAGTTCAACCGTGTCAAAATCGTCCATATTGAATTTTTCTCTATGCAATATCTTTCGGACCGCTGGTATGGGTCCCAAGCCCATATAGGCGGGATCCACTCCACCGGAAGCGTAGGCCCTTATTTTCACGAGGGGTTTGAGACCCAGTTCTTTGGCCTTCTCCTCTGATGCGAGTAAAAGCGCAGCGGCGGCGTCATTGATCCCGGAGGCGTTACCGGCCGTCACGGTCCCGTCCTTTTTGAATGCAGGACGAAGTTTAGCCATCTTTTCCACACTCGTCTCCATGGGGCGTTCGTCCGTATCGAAAACCAGGGGATCACCCTTTTTCTGAGGCACGGCCACAGGGACAATCTCGTCTTTAAAAACTCCGTCTGCAATGGCCTTTCTGGCCCGCTGATGGCTTAGGGCTCCCAGTTCATCCTGTTCTTCCCTTGAGATTCCGTAAAGCTCGGCAATATTCTCTGCCGTGATCCCCATATGATATCCATAAAAGATCTCAAACAAACCATCAAAGACCATCAGGTCTACCATATCGGCGTTGTTCATTCGTGCCCCCCATCTGGCGGCAGGTAGGCCATAGGGAGCCAGACTCATATTCTCCATGCCTCCTGCTAGCACGATATCCGCCTCCCCTGAACCAATGGCCTGCGCCGCGAGAGCCACTGCCTTCATCCCCGAAGCACAGACCTTGTTTACTGTGAACCCACCGGTTTCCTTGGGGATTCCAGCCTTTATCATGGCCTGCCGGGCGGGGTTCTGACCCTGACCGGCTCCCAGTACATTTCCCATAATCACTTCATCAATCTGCACGGGCTGAAGAGAATCATCATAGTCATAGGCCGCCTTTTCCAACTCCACCATACCTTTGCCCTTCAAGGAATCCGGATCAAACCGGCTTAGAGAATCGGCCGCAACAGGCCTCAATCCCACCTTTTTCAGGGTCTCATTCAAAACCAGGGCGCCAAGGTGAACCACGGGTGTATTCTTAAGGGATCCGCCAAAGGCCCCCACCGGTGTCCTTGCACCGGATACGATCACTACGTCTCTCATCTGCTTCTAACTCCTTTCGTTGAATAGAATCGTTAACTCCCTCAAACTGACAATCCCCTGAATATATAAAGGCATCGCATTTCGAGTCAAGACAATTTGGCAACTCCCCTCCCTTTCAAAATCCACCATCGCATGATGTTAATGGACACGGGGAATTGAGGAGGTTGGAAATTCCCTGGTGCATCAGGGCCCTCCAATTCTTCTTGACATACTCCCCCGGGGATCGCTAATTATATAATATGAAGAAGATGGCCTCAATTGAAGCGATAGATAGAGGATCTCGCTCGGCATGAGAATCAATCAAATAGACCGAGACAAGGGAACCGGGAGGACAATATCGTGAATCCATTAGCGAAGGAACTCAACAACATCATTGAACAGGCGAACGTACACATCTATGAAATGCTCTCTACAGTCGGCAAAAATCTCTTTTACCCCAAGGGGATACTAACACAGAGCGCTGAAGCTAAAGAAAAGGCACACAAGTTTAATGCCACCATAGGTATGGCCACGGAGAAGGGCCAAACCATGTATCTGCCTTCCGTCATGGCTATGATCCAAGGCCTGTCTCCCAATGAGGCCTTAACTTATGCGCCCTCCTTCGGAATCATGCCCCTTCGCGAGGCTTGGAAAGAGGAGATGCTTCGGAAAAATCCTTCGTTGCAGGGTAAAGACCTGAGTCTCCCTGTGGTGACACACGCCATCACACACGCTCTAAGCGTGCTCGCAGACCTGTGGGTTGAACCTGGTGACGTCCTTATTTTGCCTGATAAGATGTGGGGCAACTATAGCATGATATTTGGCGTCCGCAGAGGTGCTGAAGTCGTCAACTACCCTCTCTTTAACGCAGAGAATGGCTTCAACCTCAAAGGCCTGGAAGAATGCCTACATTCAGAAGCAGATAAAAGGGGGAAAATTATTCTAATTCTGAATTTCCCTAATAATCCGACGGGTTACACTGTTACCGCTCAAGAAGGGGATGGCATCGCGCAGATCCTAGAAGATGTGGCCAAAAAAGGAACCAATGTGCTTGCCATCACCGATGACGCCTATTTTGGACTGTTTTATGAAGATGAGGTACTCCAAGAATCCATTTTCACCCGCCTTACCAACAGGCATCCCAGACTGCTGGCCGTCAAAACGGATGGCGCCACCAAAGAAAATTATGTTTGGGGTCTTCGGGTCGGCTTTATTACCTATGGAGCTGCAGTGAACGGCGATCCGGGGCCGGTTTATGATGCCCTGGAAAAAAAGACAGCCGGCACGGTGAGAGGGTCCATTTCCAATGCCTCTCATCTCAGTCAATCCATGCTCCTAAAGTCATTCCAGTCCGATACCTACGCGGCAGAGAAAGAAGAAAAACTCCAGATCATGAAGGACCGCGCTCAGGAAGTAAAACGGGTCTTGGCAAACAACAAATATAATCGGGCGTGGGATGTGTATCCCTTTAATTCAGGGTACTTTATGTGTCTAAAGCTGAAAACCGTGAATGCTGAAGAACTCAGGGTCCATCTGCTTGAAAAATATGGTGCGGGACTCATTTCCCTCGGAAAGACGGATATCCGTGTGGCCTTTTCCTGTCTTGAGAAGAATGATGTCCAGGAACTCTTCGACACGATTTATCAGGGTGTAGAAGATTTGAAGGCTTAACATCCCTTTCATCGAAAAACAGAGACTAAGACAACGAATGTGGAAAGACTCTGATAAACTGATACAGGCTATAAAGGAAGAGCCTTGGGCTCAAAACCTTTCTTTCCAGGACGATTTCTGGATTCACCTCATGGAGTGGGTTAAACAAGAGGTTTTTCCGGATTTCATGACCCAAATTTCTAAACAGGTGGATGAAATTATTGAAATCAACCCAGACCTGTCGGAACCTGAAATCTTCGCCAGGGTCACCCGGTACATGGTTGACTTTCTGGAGGCCAAATCAGCCTCCGTGCGAGTATATGACCCCCATTCAGAGCATCTGCTCTCCTACGGGTCATATCCCTCCGTAGAGGAATCCAGAGAGACCTTCATCCCCCTGGAAGGCAGTATCGCCGGAAAGGTTGTTAGAGATCTTCAAACCTTCTTGGTTCCCAACATTCTTAAGGAGGACCTATATCAGGACAAGGAGGGTGCGGAGAGAAGAAAAACCTACTCACTTATGGCCATCCCATTTGAAATACCCCGTTTTTCCCCCTATGAGCGTGATATTGTGGGGGTCATTCAGATCTACTATTCCGAAAAGGACAGATCCTTCACCCCATTGGAAGTGACCATCGCTGAGCATATGGCCGGGAGGCTTCGTTTTGTCATTGCCCGGAAAAAGATACTTGCCATGTACAGGCTCAACGAAAAAAAAGAGACGATCGTTCGGAAAATCTTCCTGAGATTGGGTTCTCGGGAAGGTGTAAAGATGAAGGATGTCTTCAACCGAGTCATCCCTGAATTGGCAGATATCATTAATGTTCAGAGTTGCGCCCTCTTTTCAGTGGCTGATGATCTCCAGCATGTGGTCCTTGAAGCAGGATATCCCGATTCAATAGGGTATCACGGTGTGGGAAAGAGATTTCCTATCAACAGTGAACCGGCGTTTGAGTTGATATTGAATCCGGGAGAACCTCACGAAGAATCTCCCCATGAAGTGATTACCATGTCCTATCTTCTGGTTATATCCCCCCAAAAAAGTGCCCTTGTGTCAAGAGAACTCAAACAATTTGCAGCCGACCACAACATCAATTCCATCCTCTACGTTCCCCTCAACGTGGGACAGGAAATCACCCATTTCATGACTTTTGATGCTCTGGACCAGAGGCAGAGATATACGGAAGAGGAAATCGAGATCTTCTTATTTCTGGGTCGTGAACTCATGAAGGCCCAAAGAATGGAACGCCTTGACGATATCCTTCACGATTTCAAAAACCCGGCCATTGCTACGGCCGGATTCGCGCGAAGGCTTAAAAAAATCATTGAGGAAGAAGGTCTGAGAGACAAGGAATCCAAGATTACGAGATACCTTGAAATCCTTCAGGAAGAGACGAGTCGCCTACAGGAAATGGCCTTCAGTCTTTATCAAGTCGGCAAAGAGCAAGTCGTAGACCTCACACGGGTCCTTAAGAATCGTTTTGACATCAACACAGAGGCCATCAAGGAGCAACTCAAGCAGAATATCACACTCAAAGAGGGGCCCTTTCACGATCCCCTTCATGTCTACTGTCAACCCTTACACCTGGAAAGGATTCTGGATAACCTCCTTAACAATGCCACCAACGCCATTCCTCTCCGAGGGGGCATTCTCTCCATTCAGACGTATACGGATGGGAGCTGGGCATGCGCCGAGATCACCAATACGGGACTCATCTCCGAGGAAGAACGTTATAAGCTGCTGGAGGGGGAAGGAAGGGGTCGTGGTCTTTACATTACCCATCGAATCGTCCGATTGCTTAAAGGCAAGATAGATGTGCGCGTCGGGAGTGACACAACAACGATTATCGTCCGCCTCCCCCTGCACCAGGGGGAACACCCTGAGGAGAACTGAAAGGCCTGACATTAGTCCTCCTCCATGTTGTCCATGTCAAATTGTGAGAATTCCCCTGATTTGGCGGCCTGAGGTCTCGGTGAATATTCCTTTGGTTC